>JAFURI010000004.1 GCA_017471885.1 Clostridia bacterium | reverse complement strand
TGCAGCAGCGGCTGAAGGATCTGGGCTACTACACCGGCTCTGTGGACGGCGACTTCGGCAACGGCACGGAAACGGCTGTAAAGGAGTTCCAGAAGGCCAATGGTCTGTCCGTGGACGGCAAGGCCGGCAAGAATACGCTGAACAAGCTGTATTCCGATTCCGCCATTTCCAAGCGGAGTTACGAGGCTTCTCAGAAGACCGCGACGCCCAAGCCCACCACCAAGGCCACCAAGAAGCCCACTGCCACCGCCACCCCCAACCTGAGCAAGGACTACTACCTGGAGGTCGGTTCCAGCGGCTCCAAGGTGCGTACCCTGCAGAACCGCCTCATCGAGCTGGGCTGGCTGGCCGGTCAGGCTGACGGTGAGTTCGGCGGCGCTACCGAGTATGCGCTGAAGGCTTTCCAGGCCCGCGAAGGTCTGTGGAACGACGGTGTAGCCGGTCCCGACACCCTGGAGGAATTGTACTCCAACAAGGCCGCCAAGACTTCCACCGTGCAGTCCTCTGTGGGCGTGACCCTCAAGAGCGGCATGGAAGGCGCTTCCGTGCGCGCACTGCAGAAGCGGCTGAAGTCCCTGGGATACTATGACGGCTCTGTGGACGGCTCCTACGGCGCAGAAACAATCGCCGCCGTCAAGACCTTCCAGGCGCACAACGGCCTGTCCGACGACGGCCGCGCCGGTACCTCCACCCTGAACAAGATTTACTCCGATTCCGCCAACAAGTACTCCTCCGCCGGCAGCGCGGCAGGCAGCGGCACGGTGTCTTCCACCGGCTATATCACCCTGCGCGAGGGCGATGACAGCGACGCGGTGCGCAAGCTCCAGCGCAAGCTGAAGGATCTGGGCTACTACACCGGTTCTGTGGACGGCGACTACGGTTCTGCCACCACCAACGCAGTGAAGGTCTTCCAGCAGATGAACGATCTGCGCGTGGACGGCATTGCCGGCCCCCAGACCCAGCGAGTGCTTTACGGCACCAGCGCCTCCATCTCCTACTCCGCTCTGACGGAGGGCGACGAAGGCAGCGCTGTGACCAACCTGCAGTACACCCTGTATGAGCTGGGCTACTACGACGGCAGCATCGACGGCATCTACGGCCAGACCACCAAGGACGCTGTGCGCGCCTTCCAGATCCGCAACGATCTGTCCGTGGACGGCAAGGCTGGCAGCCAGACCCTGAAGAGGATGTACTCCTCCTCCGCTGTACCCGCACAGGCCTCCTACGACTATGTAACCCTGGAAAAGGGTGATCGCGGCGAAGCTGTGATTTCCCTGCAGCAGGTGCTGAAGAACCTGGGCTACCTGAGCGAGAAGACTGGCCTGTATGACAACGCCACCGTGGAAGCCGTGAAGAGCTTCCAGCGTTACAACGGTTTGTCTGTGGACGGCAAGGCCGGTGCTGAAACCCAGGCCAAGCTGTACAGTGACAGCGCTGTTGCTTATCCGGGTCCGTAAAACTCTTCGTTGAAAAACTTCCAGAGAAGTTTTTCAACGAGATTTGCACTCCGTCACTGTCAGGGCAGATTCCTGCCCTGACGCCGTTCCTCCGTGTAAGGAATTGATTTTGCAGAGCAAAATCAACAACCCGCGAAGCCGGCAAAGCCGACTTACACGATTTCAGTCCTGCGGACGGCTAAGTTACACAGACTGAAACGACTTTTTGACAAACTGCTGCGTCGGAGGAGCGTATCTTCCGGCGCATTTTTAAGGAGATGGCCATGATGGATCAGTTTGCCCGGTCGGCTCCACTCTACGGCGAAAAGGGCATGGAGCGCCTGAGAAACGCCCGGGTGGCAGTCTTCGGCGTGGGCGGCGTAGGCGGCTATGCGGCAGAGGCGCTGGTGCGCAGCGGCGTAGGCGCCATCGACCTGTTCGATAACGATGTGGTGGGCGAAACAAACCTGAACCGCCAGATCATTGCGCTGCACTCTACCCTGGGACAGCCCAAGGTGGACGTTATGGCCCGGCGGCTGACGGACATCAACCCGCAGCTGCGTATTACTGCGCACCAGATGTTCTACCTGCCGGATAACGCCGACGAAATCGACTTAACCCGGTTTGATTTCATTGTGGATGCAGTGGATACCGTTACGGCCAAACTGGAACTGATCACCCGGGCCGACCGCTGCGCTGTGCCCATCATCAGCGCCATGGGAGCAGGCAACATGGTAGATCCCACGCAGCTGCAGGTCGCCGATATTTATGATACCCGCGAGTGCCGCCTGGCCCGGATCATCCGCAGCGAGTGCCGCAAGCGCGGTGTGAAGAAACTGACTGTCGTCTATTCCACCGAGCCGCCGGTGGTCATTGCTGCCGATACCTGCGAGGCGCCCCCCGGCTCTCGCAGAGCCATCCCCGCCAGCGCGATCTTCGTACCCGCCGCCATGGGGCTGGCCATGGCCGCCGAGGTTGTGCGGCAGCTGACCGATTAAAAACAGGGCTTCATCATGAAGCCCTGTTTTTCATTACCATCGGTTCATATTCTTCTCATGCTTGCTTCGGTACGCCTGCGCCAACTCCTCCGGGCCGACGCCGTAGCAGATCATCAGATCGTTGAAGTACATCATTACGTCGCACATTTCTTCCACAAAGTGCTGCCTGACCGCAGGATCCATCATGATGCTTTCGTCGCCCTTCTTTTTGATGATGTCCGCTATTTCTCCGGCCTCGCTCATCATCCACAAAAGGGTGCTGCGGCCCTGCCGGGGAAAAAGCTGCGGCCACTTGTCCTTATACTTTTCCTGCAGCTCATGCTGGATCTTCTGCATTTCCTCAAAGCCGAACGTCTCCATTCTCTATCCGCTCCCATGCATCTTCCTTTGCCCCTATCATAGCACACCCGGCATGCTTATGCAAATTTCAAATAATGAATGTCGAAATCCCCAAAACGCTTCCACCTGTCGCCTTTGGCCTGCACATCCATGCTTTTCGCCAAATTCTTTGTTCCTTTTGCACCAAATCGCCTTGACAGAAAGCCGCATTGCCATTACAATATGTAATGATCGGCTGACGGAAAGCCATAACGCTGCTTTCCGCGCTGTTTTCAGATAAAATTTCCCTGTTTTGCTTGTACATCGCAGCAGAGGCGCTATTGCTTCTGTCAGCGTCATTTTTCGTACGGATTGTCGTCATGCCAGGCGGCGGTCTGCGCATCAGGATGATGAGGATACGTTGGGCGCGGTATGCCCTGCCGTACCGTCATGATTTTGTGTGTTTTCAAGGGGTACGTGTACCCTCTTGCAGCGAAAGCATCCATGTTCAGGGATCTTGACCATCCGAAAATCAGCGTATCAGCCGTGCGGACATAGGCCGCACGGTTTTTTGCCGAGCCAAGAATGCTTTACGGACATTGAGAAAATCATCAGGAAAAGGAGGGAAATTTGCCAAATGGATATCCTGTGGATTATCCTGGCCGCAGTCATTTCAGGCGCTGTGTGTGCATTTGCCGGTTACAGCTACCGCAAGGACGTGGCTGAGAAGAAGATCGGCCGCACGGAAGAGTACGCGAAGCATCTTTACGACGACGCTGTGCGCAAGGCCGACGAGTACAAAAAGGAAAAGATCCTGGAAGCCAAGGAAGAGATCCTCAAGGCCAAGGCCGAGAACGATCGTGAAAAGGCTGAAAACGAGCGCGAGCTGCGTGAACGCCGCAACGAAGTGCAGCGTACCGAGCGCCGCCTGATCCAGCGTGAAGAAACCCTGGACAAGAAGGCCGACAACATGGAAGCCCGCGAGAACAGCCTGAATAAGAAGCAGGCTGAGATCCAGAAGCTGCAGGAAGAAACCGAGGCCATGCACGGCCGTCAGGTGCAGGAGCTGGAGCGTATCGCCGGCATGACGCAGGACGAGGCCAAGCAGGTCATCGTGGAGCGCGTGCAGAAGGACGCCTTCCACGACGCCGCCGCCATGGTGCGCGACATTGAAGCCCGCGCCAAGGAAGAAGGCGAAAAGAAGGCCCGCAACATCATCGCGCTGGCCATCCAGAAGTGCGCCGCCGACCATGTGGCCGAAAGCACCGTCAGCGTCATCGCACTGCCCAACGACGACATGAAGGGCCGCATCATCGGCCGCGAGGGCCGCAATATCCGCGCTCTTGAGACCGCCACCGGCGTTGATCTGATTATCGACGACACCCCCGAAGCCGTCATCGTATCCGCCTTTGATCCCGTCCGCCGTGAGATCGCCCGCATCGCCGTGGAGAAGCTCATCATGGACGGCCGCATCCACCCCGCCCGCATTGAGGAGATGGTGGAGAAGGCCCGCAAGGAAGTGGACAACCAGATCCGCGAGGCCGGCGAGAACGCCGTGTTCGAGACCAATCAGCACGGCATTCACCACGAGCTGGTGAAGCTGCTGGGCCGTCTGCGCTACCGCACCTCCTACGGCCAGAACGTGCTGAAGCACTCCATTGAGGTCAGCCATCTGGCTGGTCTGATGGCCGCCGAGCTGGGCGCTGACGTACAGCTGGCAAAGCGTGCAGGTCTGCTGCACGATATCGGCAAGGCTGTGGACCACGAGGCCGAGGGCACTCACGTGACCCTGGGCGGCGAGCTGGCCCGCAAGTATCACGAGAGTCCCGACGTCATCCACGCCATTCTGGCCCACCACAACGACGTGGAGCCCCAGACCGTGGAAGCCGTGCTGGTGCAGGCCGCCGACGCCATCTCCGCTGCCCGTCCCGGCGCCCGCCGCGAGAGCCTGGAGAACTACATCAAGCGTCTGGAGAAGCTGGAGGAGATTTCCATGTCCTTCGACGGCGTGGAGAAGTGCTATGCCATCCAGTCCGGCCGCGAGGTGCGCATCATGGTCAAGCCTGACGACGTGACCGACGAGGGCACCAAGATCCTGGCCAAGGAGATCGCCAAGCGCATCGAGAAGGAAATGGAATATCCCGGCCAGATCCGCGTGAACGTGATCCGCGAGACCCGCTCCACCGAATACGCCAAGTAACCGGGTAGTGTCCGGAACCAGCTCGCGATCGGGTTGCGCGCCTTCGGGCATACGCCCTTCCGCGTGCTGCTGTGCCGCTGCTTGACTGCCAGCGCCGACGCATGACAGATGCGTCGGCTTGCGGGGTCACGGCGCGTGACAGACGCGCCGCGACGCAAAACATGTTGCTTGCCCCTGCACTTTTGTGCAGGGGTTTTCCTGTCCGCAAAGACGGAAAGCTTTCCGAAGGCAAAGCGTGTTATCATCAGGAACGAAAGGAGGGAGCAGAATGAACGAACGCATGCAGCCCATCATGGATCTGATTGAGGACACCCTCGACGCAGAGTTCACCGCACAGGAGCTGGCAGACCGCGCCGGATACTCCCTGTGGCACTTCTGCCGCATGTTTCAGCAGGACGTGGGGCTGCCGCTGATGCGATACCGGCTGCGCCGCCGGCTGGCCCACGCGCTGTATGCCATGGATCAGGGCGGAAGCGTCACGGAAGCGGCGCTGCGCTACGGCTTCGACACACATGCGGGCTTTTACAAGGCCTTTGTACGGGAATACGGCTGCTCCCCCACCGAATACCTGAAGCGTCACCGGGCGCTTAAGCCCTGGCGGCTTCAGCTGAAGGAGGAGCAATACCTGATGCTGACCCACGAAGTCTGGAAGAACGTCCTTTCTGCATGGCAGCTGGCGGATCTGCCGCTGCAGAGCGTGGTATACGAATGGAGCGGCATGATCGCTGACAACGCGGTTTTTGCCGGAGACGACCTGATACTCAAGGCTTATCAGGACGCAGACCGCTGCCGGCGTGTTGTTGCGCTGGCCCGCGCCCTGTCCGGAACCGGACTCCCCGCCGATTTGCCCGTCCCCCTGCCCGACGGCAGGGACAGCCTGACCCACGGCACATATGAGATCATCCTGTGCCGCCGCATGGACGGCTCCCGGCTGGATCCCGCTGCCCTGCTGGCTGATCCTGCAAACAGCGGTCATCGCATCGGCGCAGCGCTGCGCCGCCTGCACACCGCTCTTGATCGCCTGCCGTCCCTGCCGCCGCTGCGGGACGTCAGACTGGATGATCACATCCGTTCCTGGGCGATTCCCCGTGCGCAGGCCCATCTGCCCCAGGGTTTCCTGCAAAGCTTTCTGCCCCGGCTGGATGCGCTGGCAGATCTGCCCCGGGGCGTGATTCACCGGGATCCCAACCCCGGCAACCTCATCGACATGCCTGACGGGCGCATCGGTCTGATCGACTTCGACCTGAGCGAGATCAACACCCGGCTCTTCGACCTGTGCTATGCCTCCACCGGCGTACTGATGGAGGTACTGGAGCGTCCTGACGTACCGTGGGAAACGGCGTGGCCTCTGTTCCTCAAGGGGCTGCTGGACGGATACGGCGCATCGGAGGCGGAGCGCGCAGCCGCGCCCACGGTGCTTCTGGGTATCGAGGTGATCTGCATCGCCGCCTTTGCCGGGACGGACAAATACCGTCGCCAGTTCGACGTCAATATGAAGATGTTGCATGCGCTGCTGCGTATGCTGACATAAAGGAAAGCCTTCCGCGTTTGCGGAAGGCTTTCTGCTTTTATTCATCCGGTATCAGCGTGGCGAAGTAGATGCAGTCGCCTACCGGTCTCACCTTGCCCGTGGACAGGGCGTTGATTTTCCTGTTGTGCAAAACAATCGTGGAGGAGGAGCCGCCGTCCAGATTATAGGCGTTGATGCAGCCCATCTCCCGGCACAATTCCGCCATCTGATCAATGGTCAGGCCGGTGGAACCCTTGTTTTCCGGCCCTTCGGTGGCGATGATCAGGTATTCCAGATAGCCGGTCTGGCCGATGGCGATGCGCTGGGTAGGCTTTTCCGGGGCGTTATCCACCTCGGTGCCGCCCAGATCAGGCGGGATCTGACCGTTGATCACCAGCCCCGGGCCGAAGGAGAAGGCGTGCAGGGTATTTTCCGCATAACGCTGGAAGTCATCCTTTTCGCAGCGGCGCAGGATGGTGAAATCCCCCTCCGTGTCGATGATCAGCACGTCCCGTCTGCCGTTGAGCTGGTTGCGGTACAGCTTTCCGCCGCGCACCACCAGTCCCTTTTCATGGTAATTGAAGTAATCGCCGTTGATGGCCAGCACGGCGTTGTTTTTCTTCGCCATGGTGCTGACCACTACCGTCTTGCGGGACGGGGGTCTGGCAGCCATCGCCGTGCGCAGCTGGGAGGAATCCTGTATGCTGACGCGCACCGCCATGATGGCGGTATCATGCCGGCGGAAGGTCTCCACGGTGATCTCCAGGGACTCGTCCCGGTATCCGGATTGATCCGGCAGGAAGCATTTCTCGTGCGGCTTATAGGGCGCAGCGCCGCGCAGGGGAATGGGATCGTACAGCGTATCCTCCGTCAGCTCCATGGCGGCAGCGGATCCGGTCAGCGCAGTCAGCAGCGCCAGCAGCAGACAGACAAGTCTCATTTTGATCAGACCTCTTTTGTCAGATGGTATCTATCAGTTTACACCTGCGGGAGGCCGGGTGTCAACGGTCATGCGCTCCAGCTCTGCGCGGCGGCGGACCGCATCCTGCTCGCAGGCAAGGAGCAGCTCCTCCGCACCTTCCTCCTGCCGCAGAAGCGACGCATAGCGGTTTTCATCCCGCAGGAACTCCTGATACCCGCCCTGCGGCGGCCTGCTGTCCAGCGTCAGCGGCTGCTCCTTCCGGGGATCAAACCGATACAGCGTCCAGTAGCCGCTCTCCACGGCGCGGCGCATTTCCCGCTGAGTATTCGCCAGGCTGACGCCGTGGTTGATACACGGCGCATAGCAGATGACCAGCGACGGGCCGGAATAGCTTTCCGCCTCCGTCAGCGCCCGCAGCAGCTGCGATGGATCCGCGCCCATGGAGACCTGCGCCACATACGCGCTGCCATAGGTCATGGCCATCCTGCCCAGATCCTTCTTTGCCGTCTGCTTGCCTCCATGGGCAAACTTCGCCGCCGCGCCCCGGGGCGTAGCCTTGGAAGCCTGACCGCCGGTATTGGAATACACCTCCGTGTCCAGCACCAGCATATTCACGTCCTCGCCGGAGGCCAGCACATGATCTACCCCGCCAAAGCCGATATCATACGCCCAGCCGTCGCCGCCGATCATCCACACGGACTTCTTCGTCAGCAGATCCCCGCTGCGCAGGATCTCCCGGGAGAGATCATCCTCCTGATCCTTCAGCAGCGCCTGCAGCCGCTCCCCTGCAGCCCGCGAGCCCTGCGCATCATTCATGCCTTCAAGCCATTCCCCGCAGGCAAGGCGGATTTCCTCCCGCCCGGTCTGCCCCGCCAGTTCCTTAACCCGCATGGCCAGACGCCTGCGCCGCTGCTGCAGGGCCAGATGCATTCCCAGCCCGAACTCCGCATTATCCTCAAACAGGCTGTTGGCCCACGCCGGGCCGTGTCCGCGCCGGTTCACCGTATAGGGGCATGTGGGTGATGAGCCGCCGAAAATGGAGGAGCAGCCCGTGGCGTTGGCAATCATCATCCTGTCGCCGAACAGCTGGGTCGTCAGCTTGATATAAGGCGTTTCGCCGCAGCCCGCGCATGCGCCGGAGAACTCGAACAGCGGCGGCAGGAACTGGCTGCCGCGGACAGTATCCCGCCGGGCAGGAATCGCCTCCGGCAGGGTCATGGCCCACTCCCAGCGCTTCGCCTCGTGCAGCTGCGAATCGAAGGGCTCCATCACCAGCGCCTTACCCGGCGCGGGACAAATCTGCACGCAGTTGGTGCAGCCGGTGCAGTCCCTTGGCGACACCTGCACACGGAACCGCCGGCCCTGCGCATCCGCTCCTTTTCCGGGAATGGACGGTACGTCCTCCGGATAGCTCTCCTCTCCTGCCAGCACCGGGCGAATGCAGGCATGGGGGCAGACCAGCGAGCAGAGGTTGCACTGGATGCACTTGTCCGGCAGCCACTTCGGCGTCATGGGCGCAATACTCCGCTTCTCGTACCTTGACGTGCCGGTGGGCACGAGCCCGTAGGGATTGAACAGGCTCACCGGCAGGCGATCGCCCTGCTGCTCCAGAATGGGCCGGATATAGCGGTGAAGGTAATCGTCCTCTCCGGGCGCATCCTCCTCTTCCTTCAGCTGAAGCCACGAAGACGGGATCGCCGCCGGGCGCAGCGCATCGGCCGCAGCGTCCATGGCCGCCTGATTGCGCCGGATTACGTCCTCTCCCTGCCGGGCATAGGTTTTTGCGGCGGACTCCTTCATCCCCTCCAGCGCATGAGGGAAGGGAAGCGCCTCCGTCAGGCGGAAAAAGGCCGTCAGCATCACCGTGCTGATGCGCCCCGCCAGTCCAGCCTCCCGGGCGATGCGCCCTGCGTCGATCAGGTACAGCTTCGCCTTTTTTTCCGCCAGCGCCCGTCGCATGGAAGCGGGCAGGCGCGAGTCCAGCTCATCCTCGTCCCACGGGCAGTTCAGCAGGAACGTTCCTCCTTCCTTCAGGGATGAGACCATATCATACTGCCCTGCGTAGGCCGGATTGTGGCAGGCTACGTAGTCCGCATGCTCCGCCAGATACGCGCTGCGGATGGGCTGATCCCCAAAGCGCAGATGACTGACCGTCAGTCCGCCGGACTTGCGGCTATCATAGGCGAAGAACGCCTGTACATGCCGCCCGCCCCGATCGCCGATCAGCTTCACAGCCGCCTTGCATGCCCCCACCGTGCCGTCCGACCCGAAGCCATACAGCTTGCAGACGGAGATTCCCTCCGGCGATGCGTCAAAATCCTCGTCCGTCTTCAGGCTCAGGCCGGTCACGTCGTCCTCAATGCCCACGGTGAAGGGCGTCTTCCCCTCGCCGCGCAGGTTCTCGTACACAGCCTTCACCTGCGCAGGGGTGAAATCCTTGCCGCCCAGACCATACCGCCCGCCGATGATCCGCAGTCCCCGCCCATCGTCCTTCAGGGCGGCGCACACGTCCTGATACAGCGGCTCGCCCTGCGCCCCCGGCTCCTTGCACCGATCAAGCACAGCGATCCGCTTCACCGTGGGCGGCAGCGTCTGCAGGAACTGCTCCGTGCAGAAGGGCCGGTACAGCCGCACCGTGACCACGCCGGTTTTCCAGCCCTGCCGGTTCAGCCGCGCCGAGGTTTCCTCTGCGGTCTGTGCGCCGGAGCCCATCAGCACCAGCACGTCCTGTGCATCCTGCGCTCCTGCATAGTCGAAGAGATGATACCGCCGTCCGGTGATCTCCGCCATGCGGTCAAAGCACCGCTGCACATTTTCCGGCACGTCCCGGTAAAAGCGGTTGCAGGCCTCCCGGTTCTGGAAATATATGTCCGGATTCTGGGCGGTTCCGCTCTGCATGGGATGCTCCGGATTCAGTCCTCGGGCCCGGTGCGCCTCCACCTTGTCCCACGGCACAAGACGGCGCAGCTCCCCGTCCTCCATGACGCTGATGCGCTGGATCTCGTGACTTGTGCGGAAGCCGTCGAAAAAGTGCAGGAAGGGTACCGAACTCTCCAGCGCCGCCAGATGCGCCGCCGCAGCCATATCAGCCGCCTCCTGCACGGAGCTGCTGCACAGCATGGCAAAACCCGTCCCCCGGCAGGCCATCACGTCCGTCTGGTCGCCGAAAATGGACAGGGCGTGGGTGCTCAGCGCCCTTGCGCTGACGTGGAACACCGCCGGCAGCAGCTCCCCTGCCATGCGGAACATATTGGGGATCATCAGCAGCAGTCCCTGACCGGCGGTGAAGGTGCAGCCCAGCGCACCGCTGATCAGCATGCCGTGCAGCGTTCCCGCCGCCCCTGCCTCGGACTGCAGCTGTACGACCTTCACTGTCTGACCGAAGAGATTCTCCCGTCCTCCCGCAGCCCACTCATCCGCCATCTCCGCCATGGGGCTGGAGGGCGTGATGGGATATATCGCCGCTGCGTCCGAGAAGGCGTAGGCCATCATCGCCGCTGCCGTATTGCCGTCCACCGTGATCATTTTCGCCATGGGTTAAGCCTCCTTTTGCCATGTACAGGGCTGATTTTACCCTGCCCTGCGACGCTCCCCACTATGCACAGAGCCTTCATTTGTGCTATACTGGAAGCAGATCCTGTGCGAAAGGAAGCCTGACCATGAAACGACTTGCCGCGCTTATGCTGATCCTCGTCCTGCTGCTCTCTTCCGCGCTTGCGGAGCCTCTCCCCGTGTGGGAGCCGCCTGTGGAGGGCAAGCTGATGAATGATTACGACACGGAAACCCTCAAGTACCGCATCATCGGCTTTGAGCACAAGGGCGTGGTGTGCTACCTGACAAGCATCTGGATGGCGGATCCCGGACGGCAGATCAAAAAGGCCACGGCCGTATGGGAGGAATCCCTGTCCCTGCCCTCGGACATGGCAAAGCAGGTGCCCGGCGCGGCGCTGGCCGTCAACGGCAGCGGCTACGTCAGCCCGCAGTTCCCCTGGATTCCGGAGAACTATCCCGGCGTGAGCAAGGATTATCACTACACGCCCCTGGGCAGCCTGACCATTACCAACGGAGAGGTTTTCCGCCATCTGGAGGGCGTGGGCTACTACGGCCTGACCCTGCAGGCGGACGGGCTGCACCTGCATGTGGACGAGGCTCCCGAGGCCGTCCTTGCGCAGAATCCCAGCCAGACGTGGTCGTTCTATATCGAGTGTCCGCTGATCCGGGACGGCGCGGATATCCTCGACCGCAGCTGGGATTTCGCCAACCGGAAGGCCCAGCGCACCATCATCGCCAAAAAGGACGCCAACAATTATGTGCTGCTGACCGTATCCAACAAGCGCAGCACCGGCATGAAGCTGGTGGACAGCGTGGACTTCCTGCTGGAGTATATTCAGCCGGAGTGGGCGTATAACCTGGACGGCGGCCCCTCCTCGGCGCTTCTGTACCGGGAGGAAAACTGGCGGCTGCTCAAGACCATGCACGGCAACACCACCAAAGACACGGACGCCATGGTGTTCGTGGAACTGACTGACAAACCGTAAAGGAGGCGCTTCTGATGAATGACAAGCCCCGCGTTCTGCTGCTCAACGGCAGCCCCCACGCTGAAGGCTGCACCTATACCGCCCTGTGCGAGGTAAAGAAAACGCTGGAGGAAAACGGCGTGCAGGCTGAGATCCTTCAGGTAGGCCAGATGGACGTGCGCGGCTGCATCGCCTGCGGACAATGCGGCAAACTGGGCCGCTGCGTATTTGACGACGTGGTGAATCAGATTGCCGAAAAGTTTGCCCGCTGCGACGGACTGGTGGTCGGCTCACCCGTGTACTACGCCTCCGCCAACGCCACCCTCACCGCCGTACTGGACAGGCTGTTCTACTCCTCCCGCTGCGACAAGACCATGAAGGTGGGCGCGGCGGTGGTTTCCTGCCGCCGTGGCGGCGCATCCGCAGCGTTTGATCAGCTGAACAAGTACTTTACCCTCTCCGGCATGCCCGTATGCTCCAGCCAGTACTGGAACAGCATCCACGGCAACACCGCCGCAGAAGCCCGGCAGGACAAAGAGGGCATGCAGACCATGCGGGCGCTGGGCCGGAACATGGCCTTCCTGATCCACAGCATCCGTCTGGGCAGGGAGCAGCTGGGTCTGCCCGAAAAAGAAAAGCGCGTGTGGACGAATTTCATCTGAACAAAAAAAGAGAGGGTTTTCGCCCTCTCTTTTATTTTACAGCCCGGCTGACGGCCTCCCTGATGGCCGCCTCCACAGCCTCCGCCATGGTCTGCTTCGGCACGCCCGCCACCGTCACCTGACACCGGCTCACCGGCACCAGAATCTTGTGCGCGGGGCTTGCCGCCACCGCATTGGCCATGACCGCCGTCACCTCGCCCAGCATCGCGTCACACAGCACCATGCCGATGGGCCCCAGGATAAGATCCGCCTTCTGTGCGCAGACGCGGATGGCGTTCTCCCCCGTAGCTCCCTGATCCGCCCCGGCCCGCAGCATCGCCGCCGTCGCAAGCGCGTTGGTTCCCACGGCGATCACGCTCTGATCAGGCATGGCCCGTTTGAGTCCTTCCACCAGCATGCGGCCCATACCGCCGCCCTGCGCATCCATCACCACAATATTCATACCTGCTCCTCCCCGATAAAGCGCCTGATTCTCTCCAGCTGCGTCTTTGCGGTTTCCCTGCCCAGCTCATAAGCCGCCCGCAGCTTCTGCGGATCCCGCTCCACCTGCCCCACGTCCAGCTTATGGGGCGGACGGATCACAAGGCACGCGCCTTCCTTTTCCCGCTGCGCCGCGTAGGCAGTCTGGGCGTTGTATGTTTCGTGCCTGTGCGCCATGACTTCTATCAGCTTCGGATATTTTCCCAGCAGCACCCGCATCAGCGGTATAAGGCTGTTGGGCTCCTTTACAAAGCCCTCCGGCTGGGTCAGAATCACAATATTCCTGTCATAGCCCATTTCCTCAAAGGCCCGAAGAGGAATGGAATCCGCCGCACCGCCGTCCAGCAGCTTGCGGCCATCCACCTCCACCACACGGCTGACCAGCGGCATGCTGGCCGAGGCCCGCAGCCACCTGAGATCCTCCGCATCGCCCCTGTCGCAGCGGTGATACACCGCCTCGCCGGTTTCCACGTCCGTACAGACGCAGTAGAACGCCATGGGGCTGGCCGCATAAGCCTCCACGTCGAAGGGATCCAGCCGCTCGGGTATATCGTGATAGCAGAATTTTTCGCCGAAGAGATCCCCCGTCAGCAGCAGCGAGCGGAAGCTGGCGTAGCGCCAGTTGCGGCAGTAGCGCGTGTTGTAGCGCACCACGCGGCCGATCTGCCCCGACTTCAGGTTGCAGCCGAACACCGCGCCTGCGGATACGCCCACGGCGCCGTCCACTCGGATATTCTCCTCCATCATCACGTCCAGCACGCCCGCGGTGAACATTCCCCGCATGGCGCCGCCCTCCAGCACCAGTCCCAGCACAGTCGTCACACTCCTTCTGCCAGTCGATTGTATCATTTGATACAAAGGATTGCAACCCTGTCCGCCTCTTGACAGACGGCGCTTTCCGCTTTATCATCAATACAGGTCATAAGCCGGATTATCCCGGCACACAATAGACTACAGCTGCAAAGGAAGGTATAGCCTCCATGAAGAAGATCGTCCTCACCGGCGGCGGCACGCTGGGCCACGTCACGCCCCACCTGTCGCTGATTCCCCATCTGCAGAAGTCAGGGTACGACGTCCACTACATCGGCACCGAAAAGGGCATGGAGGCGGACAAAATCCGCACCGTCCCCGGGGTGACCTATCACGCCGTGCAAAGCGGCAAGCTGCGCCGGTATTTCTCCTGGCAGAACTTCATCGACCCCTTCAAGGTGCTGGCCGGAGCCTTCCAGTCCGCCGCGCTGATGGGGAAAATCAAGCCCGACGTGGTCTTCAGCAAGGGCGGCTTTGTGGCGGTGCCGGTGGTGTTCGGCGCGTGGCTGCACCGGGTGCCCGTGGTCTGCCACGAGAGCGACCTGACCCCCGGCCTTGCCAATAAGCTGTGCGCGCCCTTTGCAAAGAAGATCGCCACCACCTTCCCCGAGTGCGCCTCCGCACTGGGCCCCAAGGCGGAAATGACCGGCACGCCCCTGCGCCCGGAGCTGTTCTCCGGCAGCCGCGCCAGGGGCCTGAGCCTGCTGAAATTCGACGGTACCAGGCCTATCCTGATGATGATGGGCGGCTCCTCCGGTGCACAGGCGGTGAACAAAGCCCTGCGCGAGGCGCTCCCCCGCCTGACGGAAAAATTTGACGTGGCGCATATCTGCGGCAAGGGCAATCTGGACGCGTCGCTGGAGGGAACCCGCGGCTACACGCAGGTGGAGTTCCTGGATGCGGATCTGCCCGACGCACTGGCCTGCGCGGATCTGGTGCTCAGCCGCGCCGGCAGCAACGCCCTGTGCGAGTTCCAGGCTCTGTGCAAGCCCCTGCTGCTGGTGCCCTATCCCAAGGGAGCCAGCCGCGGCGACCAGATTCTCAACGCCCAAAGCCTCAACAAGCGCGGTCTGGCCCACGTGCTGATGCAGGAGAATATGACCGCTGATTCCCTCACCGAAGCCCTCAACGCCGTCTGGGCAGAAAAGGATCAGCTCATCGCCGCCCTGAAGGCTGCCCCTCCTGCCGACGGCACCCGCCGCGTGCTGGAAATGATTGAGGAAGTGCAGAAGTAAATGAAGAAAACCCGCCGGATACCGGCGGGTTTCGTTTTGCAAATCACAGGCTCTGCATGAAATCCTCATAGGTGATTTCAGCCGCTTCGCCGTCGGCAAGCTGCTTCGCGAAGGAAGCTCGTTCGCCCCTGCTTCCGGGGCCGGTACAGCCGTGCTCGGCATAGAAGCCCACCTCGTGGAAGTGAGGCTTTCCCCAGTCGTGCCAGCCCTCGGGACGGATATGCGCGCCGATATGGCAGTCCAGCAGCACAGTCTTCGCCCAGTCGCGCCACGGGCGGCCCAGATAGATGGTGCCGTCCTTCACGCCCTCACCGGTGAAGCGGCAGGACCGGAATACATAGCCGTACTTCTGTCCCTCGGGGGTGGAAGCGGCGGTGGCGTAGCCGCCCTCATGGGGCGCATCCGCACTCCAGCCGTCCACGCTGACAATATCGCAGTCCTCGAACCACGCCGCAGCGCCGCCGAAGATGAAGTCCACGTCACCCTCGATGCGGCAGCGGCGGTAGGTATGCCGCTGGGGCTTGCGGGGTGCGAACTGCTTGGGACCAAGGAAGCCGTTCTTCTGAATCTCCTTGGGAGGCAGGGGCGCGGTGAACAGCGTATCCTGGAAGGAGCGCAGGATGCAGTCCTCACAGGTGAAGAAATCGCCGTCGGCATACAGGGCTACGGCCTGACCCACCTTCTCCCGGGGGGCGGCGGCGTTGCGCACGGTCAGACGGCGCAGGGTGACGTGATCCGCATCCACCAGCAGGGTATAGGAGCGGAAGGTGCCGCGGTTCAGGCCGTCGGGCATGGGATCGGTCGCGCCGTCCGCCCACACGATGACGGTGGACGCAGCGTTCTCGCCCTCCAGCACGGTATTGGCGCGCTGCAGTGTCACCTTTTCCCGGTACTCGCCGGGCATAAGGTGCAGCGTCACAGGTTCGTCGCCCGCAGGAAGCTGGTTGATGGCATTTTGCAGGGCGTTTTCGCCGGGATGCACGGTAATGGTCAGCATAGGTACCTCCTGTTTATTCGGCAGTATGGTCGTCGGTTTCTCCGCGCAGGACAGCGGCACGCTCCCGCGTCAGCTCCTCATGCAGCCGCACAAGGCTCCACTGCACGTTGGTGGGCGTCAGCACCGCCTTGAGGGGAATCTGCACGCGGGATTGCTTCAGCGAGGCAAGCAGCCTCTCCGCCTGCTGACGGTTCAGATTCGCCATGATCAGCATTTCGCCGCCGAACGGCTCGGCGGGCACGTCCTCCAGCCGGGGCAAAAGACCGCACAGCGCGCCCAGGGGCTGATGAACGTCCTCCGGCAGAACGGTCTGGATCAGAAGGCCCAGACGCATGGCGGAAAAGCGGACGCGGGCCAGCTTATCCGCAGGAATATTAACGCAAAGCAGGGTCGGACGACTCATGGGGACGCTCCTTTACATTTCGAATATGGAGAGTTACTTCGGTAACGCGCCCCCGAAATCCTGCCTCAGGGCACAAGGTTCAGAAGATCCGTATCGTCGCCCACGTTGACAAAGGATTCCGGTACCTCGCCCACAATAATGCTCTCCGCCACCGCCACCTGATTGACCGCCTGCACGCCCGCAGCTCCGGTAGGCAGCACCAGCTGCACCTGCGCCGTCATGGTCAGCAGCACCCGGTGCCGGGTCTGGTTGATGCCGGCGGAGGTGAACTCCGTATCAAATTCCGTTTTTACCGCGCCCACCGGCAGAATTCTGACGGGAATCTTCGGCCCCGCGCCGGAGAGCAGCGCAATCCCCAGCGCACTGCCCAGAGGCACGGATATATACTGATCCTGCAGATTTTCCAGCTTCTCCTGCGCAGTCAGGCTGACGCGGGAGGACAGGCTGTTCATGCCTGCCGCGTTGGCCTGCAGAAGCCTGACGCTGCCGGACTGATCCAGCGTCACCTCCACCAGCTCGTCGTACCGGACCCCCTGGGCAATCACGTCCTCGATGGCTTCGTTGAGCACATTGACGGCCAGCACCTCCGCCCTTGCACTGGCCAGACGCAGCACCACCTCTGTCAGGTTCTGCTCCAGCGTGATCGCGCAGAGCAGCACAAGCAGCATCAGCAGCGCTGCACGGCGCAGCACGGCATGGTTTTTGCCCGCAGATGCAGTCATCCGGCGTCCTCCTTCGTTAAATAAGCGTGGCACAGGAAACAGTTATGTGCTATAATGACAATGAAAAGATATGCACTGACGGCGGGCGCTATGCCCGCATCATCATCAGCCGAGGAGGCGACGCCTTATGAAGCGCTCAAGACGCTCCGACCGCCGTGAACAGGCGGAGCGCATGATCCCTCAGGAGGAGCAGGTCTGGGAAGAGGACGAAAGCTATCCCCCCGAGGAAGTATATCCCCCGGAAGAAATGTATCCTCCGGAGGACGTTTATCCTCCCGGGGACGCTTATGCCTCCGACGAAGAGGATTATGCAGAGGATTACCCGCCCATGGAGGAAGAAGCCGCCGCCATGGACGACCCGTACTGGGACGATCTGCCCCTCACGGACGACGACGATGATCCCCTGCCCGAAGAAAAGCCCCATCCCCGCAGCATCTTCAAGCCCCGCGTCAAAAAACCAAGCTTTATTCTTTGCGTGCTGGTCAACGTGGTGCGCATCTTTGCCGTGCTGATTCTGGTAGCCGGTCTGGCCGCGGTGGGCGCTGTGGCAGGCATTGCCAAGGGCTATGTGGAAACCGCTCCCTCGCTGGATCTGGCCGCGCTGGACGATCAGGCCCAGACCTCCTTCATCTACGACAGTCAGGGCAAGCTGATTACCGAATACAAGGGCGTGGAGAACCGCGTGATGGTCTCTCTGGCCGCCATGCCCAGATATCTGCAGCAGGCCTTCGTGGCGGTGGAAGACGCGCGCTTCTACACCCACTCCGGTATTGACGTCAAGCGTATCGTGGGCGCCTTCGTCAGCAACCTGACCTCCTCCAGCACGCAGGGCGGCTCCACTATCACCCAGCAGCTGATCAAGAATACCCTGCTCTCCTCCGAGCAGAGCTACAAGCGCAAGATTCAGGAGGCCTATCTGGCCCTGCAGCTGGAAACCCGCTACAGCAAGGACGAAATCCTTGAATGCTACCTCAACACCATCTGGCTGGGCGAGAGCTATTACGGCGTGCAGACCGCCGCGGAGGGCTACTTCGGTAAATCGCTGGCGGAGCTGACCCTGCGCGAGTGCGCCATGCTGGCCGGCACCTGCAACAGCCCCTACTATTACAATCCCCGCCGCAACTTCTACACCCGCTCCAAGGAGGGCGTGGATTATCCCGCCATCACCAACAACCGCACGGACTATGTGCTGCGGTGCATGTACGAGAACCAGTTCATCACCTACGAGCAGTATCAGGAGGCGCTTGACCCCGCCACCGCGCAGGTGCTTGAGACCGATCCCACCGCCTCCAGCGGCATGTACGCCCACGCCCATTATGTGGAGTACGCCGTGGAAGAGGTGGTGGACATCCTGCTGGAGCTGAACGGTCTGGAGGATACGCCTCAGAACCGCAGCGCCATGGAAAACAAGCTGCGCACCGGCGGCTATCATGTGAAGCTGGCCATCGATACCAGCATCCAGACCACCGTGCAGGAAACCATGGAGAACTGGACCAAGTATCCCTCCCTGCGCGATCCCTCGGACAAAATCTTCCAGTCCCGCAACCCTGACGGCACGTACGACGAGATCATCCAGCCTCAGGCTGCCGCCGTGGTGCTGGATTACCGCACGGGCGAGATCAAAGCCATCGTGGGCAGCCGCACCACTCCCACCGCCCGCAAAACCCTCAACCGCGCCACGGATATGCGCATGCCCGTGGGCTCCTCCATCAAGCCCATCGCCGTGTACGCGCCTGCGCTGGAGCTGGGATCGTCTCCGGCAAGCATCGTATTCAACATGCCTCTGCCCATCTCCGGCTGGAAGGATTCCAACGGCCGCGACACCTGGCCCAAGAACTACGGCGGCGGCGGATACACCGGCCCCACCACCCTGCGCTACGCCATGAAGAAGAGCCTCAACACCGCAGCCGCGCAGACGCTGATGACGCTGGTGGGCACCGACCGCTCCGTAGATTTCCTCCACCGGCTGGGCGTGGACGACAATCACATCGACGCTACCCCCTTCGGCCTGTCGCTGGGCTCCAGCGGCATCACCCCCCTGCAGATGACCGTCGCCTTCGGCGTACTGGCCAACGGCGGCGTGTATCAGGAGCCTATTTCCGTGCTGGGCATTTCCGACAGCGAAGGCAACGTGGTCTGGGACGGCCATGCCAATCAGGAGCGTCGGAGAGTGTTCAGCGAGAGCACCTCGTGGCTGATTGTGGATATGCTGGAGGACGCGGTATCCTCCGGCACCGGCACCACCGCCAGGATCAAGGGCCAGACCGTGGCCGGCAAAACCGGCACCAACTCGGATCAGAAGGGCGTGTTCTTCTCCGGCATGACCGGCTATTACGCCTCCTCCGTATGGGTAGGCCATGACAATTACAAGGCCCTGTCCTCCAAATCCACAGGCTCGGGCGCGGCGGCTCCGCTCTGGCAGAGCTTCATGAGCAAAATCCATTCCGGCCTTGCCAGCCGCGATATTCTGGAGGGCGATCCCAGCCAGTACGGCCTGACCACCGCCACCACCTGCGCCGTATCCGGTCAGCTGGCCACCGACGCTTGCCGCGCCGACGCCATGGGCTACGGCACCGTCACCGATTACTGGGCGCAGGGCACCGTGCCCACCGTTTACTGCCAGATGCACCAGACCCAGACCGTTTGTACCGAAAGCGGCATGGCAGCCGGGCCGTACTGTCCTTCCACCTCCGCCCGCGGCACCATTGTGATTCCCAAGGGACACCCCCTGTACCAGTACGTGGGCTCCTCCTACAGCGACGTGCTCACCGAGTATCTGGGCGGCACGGCAGGCTACTCCGGCGAGAGCTGCACCTGGCACACCAGCTACAGCCCCTCCGGCAGCGACCCGGTGGTTAACAACACCCTCATCCCCGATGCGCAGGTGCTGCTGAGCCAGGCCCAGAGCATGCTCTCCGGCATGGACTCCACCGGCGCGCACTTTGCCGCCATTGTGAACGCCATGAATTACCTGAACGGCGTAATCCAGAGCCCCAACCCCTCCCAGGCGGAGGTAGCCAACGCCATGGGTCTTTTGACCCAGGCCATGGCCGGTATTTACTGATGGAGCGCGTACTGACCGCCCTGCGCACGCTGCGCGCACCCCTGCAGCAGGGCGAATACGATCTGCATCGTCTGGTGATGGACGCGCTTGACGCCGAAGGGATCGTCTACGCCCATGAAGCACCCCTTGCGCCCCGCTGCCGCATTGATCTGCTCTGCGGCGGCGTGGGCGTGGAAATCAAGCGCGGACAGGTGGACCGCGCCCGCATCCGCCGTCAGCTGATGCGCTATGCGCAGTGCGATCAGGTACAGAGCCTGATCCTTGTCACCGAGAAAACCGTGGACCTGCCGCGCGCCATGAACGGCAAGCCTGTGCGGCAGGTATGTCTGAATCGTCTGTGGGGGATCGCACTATGACCGACAAGCCCTGGCAGGAGGATGCGGCGCTGCTGCCCGCCTATCTGCAGGAGAACTATACCCTGCCCACCCGCACCTACGGCACCCTGAGCTACAACCGCCGCAGCCGCTGCTGGGTAGTGAAGGGCGACCCCAGCGTGACAGAGATGTGCAAGCGTCTTTTCCCCGGCACGGCAGGCAGCAAGAGGGGCGAGGCCCGTTTCACGGCGCACCGCCGGATGGTGGGCGAACTGTGCTGGCTGATGCTCCGCTTCCCTCTGACGGTGAAGCCCTCCGACAAGCCCCTGTGGGACAAGGCTGTAGACGACGCCCGCAGCGCCGCCGTCCGCCGGGAGCGCGCCGCGCTGATGCCGGAGATGCAGGAGCCCCCGGAGGGCAGCTTCAACGGCCGGCTGATGTCCTTTCAGCAGGAGGGACTGGCGTTCCTTCTGCAGCACGACCGGTGCCTGCTGGCGGATGAAATGGGTCTGGGCAAGACGGTACAGGCGCTTGCGTGGCTGGCCGCCACCCAATCCTTTCCGGTGCTGATCATCCCCCCGGCACACCTGACCCGCAACTGGCAGGAGGAGGCCGGACGCTTCCTGCTTATCAGAGGCGAAAAGCCCCGCATCCATGTGATCCGCGGCCTGAAGCCCTACGATCTGCCCGAGGCGGATATCTACGTCATGCACTATCTGCTCCTGCGCGGCTGGAAAGAGGCGCTGCCCTCCCTGCCCCTCAAGGCCGTCATCTTTGACGAAATCCAGGAGCTGCGCCACACCGGCACCGAGAAATACTCTGCGGCCAGCCTGCTGGCGGAAAGCTGCGAGCACGTCATCGGCCTGTCCGGCACGCCTATCTACAACAAGGGCGGCGAAATCTGGAACGTAATCAACATTCTGGACTTTCATTTTCTGGGCGACTGGGAGAGCTTCTCCCGGGAATGGTGCTACGGCTACGGCAGCGCCGTGGTGATCAAGCCCGACCTGCTGGGCGATTATCTGCGCCGGGAGGGGCTGATGCTCCGCCGCACCAAGCAGCAGGTGCTCAAGGAGCTGCCTCCCAAGCGCCGTCTTGTGCAGGAGCTGGACTGGAACGACAAGGTCTACGCCCGGTTGATGGAGCCCATCCTGCCGCAGGTGCTGCGCTGGAGGACGGACGGCACGCTGACCGCATCCGCCCGCGCCATGCTGGAGGAGCAGATCAGCCAGCGGGCCCGGCAGGCCACCGGCGTGGCCAAGGCGCCTTATGTGTGCCAGTTTGTCCGGGCGCTGCTGGAGGGCGGCGAAAAGGTGCTGCTGTTCGCCCATCATCACGAGGTGATGGACGAGTACAAGAAGGAGCTGCGGGCGTTTGCGCCGGGCTTCATCACCGGCCGCGAAACCTCCGCCATGAAGGACCGTGCCGTGGAGCGGTTCATGACGGAGAAGACGGACGTGCTGTGCATCAGCCTGCGCGCCGCCAGCGGACTCAATCTGCAGCGGGCCACCTGCGTGGTTTTCGGCGAGCTGGACTGGAGTCCCGCCGTGCACTCCCAGGCGGAGGACCGGGCGCACCGCATCGGTCAGGAGGATTCGCTGCTGTGCTACTATCTGGTAGCCCCACAGGGCAGCGACGCCGCCATGCAGGAGGCGCTGGGCCTCAAGGTAAGCCAGTTTGTCGGCCTGATGGGCGATACGCCCGTTTCGGCTGCCGAGGCGGAATTTTCCGCCGGCGAGGCCCGCAGGCACGTGGAGCGGCTTGTGCAGGAGCTGGCAGCACAGCAGCACGCCTGATTCACATCACACAGAAGGAGCATCTCCATGATCAGAATCGATCCCCCGCGCTTTGACGAGCCCCAAAGGCTTCTCTCATCTCTCCCCAATGAGGACGAGGTGGAGAATATCATCCTCGAAGGCGCAGATCTCCAGCACGAGGACCTGCACAGCCGGGAATTCCGGGGCTGCATTTTCCGCAGATGCAACCTGTCCGGCGCAGATCTGCGCCGTGCAGGCTTTGTGGACGTGATCTTCGACCACTGCGATCTGTCCTCCGCCCGGCTGGAGAACGCCGTGACCTTCCGCTGCGTATTCGACACCTGCCGCCTCACCGGCGCGGATATGATCCACACCCTGCTGCGCCAGACCCGCCTGAAAGACTGTAAGGCGGATTATCTCAACCTCGCCCACGCGAAGACCGATCACGCCCTGTTTGAGGACAGCAATCTTCAGGAGACGGCCTTCGAATCGGTAACGCTCAGGCATGCGGCCTTCGACGGCTGCGATCTGACCCGCTCCACCATCCACATGACCCCGCTCAAGGGCGTGGATCTGCGCACCTGCACCCTTACCGCTTTGCGGGTGGACGTGTATGATCTGCGCGGACTGGTGGTCAACCCGCTGCAGGCGGCGGAGCTGGCCCAGCTGCTGGGCCTTGTAGTCAAGTAACGAAAGGAACGGATTTATGCTGCGCATCGGCTGTCATCTGTCATCCTCAAAGGGTTATCTGCACATGGGCCGGGAGGCTGTGTCCATCGGCGCGAACACCTTCCAGTTCTTTACCCGCAATCCCCGGGGCGGCAGCGCCAAACCTGTGGATGAAAAAGATGCGGCGGCCTACCGCGCCTTTGCCGAAGCGAACGGCCTGGGCACGATCCTTGCCCATGCGCCCTATACCCTCAACGGCTGCTCGGCGGATCCCGCCATCCGGGATTTTGCCCGACGCACCATGCTGGACGATCTTCAGCGGCTGGAGTATGTGCCCGGCAGCCTTTACAATTTCCACCCCGGCAGCCATGTAGGTCAGGGCGTTCAGGCCGGTGTGGAGATGATTGCGGACATGCTCAACCGGATTCTCTGGGAAGATATGCGCACCACCGTCCTGCTGGAAACCATGGCCGGCAAGGGCAGCGAGGTGGGCGGCAGCTTTGAGGAGCTGCGCGCCATCATCGACCGGGTGGAGATGAAGCACAAGCTGGGCGTATGCCTGGACACCTGCCACGTCAGCGACGCCGGATACGATATCGCCGGGAATCTCAACGGCGTGCTGGAGGAGTTCGACCGCGTTATCGGTCTGGATCGCCTCAAGGCCGTCCACGTCAACGACAGCAAGAATCCCCTTGGCGCGCGCAAGGATCGTCATGAGAAAATCGGTCTGGGCCATCTGGGCACGGAAGCCATCGTGAGGGTGATCAACCACCCTGCGCTGCGTAATCTGCCCTTCCTGCTGGAAACGCCCAACGAGCTGGACGGCTACGCCGCCGAGATCGCGCTGCTGAAGGAGGCATACCGATGATCAGCGTTTCAGCCGGCATTATTTGCCGGGAGGACGGCCGCATCCTGATCTGCCGTCGCGGCGAGGGCCGCAGCAACGCTCACCTGTGGGAATTTCCGGGCGGCAAGCAGGAATCCGGCGAAACGCCGGCAGCCTGCCTGATCCGCGAGCTGCAGGAGGAGCTGCAGCTGCCTGTATCGGACGCAAAGGAGCTTTGCACCCGCGAGGAGGGCGGCATCCTCTTCACCTTTCTGACCGCGAAGACTGCTGCGGAGCCCGTCCTCACCGAGCACGAAGCCTGCGCCTTCGTCACGCCCCGGGAGATGCTGCGCTACCCCTTCTGCCCTGCGGATACCGCCGTGGCTCGGGAGCTGGCGCTGTCACATCCGCCGCTGCGATGCTTCCTGTGGGATCTGGACGGCACGCTGATGGACACCTACCCCGGCATGACGGCGGCCTTCTGCAAGGCGGCCGCCCGGTTCGGGATAGAGACTGATCCCCGGCGGGTACTGACGCTGATGAAGATCCGCCTCGGCCACTGCTGCAGGGTGATCGGCAGCGAGCACGGTGTCCATGAGAATACGCTGCTACGCGCCTTCCGCGAGGAGGAGGCCTGCATTGATCCTGATCTGATCCAGCCCCTGCCGGGCATTCCGGAGGCTCTTCGGGCGCTGAAGAGGCTGGGCGGGCGGCATTATGCAGTCACCCACCGCAGCCGCGAAAGCTCCTGGCGGTATCTGGAGCATGCCGGGCTGAAGGCGCTGTTCGACGGCGGCGTTTTCCCGGAGGACGGTCTGCCCGCCAAGCCCGCGCCGGACATGATCCTCCGCCTGATGGCGAAGCACGGCCTTGACCCGACGGAATGCGTCATGATCGGCGACAGGCCGCTGGATATCGAGTCTGGCCGCGCGGCAGGCGTGATCGGCTGCCTGCTGGACACAGAGGGCCGTTTCCCCGACACGCCCTGCGATCTGCGCGCCGCCTCCGCTCAGGGGCTTGAAAAGCTGCTTGTACCCGGAAGATATTGACAGATACAGCCGCTTTATGGTACTTTTATCTTTACGACTGCACTATTATTTGGAGGAAGACCATGCGTAAATGCCTGATCCTGTTCCTTGCTTTACTGATGCTGGCCCTGCCCGTACTGGCAGAGGAAGGCGCAGCGCTTTCCCTTGCCGCGCCCGACAGCACCGTGCGCCCCGGCAAGGCTGTAACCCTCTCCTTTACCGCTCCCGCCGCAGGCAGCGCACGCCTCGTGGTGGTGGATGACGCCGGTACGGAGGTTTCCGTAGTAATGGAGGATTTCGCTGCGGCAGAAGGTTTCAACAGCCTGTGGTGGAACGGTACCTATCAGGGCGTTCCCGCGCCTGAAGGAACCTATACCCTGCAGCTGACCCTCAACGGCGAGACCGACGCCGTGCCGGTGCAGATCGGCAGCTACGCGCCGTATCTGACCAGCATTGCGGCCTCCTCTGCGGTGGTTACCCCGGATAGCCCCGTCACGGTAGATTATTATGCCAGCGTGGACGGCTCCCTGACGCTGGGCGTGTGGGTGGACGGCGCATGGCGCAGCCTTTCCACCACCAGCGTGACCGCCGGCCCGGGCAGCGTCACCTTTGACGGCGGCGATCTGTACGACGGCGAGGCTGCCCTGACCCTGACGCTGTCCGATACGTCCGGCTATCCCTCCAACGAGGAGCATGTGAACCTGACCCTCTCCGGCTTCGGCGAGGAAACCACCGCAGAGCCCACCGTCGAACCCACGGATGAACCTGCGGCGGATGAGGCGCTGCCGGAGGATGAAGACGCATCCGTGGAGGATGAAGACGCGTTCATGGAGGACGAAGACGCATCCATGGAGGACGAAGACGCGTTCATGGAGGACGAAGACGCATCCATGGAGGACGAAGACGCGTTCATGGAGGACGAAGACGCATCCGTGGAGAATGAAGACGAGTCTGCGGAGGATGAGGGCATGGAGGTGGAGGAGGTACCTGATCCCCTGTCCTTCACTCCCTCCTACGGCAGCCCCTATACCGACGAAACCATGAATTACTGGACCCTGCCCATGGACATTACCGACGAGGCGGCGGTGTGGGAGATGCTGATGCAGCCCATGACCATCATCGACGGCAACGAGAAAAGCCAGACCAGTCTCTACGCCGAGCCTGACGAAAACAGCAAGCGCGTGGCCGTGGTCACCAAGGCCACGCAGGGCGTGCATGTGCTGGAGACGCTGGATAACGGCTGGTCGCTGGTGGAATGCTATTCCTCCTCCTTCCATGACAGCAAGGTCAAGGCATGGAATATGCTCACCCAGGGCTATATCAAGACCGAGATGCTCAAGACCGTCACCCCGCAGGACGAGTACGCCATCGTGGTAGATAAACTGACTCAGCGCCTGTACCTGTTCAAGGAGGGCAAGCTTTTCTCCACCCTGCTGATCTCCACCGGCGTCGCCAATGAGCGCCAGCCCTACAACGAGACCCGCTCCGGCGAGTTCTTCATTGCGCTGCCTGCCATGGGCGGCTTCAGGAGCGACAACATGTACTGCCCCCGCGCCATGCGCTTCAACGACGGCGACGCCATCCACGAGGTGCCCTACATCCAGCGCTCCGAGGGCAGCAGCAAGATTTACTCCGCCACCGAGCCCTATCTGGGACAGAAGGCCAGCCACGGCTGCATCCGTGTGCAGCGCAAGAAGACCCCTGAGGGCGTCAACATGCAGTGGCTGTGGGACAACCGCAAGAAGTACACCAAGATGGTCATCTGGGAGGACTGGCAGGGCCGCCAGCTGACCGTGCCGGACGACGATCTGGTGCTGTACTACAATCCCAAGGGCGGCAGCTATTATCACAGCCAGGAGAAGTGCTATTCCGCCAAGGACAGCATCACCTTCGCCACCTTCACTTATGCGGAGCTGGATAACGAAGATTACGCCGAGTTGAAGTTCTGCCCCTACTGCGCCCCTGCGCTGCGCGTGGCAGAGATTGAGGCCATCAACGAGAAGTACGCCTGGGGCGGCGATCATGATCCCGTCATGACCGAGGCCCGGCAGAAGTACCTGAACGGCGAATACGACTGAGACTGATGCAGGGAGGCTTTGGGCTTCATGAACATTGTGGACTATGTGGTCATCGGCATTGTGGCGCTGAGCGTGCTGTTCGGGTTCTACAGGGGCTTTGTCAGCTCCGTACTGAACATGGGCGGCGGCCTTGTGTCCTTTGGATTATCCTTCCTGCTGTATCCCAAGCTGGCAGATATCATCCGCGGCGACACGGAGCTTGTGCGCACCCTGCTGCACTACACGGACGCATCCAGCCGCATCGGCGATCTGGAGCTGGCCATTACCAACGTGGCCACCATGACCCGTGAGGGCATTGCGGATCTCGTCAGCAAGGTCACCCTTCCCCCGCCCTTTGACGCGCTGCTGCAGCTCAATCTGGAAACGCAGGCCTTTTCCGGCTCCGGCGTGACCACCGTAGCGGATTACGTCAGTCAGACCATCCTGAACGCATCCATCAACATTCTGTGCTTCGTGGTGTGCTTTGCGGCGCTGTACATCGTGATCTCCATCCTGATCAACGCTATCAAGGCCATCTTCCGCTTCCCCGTTCTCAAGCAGCTGGACTGGCTGGCGGGCGGCGTATTCGGATTCCTGCGCGGCATCCTGCTGTGCTACGCAGCCTTTGCCATCGTTCCCCTGATCCTCACCATGGTGCCTGTGGACTTCGTTTCACAGGCCCTGGAGCAGAGCCGGCTGGCCGCCATCTTCAACAACGGCAACCTGATCCTCGCCATCATGAACGGCGTGCTTTAAAGCCGGACATATGAAAAACGCCTCCGCATCCATACCGGATGCGGAGGCGTTTTTTGCCTTTCCTGCGGTCAGCGGGCCGTGCGGACGCGGTCCACCGAGGTGGCGATATTCTCGGCATGGTCGCCGATGCGCTCCAGATTGGTCAGTAGATCCAGATAGATCATGCCGTTCTTGGCGGAGCACTTCTTGTTCTTCAGGCGGTCCACATGATGCTCGCGCAGCGCGTCGGTCATGTTGTCGATGGCCTCCTCGGCCTCCTCCACCTTCTTCAGGATACGGGGATCGTTGTTCTGCTTGCGGAACAGCTCCATGCCCTGGCTAAGCTGATTCTGCACCAGCAGGGACAGCTCCTCCAGCTCGGCGAAGGCCTTATCCGAGAACCAGACCTGCCCCACCTGCTTGGTTTCGGCGTTCTCCATCATATTGACAGCGTGATCGCCCACGCGTTCAAAATCGTTCACCACATGGAACAGAGAGCCCACCAGGTGGATATCCTGCTCATTCAGTGCAAGGCCCTTGACCTCCACCAGACAGTTGGTGATCTCATGGTTCAGGAAATCCAGCACCTCTTCGTTGTTCCTGATTTCTTCGGCCTTCTTGTCATCCCAGTCGTGGAAGAGCGCCACGGCGGCCGAATAGTTGCTCATGGCGATGTCGCCCATACGCTGCACCTCGCGGAACAGCTGCTGCGCGGCAACGGGAGGCGTATTCAGCAGACGCTGATCGAAATACTGCAGCTTCATGGCCTCGGCCTTCCTGCCGTCGTCGGGCACCAGCATGCAGGCAGTCTTCTCCAGCACCCCGGCCAGCGGCAGCAGGACTAGCGTGTTGGTGATGTTGAAGATCACATGGACGAAGGCAATCTGCAGCCTCAGGTTGCCGGGAGCCAGACCCTCAATGAAGTCTGCGAAGGGGAATATGACGGCGATGACCACGAAAATCACCGTACCGATGACGTTAAACAGCAGATGCACCATGGCAGCGCGTTTTGCGCTGGAGGAAGCGCCGGAGCAGGCGATCAGCGCAGTAACGCAGGTGCCGATGTTCTGACCGAAGAGGATGAACACCGAGCTCTGCAGGGGAATCAGGCCTTCGCCGGCCAGAGCCTGCAGAATACCGACGCTGGCAGAGGAGGACTGAACCACAGCCGTGATGACAAGGCCTGCCAGCACGCCCAGCAGCGGATGGCTGAAGGACACCATCATGTCCTTGAACACCTGCCACTCCTGCAGGGGCTTCATGGCGGAGGACATGGTGTTCATACCCACGAACAGAATGCCCAGACCCATGGTCACATAGCCGAACTGATTGGCCACCGGATGCTTCTTGGCATTGAGGGTGGTCAGAATCAGGCCGAGGAAGGCGAAGATGGCGGCAAAGTCCACCTTCACGGACAGCATAAGGGAAGTAACTGTGGTGCCGATATTGGCGCCCATAATCACGCCCACGGCCTGCGTCAGGGACATCAGACTGGCGTTGACGAAGCCCACCACCATTACCGTGGTAGCAGATGAGGACTGGATAATGGCGGTAATCACAATACCCGTAAGCACTGCCAGCAGACGGTTGCTGGTCGCCATTTCCAGGATTTTCTTCATGCGGTTGCCGGCAGCCTTTTCCAGACCGTCGCCCATGATCTTCATACCGAAGAGGAACAGGCCCAGGCCGCCCAGGAGTGAAAGCGCGTTCATGATTGACATCTTTGTTTTCCTCCGTGCTTTTTCTTTTTCTTCTTACCCTTTTTTCTTCATACAGGTTCACTTTATCATAAACACAAGGGATTGTAAATCCAAATTTTTACCTCAGCTGTCGTTTTTTCGCTTTTTTCTCTGCCGCATCCGTGAACAAAGCATGCAAAGGCAGCCCTGCGCCGCCATCCACAGCGTGAAAAGTCCGAAGAGCCATGCGCGGTACGCCGTCTCCCCCTGCCGTGCCAGCCGCACCAGCGGCGTTCCCTCCACCGGATGAGACAGGAACAGGTAATTGCTGCCCAGCAGACGATTGATTATACTGATCCCCAGCGCCGCTGTCACCCAGAACAGCCATGCCTGCGCAGCGCCCTGAACGGCGATCCTTCTGCCCATACCCAGCGGCAGCAGCGGCGCGCAGATCAGCAGCGCATGCAGGCCGTAGAACCCCAGCGCCATCCAGCCGGGCCAGGGCGTGGACGGCGGCGCAGGAAAGATCAGCGCCAGCGCCGCACCCGGTAAACCTGCCAGCAGCGCGCTGTGCCACAGCGTATCGTTTCCGCTCAGCAGCATGGGCAAAGTCAGGATTCCCGTCATACTGCACAGATGCAGCGGCAGCCCGCTCTGCCACGAGAGCAGCCCACTGCGCCACAGGATCCCCTCCTGCAGCAGCATGGCGCACCAGACCGCCGCACCCATGCTCCACGAAGCACGCCGGTAAAGCTGCCGCGCCTCCTCCTGCAGCCCCAGCCTGCGCAGATGTTTCATCCGCCGCAGCATGCGCGCCGTCCACAGCCCCGCCAGCATCGCAAGCGCACCGCGCATATCTTCACCTCCAGTCCTTTCAGCTTGGGCCCAAAAGGGTAAAAGAATACGCCGGACAGCCCTGAAGCCGTCCGGCGGGATATATCATGCAATTTCGTGACCTGCCTTCTTCATGCAGCGGCGCAGCCACCTGCCCCTCAGGTAATACGCCACAAACAGCACCGAGGTCAGGCACCACGTCAGCGGATAGGAGGTCAGCACCATCTTCAGGCTGTTGAACTGCGGCGCCACGAAGCACAGCCAGACCACGCGCATCAGGCACACGCCGAAGAGCGTGAACATGGTGGGGATGAACGCATCGCCCGCGCCGCGCAGCGCGCCGGAGAAGATTTCAATGCACAGGTACAGGCACCACGTGGGCGCAAGGAAGAACAAGATCTCCAGGCCGATCTCAATCACCTTCGGGTCATCCGCGAAGGCGTGCAGCACATACCGGCCGAAGCCCATCAGCACGCCGGCCAGCACAAAGGTGGTCGCCGCCGCCATACCGAGGCAGGTCCATACGCTGCGCTTCATGCGGTCATACCGCCTTGCGCCGAAGTTCTGCCCGGCGAAGGTGGTCACCGACACGCCAAAGGCGCTGACCGTCATCCAGAACAGACCGTCCAGCTTGCCGAAGGCCGTCCATGCCGCCACGGTATCCGTACCAAAGCCGTTCACCGAGGACTGGATGATGACGTTGCTCAGGGAGTACATCACCGACTGGATACCCGCAGGGAAGCCGATGCGCAGAATGCCGCTCAGCTGATGCGGATGCAGGCGCACCTTCTTCGGGAACAGCTGGTAGGAGAAGGGCGACCGGCACAGGGTAACGACCACCAGCACCGCGCTCACGCCCTGAGAGAACAACGTGGCCACCGCCGCGCCGCCCACGCCCATATCAAAGCCCGTCACCAGAATCACGTCCAGCACGATGTTGGTCATACAGGCCGCAATGAGGAAGAACAGCGGGCGGCGGGAATCGCCGATTGCTCGCAGAATACCGCTGCCGATATTGTAGATCAGTGAGAACACCACTCCGCCGAAGTAGATGCGGATGTAGGTCAGCGCATGGCCCATGATGTCCTCGGGCGTGCCCATCAGCCGCAGCACCGCAGGCGCGAACACCTCACCCAGCACTGTGATCACCACGCCGCCCAGCAGCGACAGGGCGATGGCGGTATGCACCGTTTCACCCACGTCGCGGTCACGCCTTGCACCGAAGTACTGGGAGATCAGAACCGTTGCGCCGGAGGACAGTCCGGTAAAGAAGCCCACCAGCAGGTTGATCAGCACGCCCGTAGCGCCGCCCACCGCCGCCAGCGCTTCCTTGCCCACATATTTGCCTACGATGATCGCATCGGCCGTATTGTACAGCTGCTGGAAAAACGTGCCCAGCAGAATGGGGAAGAAGAAAATCAGCAGCTGCTTCCAGATAATGCCCTCGGTGATGCTGTTGGTCTCATGCGCCGTGCGCCCCGACCAGGCCATAACGCCATCTCCCTTCGGTGTCTCTTCTGAATAAGCTCTCTACATGACGGTATACCACAACCGCCGCCTTTTGTCCATAGGCATGCTCATGCAATCCGCCGCGCCGCCAGCGTCAGCCGCTCCTGCACCCGGCAGATGAACTCCCGGTTGGTGGGTTTGCCCCGCTCCGGATCCACGCTGTGGCCGAAGAATCTTTCCAGCGCAGCAAGGCTGGAGTGATTCCATGTGGATTCCACCGCCAGGCGCAGCCGCCGCTCCACCGCAGCGCCCGTCAGCGCATGCCGCCGCCCCAGCAGCGGATACAGCCGCCCCCGCAGATCCTCCCCCAGCGGCGGATGCACCGTGCACAGCGCCGCCATATCCGGCAGAAAATCCCACGCCTTCAGCCTCCCCGGCACGTCCAGCGCACACATCAGCCCCCGGGCCAGACACAGCAGCTGACCATGCCGCTCCTGCGCCAGCTGCGGAAGCCGTCCGCACCGCGTCCAGTCCGCCATCAGCCCTTCCAGCTCCTCCGCCCGGCGGATGCATCCGTCCGCTGCCGCACTCTCCTCCAGCGCGATCACCCAAGGCGGGGCAACAGGCGGCCGCTGACGCAAAAGCTGCGCAAGCTTCACCCCTTCCTCTCCCGGGCACAGCAGCGCCGCGTCATAGTACCGCTCCTCCATCATCACCCGGGCCGTGTGCGCATCCTGCGCCCATGTGCAGCGCCACCCTTCGCCCAGATTCTCCACCGCCAGCATCCATTCCCGGGCCCGGCGCTCATTCCCCGCCGCAAGACACTCCGGCATGCAGATCCCCGTCCTTTCCATCATGTACGGATTCGCCGCCCGCCTGCCCCTGTCCTTTGACGAAAAAACACCCCTTTCAACGAACGTCGTCGAAAGGGGGCGTAGTATCATTTAGATTCAGCCGTCCCTGCGGTACTCCAGAATATCCCCCGGCTGACAGTCCAGCACGTCGCAGATCGCCTCCAGCGTGGAAAACCGGATGGCGCTGACGTGTCCGTTCTTCAGCTTGGACAGGTTGACGTTGGCCACGCCCACCCGCTCCGACAGTTCGTTCAGCGACATTTTCCTGTCCGCCATCACTCGATCCAGCCTCAGAATAATTGCCATGGTGCGCCTCCTTTACAGCGTTTCGTCGGAGAGCTGCTGCAGCTCCTCGCCGTAGCGGAAAATGTAGGACACCAGCCGCAGACCGAAGAACACCAGCACGAAAGTCATATCCAGCGTGTAGTTGGCGGTGATGGAGCGGATCTGCCCGCTTGCCAGCAGCTGGTTGATGTCAAACCGGCCGATCACCGCGTTGACCTCGATCATCCGCCCGATATTCTGCGCTGCGCCCAGCGCCAGACTGACCCACGCCATGCGGCGGATGCTCTGGCTGACCGAAGCCTGGAAGGGCGTACCCTCCTTCATGGGGGCGAGAATCTGCCGGATCTGCCCGAAGATGTACCAGATCAGCGCCGCGCACACGCTGCCCAGCGCAATCACCAGCCACGCGTAGCCCAGCACCTCGCCGGCGGTGGGAGCGCTCTCCGGCGCAAGCTCCACCGTCACCGTACCCAGATCCAGCGACTCGAACCCTTCGCCGATGACGGCGGCGGGATTCACCCAGTGCACCACAGTCAGTACCGCCATCACGCAGACGGCCGCCGCCATGGCGATCACGATAATCCTGCGCAGCGTCTTGAAAAGCGTATCCAGCCCTCTGGCGGTCCTGATCATTTTTTCCTTGTTCATAGTCAATCCTCCCGTAAAAAGTTTAATGTTTATCGTTAATTGCATTATACCCGGAAGAACAACGTTTGTCAACAGGTTTTTAATGAAAAACATTAAAAACTTTCCTGTTTACATCAATCCTGCGAGGAAGCCGCGCAGCATCAAGGCCACTGTGGCAGATAATACTCCGTTCTCTGCAGATGATATATCATTCCCAACGCATTCCCTGAAACTCGAACATGCGCCTCCCCTTTTCGTTCGCAAGACCGCCACCGCCGCACATTCTCGCAATTTTTTTAACAATCTTCTTGACATGCCCGCGTCAAAGGCGCATAATGTTAAATGAACAGGTTCATATAATTCAGCGCCTTTATGAATCCGTTCGGGAATCCCCGCGCCGGGCAGGCTGTCCGCATCTTCACCACACAGGAGGGATCCAATGCCAAAAATCATTGAGAATCTCCGCGCCCAGCTTCTCTCGGAGGCCCGGAGGCAGATTGCCGACCGCGGCTATGCCGGCACCACCATCCGCTCCGTGGCCGCCGCCTGCAATGTGGGCGTAGGCACGGTATACAACTACTTTCCCTCCAAGGATATGCTGATTGCCGCTTTCATGCTTGAAGACTGGCAGCAGCAGCTGGATGCAATCGCCGCGCTGCCTGCCGATCATCCGGAAACGCTGATCCGGGGCGTCTATGACGCGCTGCGCAGCTATGCGGAAAACCATCGGGACCTTTTCTCCGATTCGGGGGCAGCCAAGGCTATGGCCCTGGGATTTGCCCCCCGTCACCAGATGCTCCGGGAGCAGCTGGCGGCCTTCATTCTGCCCGTATGCGCCGGAGAGAGCGCAGCCTTCACCGCCGCCTTCATCGCGGAGGCCCTCATCAGCTGGGCCATGGAGGACGCCGACTTTGATACCCTGTACCCCGTCATCCGCAAACTCATCCCATAATACGAGAAACAAAAGGAGGCCCATCCCATGAGCAGCTTTGAGAATCTGCGCATCGTGGACAATTTTTACCAGACGTCCCTGTTCTTCCCCATGCCTACCGTCATCATCAGCACCCTTTGCGAGGACGGCACCACCAGCCTTGGCCCCTACTCGCTGGTGCAGCCCTACTATGTGGCTGGCAAGGATTTCTACGCCATGCTGCTGAGCTGCCGCAACTCCTCCAACACCGCCCAGAATATCCTGCGCAACGGCAAGTGCGCCATCAGCTTCATCGACGACAAGCCCTCCACCTTCAAGGAGGCCGTGAAGCTCTCCTGGCCCGGCGACAAGCCCGAGGACAAGATGCCCAAGTGCAACTTTAAGCTGGAGAAATCCCTGCTGGAGGAAGAAACCGGCGAAAAGCGTCCCATGGTGCTTACCGACGCCATCGAGGCCATTGAATGCACCTGGGTGCGCGAGCTGGACGGCGCGGATAAGGATCTCCCCGGCGAGCTCAACGGCTACGAGCCCCCGTATCATGATTTCAACGGCATCACCTCCAAGTTCGGCGCTCACTTTATCCTGAAGATCGACAGGATCCTGATGAAGAAGAAGTACGCCGACGCTATCATCAACGGCGTCCGTTCCCGCGACTTCCCTCCCCTTCCCGTGGACTACGGCTACCGCGATTCCAAGAATTTCTGGTTCCACCGCAAGACCCGCATGCGCGCCGAGCTCCTGCAGGTGCGTCAGGCCTCTCTGGAATCCGTCCGCTACGCCGCCGACCGCGCCGATGATACCGTCAAGTTCACCGACGAGGCGCTCATGACCATTCTGGGCGTGCCGCGCGTGTTCCTATCCGTGGTGCTCAAGGGCTGCGTCGCCTGGGCAAAGGAGAACAACGTCACCCTGGTGACCGCCGAGCATATGAAGATCATCAACGACAAGCGTGCCAAGGAAAAGGCGAAGAAATAAAGGAGGAACTCAACCATGAAAATCGTTCTTGCAGGCGCCTTCGGCAATCTGGGCGCTGAAATCCTCAAGTGCCTGTGCGCAGACGGTCATGAGGTCGTGGCGGCTGATATGCGCGAGACTCCCGTGCAGGGCTGCGAGGGCAAGTATGCCTTTGTGAAAATCGACGCTACAAAACCCGAAACCATGAAGGGCCTGTGCGAGGGCGCGGACGTGGTCATCACCACCGTCGGCCTCACCGGCGCATCCACCGCCGTCACCTCCTACGACGTGGACTACAAGGGCAACATGAACCTCTACGCCGAAGCCAAGGCTGCAGGCGTGAAGAAGTTCAACTACGTCTCCGTCATCTCCTGCGACGAGCCCGGCGCGGAGAAGGTGCCCATGCTGCACGCCAAGTATCTGGTGGAGCAGGAAATCAAAAAGGAAGCCATGGACTGGGTCGTCTACCGCCCCACCGGCTACTTCTACGATATCTGCAAGGTCTTCAAGCCCTATGTGGACAAGGGCGAGATGCAGCTGCTCAAGGGCTACGGCGGCGTGAAGGCCAATGTGGTGGACTGCGCCGACTTCGCCCGGTTCATTGCGGATCATATGTGCGACACCAACGTCACCTACAACGTGGGCGGCAGGGAGACCTACACCTACGAAGAAATGGCTCGCCTGTGCTTCGATGCGGCGAAGAAGCCCCTGAAGATCAAGTGGGCTCCCATCTGGCTCTTCGGTATCCTGGCCAATCTGCCCAAGATCAAGAAGGCCGGCAAGCATGATATCATCCTCTTCTCCCGCTGGACGCTGAGCCACAATCTGGTCGGCGATACCGTCGTGGGCGAAAAGAGCTTTGCGGATTACATCAACACCTACTTCGGTTAAGGAGGGTTTCGACCATGCCGTGGAATCTGCTGGGAATTCTGCTGATTGTGTGCGCCGTGGCCTGCGCAGTCGGCTTCTATAAGTTTGTGTACTTCCTGTC
>JAFURI010000003.1 GCA_017471885.1 Clostridia bacterium | reverse complement strand
TCATCAACAACCCCGAGTTCGCCGACGTGCGCTCTCTGGAAGGCGTTGCCCCCACCAAGAACAAGACCGTGTTCACCATTGCTGTGCCCACCACCGCCGGCACCGCTGCTGAGGTCACCATCAACTACGTCATCACCGACGTGGAGAAGAAGCGCAAGTTCGTGTGCGTGGACGTGCATGACATCCCCGAAGTGGCCGTCGTCGATCCCGACATGATGTCCACCATGCCCAAGGGCCTGACCGCCGCCACCGGCATGGATGCCCTGACCCACGCCATCGAAGGCTTCACCACCAAGGGCGCCTGGGAAATGACCGACATGTTCCACCTCAAGGCCATCGAAATCATCGCCAAGTCCCTGCGCTCCGCTGTGGCGGGCGAGGCTGACGGCTTCGAGGGCATGGCTCTGGGCCAGTATGTGGCCGGCATGGGCTTCTCCAACGTGGGTCTGGGCATCGTGCACTCCATGGCTCACACCCTGGGCGCTGTGTATGACACTCCCCACGGCGTCGGCAACGCTATCCTGCTGCCCACCGTCATGGAGTACAACGCTCCTGTGACCGGCGACAAGTACAAGTACATCGCCGCCGCCATGGGCGTTGAGGGCACCGAGAAGATGACCGAGGACGAGTACCGCAAGGCCGCCGTGGACGCTGTGAAGCAGCTGTCCAAGGACGTGGGCATCCCCGAGGATCTGAAGGCCATCGTCAAGGAAGAGGATCTGGACTTCCTGGCCGAGTCTGCCTTCGCCGACGCCTGCCGTCCCGGCAACCCCCGCGACACCTCCGTGGAAGAGATCAAGGAGCTGTTCAAGAAGCTGCTGTAATCCCACAGACAAAAAACGCCGGAGAGCAATGCTCTCCGGCGTTTCTTGTTGCTTATTCGTTCTCTTCGGGCGTATCCGTCTGCTCCTGCACGCTGCGGCCCACCAGTCCGCCGGTGGTCACGTCCCGCAGCATCCGGGGGATGTCCACGCCCACAGCGCTCTTCATGGCCTCGAAGGTTTGCAGCATGGAGCCGGTGGTATCCCGGACCAGATTGGTCGCGGAGCCTTCGCCGAACATGAGGATCTTCTCCGTCTGGGCCAGCGGCTCGCCGATGGCGCGGGCCACCTCGGGCAGCTTGTCCACCACCATCTCCAGCATGGCGGCCTGACCGTAGCGCTGCATGGCCTCCGCCTTGAGCTGGATGGCTTCCGCCTCCGCCTTGCCCTTGAGCAGGATAGCCTCGGCCTCCTTCTGGGCAGCGTAGTACTCCGCATCCGCCTGGGCCTGCTTCTCGGCCTTGTCAGCCTCGGCGCGGGCAATGCGCGCATCGCGTTCTGCCTCCGCCTTTTCACGGACCTCCACGTTCAGCTTCTGACGCTGAATTTCCACCTGCTGGCGTTCCAGCTCGGTCTGCTTCTGCAGGCGGATCATTTCCGCATGAGCCCTCTCCTCTTCGAAGCTCTTGCGGGCGATTTCCTGCTGCACCTTGTAGGCAATGTCGGCGTCAGCCTGAGCGCGGTCGGCCTGAATCTTGTATTCGGCCTGCTTCAGCTCCAGTTCCTTCTTCTGCTCGGCCATCAGCGCCTCCGCCTCCACAGCGGCCTTGTGGCCCTGCTGCTCCGCCTCGGCCTTGGCAATCTTGGCGTCCCTTTCCTTCTCCACAATATTCTTGGTCGCCATGGTTTCCACCACGCCGTCCTTGTCGGAGAAGTTCTGGATGGTGATGTTGATGATCTCCAGGCCCATGTTGGCCATATCAGCCGCAGCCGCCCGGCTGGTCTCGGTAGCAAACTTGTCGCGGTTCTGCACCAGATCAGCAATGGTCATCCGGCCGATGATTTCGCGCATATTGCCCTCCAGCACCTGCTGGGCGATGGCGGCGATATCCTCCGGCTTCCAGTTGAGGAACTGCTCCGCCGCCGTGGCGATGGACACGTCGTCCGAGCCGATCTTGATATTGGCCACGCCGTCCACCATCACGGAGATGTACTCCTGGGAGGGTACGGGCTGGGTGGTGCGGATATCCACCTGCATGATGCCCAGACTCAGCTTATCCACCCGCTCGAAGAAGGGAATCACCATGGTGGCGCCGCCCCGGACGATGCGGTAGCCGAACTTCTTGACCACAGTCCGGCCGTCCTCGTCCTTAACCTTGTACCTGCGCCGGATGCAGCCGGAAATCACCAGCGCCACATTCGGAGGCACCTTGCGGTAGTTGGTGAAAAAGATGATCAGGAACAAGATCACCGCCACCGGCAGCACAATCTTCAGGTTTGACAGATGCATGAAATCCAAGGCCATGGAATCACCCCGTTCGGTTTTATTTTTTCTGCTTCCACCATATCATATTGCATCCGGCCTGTCAACTTTCCGTGCTGCACGCACAGAAAATCCGCCGGATGACGGTCTTCATCCGGCGGATTCTTATTTCCGGGAACGGGAATTACTCCTCGTCCTCCTCCTCGGGCAGGTCGGCGTTGTGATACACGTTCTGCACGTCGTCGTTGTCCTCGAGCATGTCCAGCAGCTTCTGGATCTTCAGCACGGTGTCAGGATCGGTGACAGCCACGGTGTTCTGGGGAATCTTGTTGACCTCGGCAGACAGGAAGGTCAGGCCCTGCTGCTCCAGCGCCTCGCGCACGGCGGAGAAATCATTGGGCGCGGTGTAGATCTCGAACACGTCGGGCTCTTCGCTGTTCACGTCCTCAGCGCCGGCATCCAGCGCCATCATCATCATTTCATCCTCATCCATGCCGGGGGTGCGCTCCACAACCAGCACGCCCTTCTCGTCGAACATGAAGCCCACGGAGCCGGTGGTGCCCAGGTTGCCGCCGTTCTTGGCGAAGCAGTGGCGCACGTCGGAGGCGGTACGGTTGCGGTTGTCGGTGATGCAGTCGGCAATGACAGCCACGCCGCCGGGAGCATAGCCTTCGTAGGTGATGGTTTCGTAGGTCACGTCGCCCATTTCACCGGAGGCCTTCTTGATGGAGCGCTGGATGTTATCATTGGGCATATTGTTGGCCTTGGCCTTGGCAATGATATCGCGCAGCTTGCCGTTGTTCTCGGGGTTGGCGCCGCCCTCGCGCACGGCGATGGCGATCTCACGGCCGATCTTGGTGAAAATCGCGCCGCGCTTGGCGTCAGCCTTGCCCTTCTTGGCCTGAATGTTATGCCACTTGGAATGTCCGGACATGGTATCCCTCCTGTATAATCAAAAAGAAATTCATAACGAGACAGTCTATTATACCACCGTCCCCCTCTGATCGTCAAGGGGAGGACGGCGAATGTTTCTCCCCTCCCGCGGGGATTGACAACGCCTTCGGCCCGGGCGTATAATCAAGACAATACAAGTCGCGCCTTGCAAAGGAGATTCAGGCCTTTGTACAGGATACATGGCGGCCTGTATAATACATTTGAAAACAAAGCGGAGGTATATGATGCAGGTTTGTGTGTTTGAAAACGCCGCCCAGGTGGGCAAGGCCGCTGCGACGCTGATTGCCGCCCAGCTGATTGAAAAGCCCGACTCCGTGCTGGGTCTGGCCACCGGCTCCTCTCCCGTCCCCTGCTACAAGAACCTGATTGAGATGAACCGGCAGGGCGTGGTAGACTTCTCCCGCATGACCAGCTACAATCTGGACGAATATGTGGGCATTCCCGAGGATCATGTGTGCAGCTACCACCGCTTTATGAACGACGAGCTGTTCGACCATGTGAACGTGAACAAGGCCAACACCCATGTGCCCAGCGGTCTGGCGGAGGATCTGGACGCTGTGGCCGCAGCCTACGACGAGGACATCGTCAAGGCCGGCGGCATTGATCTGCAGCTGCTGGGCATCGGCCGCAACGGCCACATCGGCTTCAACGAGCCCGGCGACAAGTTTATCCCCGGCTGCCATGTGGTGGAGCTGACCCAGAGCACCATCGAAGCCAACACCCGCTTCTTCGACTCCGAGGCCGACGTGCCCCGCAAGGCCATCAGCCTGGGCATCAGCAGCATTATGAACGCCCGCAAGGTAGTGCTGATCGCTACCGGCGCGGACAAGGCCGAGGCTGTCCGCCTGTCGGTCAAGGGCGCGGTGGATCCGCAGGTGCAGGCCTCCATCCTGCGCACCCATCCCAACGTAATCTTCCTGCTGGACAAGGCCGCCGCCTCCCAGCTGTAAACAAGAACCTACATCGATGATTACGTCCCCTGTTTCACGTAGGGTCGAAGCCTCTGCAAAAGGAAGACTTCGACCCTAGCCTCTTTTCCGACTGCGCTGCTTGCACAAATAAGGATGTTGTTAGAAGAATGAAAATCCTTGCCCCACATAAACTCCGTCCTGAGCACTGGTTTCTGTTGTTGTTTATTCCTCTTTCATTGCTCATGATGATCGCATTACCCATATTCAGAGCACCGGATGAACAGGTCCATTTGGAGCAGATCTATACCTTGGCGACCGGCCAATGGGTATCCTCCATGCAAACTCATCAGGCGCTTCTTCCGGAGCAGCTGTGCCAGATAGAAAATGCGCAAAGCATCACTCACAAGCAAGTAATGCAGATGCTGCAAAGCACCACTCCTGATAACATGGTTGTTTCTCCAGTGAACAGCGCTTCCGCTATCTATCCCCCTTTGAGCTACCTTCCCCAGGTTCTGGGCATGAAGCTGATGATGCTTTTGTCGAACAATCAGGTATTGTTCTGGTATGGCGCAAGACTTGGTAACTGGATTTGCGTCGTCCTACTCCTGTATTTCGCAATCCGCCTGATTCCCTGCTGCAAATACATAATGCTGGCATTCACGCTTCTGCCCCTGAATCTCCAGCAGATGATTTCCGCTTCTGCAGACGGCATTACCACCGCTTTGGTCTATCTTCAGATTGCTTTTTTGCTTCATTCAATCTATAGAAAGCCTCTTTTTCGTCTCCGGGAGCACCTGCTGCTTCTGCTGCTTTGCATCGGGTTAGCCAGTTGGAAGATCTGCTATTACCCCTTTGCACTTCTGCTGCTTTTGATTCCCCAGCAATGCTTCATCTCCAGACACAGCAGAGCGTTGTCCATTGGCACTTCTCTTCTTATCCCCGTCCTTATGACCATTCTATGGGGCTGCGTATGCTATACTTCCCTGTTCATGAATCCCATAGACGGCTCTACTGCACAGACCATGCACGGCCTTGGCGCACTGCTGCAGAATCCTTTCTCCTTCTTCCAGCGTCTGCTTGCATCGCTAACAACCTCCGGGCCTGCCTATATCGCACGCATCTTCTGCTATTCCAACTCGCTTTCTTGGTTTAACGTGGACGCTGGCTTTATCCTTCCTACCATCAGCGTGTTCCTGACGATCAGCATTTTTCTGGTCGACAATTCCTGCCCTCTTGATCTGCGCAGCCGGAGCATGTTGATAATCACGTCCATCATTTGCACGCTCTTAATTTTCTTGATGCTTCACGTGTGGTTTACCCCGGTAGATCACTATCGGATCGAAGGCTTTCAGGCCCGTTATCTTCTGCCTCTGCTCACACCCGTAAGCGCAGCGGTTCATCCTGGAAAAAAGCGTATTTCGCTAAAGCTTCTTCCCTGGTTAACGGCAGGGTCCGTCTTCGTCAGTCTGAGCATCATTTGCATTGTTTTCAGGTCAACCCTGGCTTAAGACCTTCCTCACCGGGCTGTAATCGAACCGACTGACGCAGCAATGAAACAAAGTGCATTTGCTGCTGTTCCCCGGAATACAAAAAGGAGATCTCCTGCTGCATCATAGAAACTGCACAGGATATCTCCTTTTTGTCTTTCTGACGTTCCGGAAGCATTCCGGTTGTCCTCTCGTTCTTTCAAGAACGTATCAGTTGAAGGTAACGTACTCTTCAGCGGGCGCATCGGCGTTCTCGCAGCGCACCTCATGCAGCATCACCATGGATTCCTGACCGTTGGAATGGGTGGTGCACTGGGCGGTCAGGCGGATATACTGTTTGGCGTTGGGCCGCTGCACGCCCTGGCAGACCCAGCCCAGCTGGGCGATATCATCCGCACAGCAGGTCATGGCCATGCGGCCGAACAGGTAGTAGCCCTTGGGCAGCGCCTTGTCCGGATAGGCCACGCCCACCACGCGCACGGTCTTGCGGTCGTAGCGCTCGGGATGC
>JAFURI010000025.1 GCA_017471885.1 Clostridia bacterium | reverse complement strand
GCGCAGCTCCGGCGGCAGAATCAGCTGCACCAGCAGCATCGGCGCCATGCGCATCGCCGCGCCGACGAGCCGCCCGCCCACGTCCCGGCACACCCAGAACCGGTGCTGATCCAGCGGGCGCACCATCATATACGCCACGCCGCCGTTCATGATGAGGTTGGTCAGCTCATTGTCCGAGGAGAACATCATGCGGAAGAACATCTGCTGGATCCACACATAGGTGATGGTATCCCGGAGGGCCTGCGGATCGCTGCCGTTATACAGCACGGTGTACAGGCAGATGTACACCAGCCCGAAGAACACCTGCGTCACCAGCCCGCCCAGGGCGGCAGCGCGGTACTGCGTCTCCATCAGCGCGCGGAGGCGGAAGACGGTCAGGTAGGGCCGCCACTTCACAAGGAGCGTTCTCATAGCGCCATCTCCTTGTACATGCGGGCGATCAGCTCGTCCACGTTCTGCTCCTTCAGCGTCATTTCGCGCACACGGCCGGCGGCAAGCACCTGCGGCAGCAGCTCGCTGGTGGGGAGCTTCGCGGGCTCGTAGGTCAGGATGTAGGCGTCGCCGTCGCGGGCGATCGGAGCGCTCACACCGCTGAGATCGGGCGCTTCCTCGAACACCACACGAAGCGTATGCACCGTGTCATAGCGCTGCAGGAGCGCGTCCAGCGCGCCGTCGTAGAGGAGCCGTCCGTGCCCCAGCACCATCACCCGGCTGCACAGGGCCAGCATGTCCTCCATGTCGTGGGTGGTCAGGAGGATCGTCGTGCCCCGCTGGCGGTTCTCCTCCTTCAGGAATGCGCGGAGCTTGAGCTTGCTCACCGCGTCCAGGCCGATGGTGGGCTCGTCCAGGAACAGCAGCTCAGGCTCATGCAGGAGCGAGCCGCACAGCTCCGCCCGCATCCGCTGGCCCAGGGACAGCTGCCGCAGCGGCGCGTTCAGGAACTCGCCCAGCTCCAGCGCCTCCACCATTTCGTCCAGGCGCTTCTGCCACCTGCCCTGCTCCAGGGAGTAGATGTCCCGCAGCAGCAGGAACGAATCCCGGATCGGCACGTCCCACCACAGCTGCGTCCGCTGGCCAAACACCGCGCCCAGGTGCTTCACATGCGCCTGACGATCCGCCCAGGGGGAGCGCCCGTCCACCGTGCAGCTGCCGCCGGTGGGCGTGAGGATGCCGGTCAGCAGCTTCACCGTGGTGGACTTGCCCGCGCCGTTGGGACCGATCAGGCCCACCAGCTCGCCCCGCTCGATAGAGAAGGACGCATCCGTCAGCGCGGGGATGCGCTGCGTCTCCCGCTTCCACAGACGCGAGATGCCGCCCGTCTTGGGGGCGTTGTGCCGCACATAGACCTTGGAAAGTTTTTCTGCTTCGATGAATGCCATGAGTCTTCCTCCGTATTTTCCGCCCGAATCCGAACGCGAAAAAAGCGCCATCTGAATGCGGATGGCTTCCCGCGTTCAGACAGCGCTGCATGATTCTCACCGATGCAGATGTCGATTACAAGCTATATTTGGAGCGTCATTATAGCACCGCTGTATACAGCTGTCAATAGTCAAATTGGGAAAAATACAATTCTCTTGCATCCATGTTCAAAATGCGGTACAATACAGATACTCAATACTAACAAAGAAAGAGGTCGAAGACCTTGTCAAGACTCGGAGATTTGATCCGCACGGAGCGCATCCGTGCCAAAATGACCCCCAAGCAGGTGGCAAAGAAATGC
>JAFURI010000024.1 GCA_017471885.1 Clostridia bacterium | reverse complement strand
CTTCACCAATACCAATACCATCACCAACATCTCCACCTGGGCGGGTCTGAAGAACTTTGAGTTCCTGCTGCGCAACAAGATGTTCGGTAAGGCCTTCGGCAACACGGTGTGGTTCACCATCGGCAAGCTCAGCGGCGAGGTTATCCTTTCCCTGCTGCTGGCTGTGATGCTGGATACTCACATCCCCTGCCGCAAGTTCCTGCGTGTGAGCTATTTCGCGCCCGTGATCGTGCCCGTGGTAGCCGCCTCCACCATCTGGATGTGGCTGTATGATCCCACGCTGGGCCCGTTTAACGAGGTGCTGCGCTTCCTGGGTCTGCCCACGAGCAACTATATCTTCTCCTCCGCCAGCGCGCTGGCCTCCATCGTGGTCTTCGCCGTATGGCGCGGCGTGGGCTATGACATCATCATCTTCCTTTCGGGCCTGCAGGGCATCTCCGAGGACGTGATCGAGGCCGCCCGTATCGACGGCGCCAACGAGTGGAAGATCCTCACCAAAATCAAGCTGCCCCTGATGAGCCCCATCATCGGCTTTGTCATCATGATGGGCATGATCGGCTGCTTCCAGGCCTTCACCGAGGTGGATATCATGACCCAGGGCGGTCCCAACAACTCCACCATCCTGATGGTCAACTACATCTATAATCAGGCCTTCGGCAACGCCAAGATGGGCCGCGGCGCTGCGGCGTCCGTGCTGCTGTTTGCGGTGATCTTCATCCTGACGCTGATCCAGAAGATCATGAAGGACCGGAAGGAGGATCAGTAACATGGCTGAAAAGACTGGCAACAACAAGATCAGGCATTACAACATCCCGGTGTTCCTGCTCCTTCTGGTGTTTGCGGTGCTGATGCTCTTCCCCTTTGCGTGGATGATCCTCTCTGCCTTCAAGACCAGCGCCGAGGTGCTGGCATATCCGCTGGTGTGGCTGCCCAGCTCCTTCAAGTTTGACAACTTCCAGCGCGTGTTCGAAATGGTGCCCTTCGGCACTTATTACATGAACACCATCATCACCTCCGTGGCCCAGACGCTGATCCAGATTGCCATGTCCGTGTGCGCGGCCTATGCCTTCGCCAAGCTGAAGTTCCCCTTCAAGCGCACCATCTACATGCTGATCCAGTCCGCCATGTTTGTGCCCATGTCCGTGCTGGTGGTGCCGCTGTATCAGATGATCAGCCGCTCCGGCATGACCGACACCTATATGGGCATCATCCTGCCTCAGGTGCTGGGCGTGTTCACCACCATGATGCTGATCTCCTTCTTCCAGACCATTCCGGACGATCTGATGGACGCTGCGAAGATCGACGGCTGCGGATACTTCAAGATTCTGTGGCATGTGATCATCGTCAACTCCGTCACCGCCATCGCAACCGCGCTGCTCTACGCCTTCCTGAGCCACTGGCGCTCCTACATGTGGCCGCTGCTGGTGACCAACAAGACCGAGATGCGCACCGTGGCTGTGGGCCTGAAGTATCTGGTATCCGAGACTTCGGCGGCGTATCAGGTGATGATGGCCGGCGCGCTGATGTCCATCATCCCGCTGCTGGTTGTTTACCTGCTGTGCGAGAAGCACTTCGTCCGTTCGATGACGATGACGGGACTGAAGGGCTGACGCCTTTCGTCAAAATGCAAGCATTTTGACGAGTTTGCAGATTCGGACTGGTCGGATGGCAGAGACATCCTCCCGGCCGTCCGAATCTGTAAGGTATGTTTTCGGCAGAGCCGAAAACTGCCCGCCCGACCGGCGGAGCCGGTCGATACGATTTCAGTCTGCCGACGGCAAGATACACTAACTGGTTGGCTTAAAAAAGCGGCGATGCCGCCTGCCGACGGCAAGTTACAAGGGCTGATGATCGTTCTGTTTCCGGTTACTGCAGCGGAATGCTGTCGTAAATATTTTCAATGGAGGTACACACCCATGAACAAGTTCCTGTCTCTGGTACTGGCTCTGGTGCTGGTTTTCTCCATGGCCAACGTGGCTGTGGCTGAGACCACTCCTATCACTCTGGACGTCTGGTATGCCCTGGGCGGCTCCAGCGGCGAAGCCTTCATGTCCATCATCGAGGACTTCAACGCTCTGAACACCGGTATCGTCATCAACGCCTCCTACTCCGGCGGCTACAATGACACCTCTACCAAGATCACCGCTGCCCTGTCCTCCAACCCCAAGTCCACCCCCGACGTGCTGATCGGCGGCCAGGTGACCTACACCGGCGCTTACGGCAACTTCTACGCTGGCGAGCAGGCTCAGGCCGATCCTGAGTTCAACTTCGACGACGTGTTCACCGGCCTGTGGGACTACGGCATCTACAACGATAAGTACTGCCAGATCCCCTGCGGCATCTCCACCAACCTGATGTTCTACAACAAGGAGCATGTGGCTGCCGCCGGTCTGGACATGGAAGCCAATCCTCCCAAGACCTGGGCTGAGTTCATCGATGTCTGCAAGAAGGTTCAGGAAGCCAACGCTGACAAGACCGACTTCATCGCCTTCTGCGTCAAGGACGAAGACTGGCTGACCAACACCCAGATCATGCAGTGCGACAACCCTGTGATCGCCTGCAACGAGGACTACTCTGTGAAGTCCGCTGCCTGGGGCACCGAAGAGTGCGCCAAGGTTGCTCAGTGGTGGCAGGACATGACCCGTGAAGGCGTCATGAAGTCCACCTACAACGAGAACGGCGTGAACCACTTCGCTGCCGGCAACGCTGCCTTCTTCGCCGGTTCCTCCACCAAGATCATCGACTGGACTGCCTCCATGGGCGACAAGCTGGGCGCTATCGAGATGCCCATCTTCGACGTGCAGGCTGTGGCCATGGGCGGCAACACCATCTGCATCTTCCCCTACTACGGTGAAGAGCGCGCTCAGGCTGCCTGGACCTTCGTCAAGTACGTGACCTCCTCCGCTGCCAACGCCAAGTTCGCCGTGAACTCCGGCTACCTGCCCTGCCGTGCTTCCGGCGCCGAGACCGCTGAGGTGAAGGCTGCCATGGAATCCATGCCCACCTACGCTGTGGCCTTCAAGCAGCTGTCCTATGCCCGCGCTTACGTGAACATCGACGACTACGCTGCCAAGGCTACCGCTCTGGCTTACGCCCGTCAGCTGGTGACCGAGGATCTGTCCTATGATCCCCTGACCGCCATGCAGGAGTCTGCCCAGATGTACAACGACGAGGCCGGCTATTAATCTGACCTGACCGAACCAAGGCACCAATCATGGCCGCGGAGGGATCGCCACTACGGCAGCCCTCCGCGGCTCTTTTGAAGGGAACATGTACCATGAATAAAGCAACGATCCGAGCCTTCCTGGAAGCCTTTGCAGTGGGCGACGCCTACGGCAAGGCTACCGAGCAGTGCACCCGCCAGGAAATCGAGGCGCGTTACGATCGCGTGGATACCCTGCTCACGCCTGAAGATTCCCTCACCCATGAAGATCTGTTCCACGGTCAGGTGACCGACGATACCGAGCAGGTGGTGTACCTCATCCGCGAATATCACGAGAAGGGCTGCATCACTCCCTATGATACCGCTATGGCGCTGCTGCGCTGGGTCAACGAGACCGACGCGGCCAACAAGTACATCGGCGCCAACAGTCTGAATGCGCTCCGATCCATTGCCGCGGGCGCTGACGTGACCACTACCGGCCTTAACGGCATCACCTGCGGCGGCATGATGCGCACGCCCGCAGCCTTCTTCATGAGCCGTGAGGAGGATCTGGTGCAGAGCGTGGTCAACTGCCTCATGCCTACCCACTACACCGGCGTAGCGATTGAATCCGCCGTGTGCTATGCCTATGCGCTTCAGGCGGCTGCCCGGGGCTGCGACATGCAGACCATTCTGGACGAAGCCTGCAAGGGTGCGGAAATCGGCAAGCCTCTGGGCAATCAGCTGCGCGTGGCTTCGGCTGCGCCATCCTGCGCCGCCCGCATCCGCTTCCTGAATAAGCTCTTGCCCCAGATGAAGGGCGAGCAGGAGCTCAAGGAATTCCTCTATGACATTATGGGCACGACCCAGGAGTCCTGCGACTGCTGTGCCGCTGCCTTTGCGCTGTTCATCTGGGCGAAGGAGGATGTGCATCTGGCCATCCGTCTGGCCACGGAGATGGGCGGCGATACGGATACCATTGCCTGTCTGGCAGCGGGCCTTTGCGCCATGTATGCCGGAAAGCACAATCTGCCTGCCGACATGGTGGAGCTGGTGTCCCGCGCCAACAAGCTGGATTTTGACGAGCTGGCGGAGATGGTGGTATCCACCCGCGCCGCATGGGAAGGAGCGAATGCCTGATGCGTCTGTCTACCTCCACGAACCTGATTGCCTTCCGGCCTGACTGGGTCAGCTACATTCCGATTCTGGAGTCCATGCGCCGCCTGAAGGCCATCGGCTTTGACGCGGTGGATCTGAACATTTCCGACGCGGGCAAGAGCTTCTTCCGCCTGGCGGACGACGACTGGAAGGAATGGATGGAAGAGGTTGTGGCCCTCTCTGAAGAGCTGCAGCTGCCTATCACCCAGTCTCACACGCCCTTCTATAACGCGCTGATCCCTGAGAATGAGCGTGCGAAGGTGTGGGAGCCCATGATCGAGCGGGCCATCATTGCCTCCGGTATGGCAAAGGTGCCGTGGATTGTGATGCATCCGGGCACCTATCCCGACGACCATGTGGACTTCCGCGAGTCGAAGAAGCGCAACTATGAGTACTTCATGCCCAAGCTGGAGCTGGCGGAGAAGGTGGGCTGCGGCATCGCCATCGAGAACATGGCGGATGACTACGGCTCCGGCCGCAGCGCGCACAGGCGGCCTCTGGGCAGCTACTGTGCCACCCATGTGGATCTGTGCGAACTGGTGGATTCCTTCAACGTGCCCAACGTGGGCATCTGCTGGGACTTCGGCCATGCGCAGCTGATGGGCATTGATCAGCGCGAGGCTCTGCGCTATATGGGCAAGCGGCTGAAGGCCACCCACGTGGCTGACAACAGCGGCAAGAAGGACGACCACATCCTGCCCTTCCAGGGCACGGTGGACTGGCGGAGCATTCTGCCTGTGCTGACGGAGATTGGCTATGAGGGCGACCTGACCTTCGAGATCCACTCCTCCACCTCCCGCCTGCCGGATCACTTGGTTGATCCCATGGCGAAGATCTGCCACGACGTGGGCCGATATCTGATGGATATTGCACAGGGCCGCGCGTAAGCCGGACCGTTGTCCCTATAACTCCATCCGCGATTCCTTTTAAGCACCTCCGTATGGAGGGGCTTTTGCGTGCCGAAAACGACAACGGCTGCAGAAGCAATGGCGGCTGCCGTTTGAGTTCTTCCATGCTTCATGCCATACTGTCATTACAGCGTGTTCGTTCCAGTCGAATATTTGCTGCAAGGAGGAGTACCATGTGAAGAAGCTGCAATGTATCATGCTGGCAGTACTGATGCTGCTGCCCGCAATGGCGTCAGCGGAAACGGTCTGCACACCGTATCTTTGTCTTACCGCTGCGGAGATGGGTTTTGATCTGGAGGCGTACTTTGCGGCTTTGCCGCGGATCAGCATGACGTGGGATGGGGAGGGCTTCAGTATTCCCGATGGCGAGCAGTTCAAGAGCGTGACAGCCACTCAGACGGACGGAAAAACCATTCCGGGCGAAAAGGACGGCAGTATCTGGCGGATTCCGGTCAGGCAGGGTGAGCTGCGGGAATTTAACGTCTGCCGCAATGGTTTGAGTACGATTATGTGCAACCCGGATGGACTGATATATTACACGCCATTTCAGGTGGAAGGCTTGACCGTCAGCTTCAGCGGCCCGATGGATAATATCGATGCCTGCACATGGCACGTCACCATGCCTGAGGATGCGGACGTACCGTACGATCTGGTGAATTTCAGCTGGAGCGGCGATCTGGAGCTGTACCGCTACACTGCGTCCGAAGAAGTGAGCATCGACGGCACGAGCTATCAGGTGGTGCTGGAATATCGGCCGCAGAAGATTAATTTCGCACTTGTGGAGCAGGATGACCAGTATGTGATAACCGCGCAGATGGCGGAGGGCAGCACCCTGCACAGTATCTCGCTGATGCACAACGGCGTCAAAACATATACCAATGCAGGCTACGGCTGGTATTTGATGGTATACAATGAGTCCGGCGATCCGCGGGGCAGCAGGAAGACGGATGCGCCCGTGCCCTTTGCCGGGATGGATATGGATGATCTGGCGGCGCTGTATCCGCCGCTTCCGATCGGGTAGTAACATAAAAGATGCCTCGACTCCATGAGTCGAGGCATCTTTTCGCATACCGGATCAGGTATTCTTCATGATAACGGAACCAACGCACTCGCTGGCATGCTCGCAGGCGTCCACGCAGGCTTCGAAGCAGCCGTAGATCTCGCGCCAGGACATGATCAGCAGCATGTTCTCGGGCTGATGCATCAATTCGCGCATGGACTCGAGGTACAGCTTGTCGCACTCCTCTTCCACGTCATTGAGCTCGATAATCATGGGCAGCAGCTTCTGGGACTTCTTGAAGTTCTCAAACTCCTGCATGATCATGCACAGCAGCTCGCAGGAACGCACCAGCTTCTTGGCAAAGGTGACGGCTGCGGGCAGGATCTTCTGCACGTCGTAGATGTAGAACTTCTGCAGGATCTCCTCCAGCAGGTCGGTCACGTCGTCAATCTGGAGGCTGAGCATGTCCAGATCCTCGCGGTCCACGGGGGTCACGAAGGCCTTGGCCAGCGCGGCGTTCATCTCATGCTTCTTGCCGTCGGCAGAATGCTCGATGGTGTGCATCTCGGTCAGCATGTCCTGCAGCTTGGCGGGATCGTAGTTTTCCAGGCACTTTACCAGATACTGCGCAGCAGACTTGCAGAAAGACGCGCTTGCGCTGAGGTTTTCATAAAAGAACTTATCACCCTTAGCCATAGTTCACAGCTCCTTTTTCATCAGTTAAACAGCAGGAGGAAAAGCTTCGTCATTAGGAATCCGACCAGACCGCAGCCGGGGAAGGTCAGCACCCAGGTCAGCACCATTTCCTTCACAACACCGAAGTTGATGGCGGACACGCGCTTCACCGCGCCCACGCCCATGATGGAAGTGGTCTTCGCATGGGTGGTGGATACCGGCAGGCTGAACACCGAGCAGAACAGCAGGGACAGCGCCGCAGCGATATCTGCGGAGAAGCCCTGATACTTCTCCAGCTTGACCATGTCCATGCCTACGGACTTGATGATCTTCTTGCCGCCCATCGCAGTACCGGCAGCCATGACCACCGAGCAGACGATCATCAGCCAGACGGGAATGCTGATGTCAGACGGCAGGGCCTGACCCTTGGACATGTACACGCACAGCAGAATAACGCCCATGAACTTCTGGCCGTCCTGCGCGCCGTGCATGAAGGCCATGGAGGCCGCGCCCGCGATCTGTGCGCCCCGGAAGAAGGGCTCCGTCTTCGGCCGGTCTGCCTTACGGAAAAGCAGCACCACCAGCTTGCAGACGATCCAGCCCAGACCGAAGCCGAGCGTAACGGAAATGACGATACCGTAGAGAACCTTTACCCACTCTGCGCCGTTCACGCCGGCGAGGCTGCCGTGGAGCGCGATCGCGCTGCCGGTCAGACCGGCGATCAGCGCATGGCTTTCACTGGTAGGAATGCCGAAAACCCATGCCAGCGTGGCCCAGAGAACGATCGCAAACAGCGCCGCGCTCAGGGCAATGATCGCCTGATCGGGGTTTGTGCCGAAGTCCACCATCTTGGTGATGGTCTCCGCCACGGTGGCGTTGAGGAGCGTCATGACAAAAACGCCGAGGAAGTTGAACAGCGCCGCCATCAGAATAGCCGCCTTGGGAGGCATGCACCTTGTAACAACGCAAGTCGCGATGGCGTTGGGCGCATCTGTCCAGCCGTTGACCAGAATGACGCCCAGCGTCAGCGTAACAGCCATAAAAAGCAGCGGATTCGCTGTCATCTGCGTCCAGAATTGGAGAATTGAATCCACAATTACCGCACCTTTCTGTATCTTCTGTACCGGGATCCTTCGTTTAGGGCAGCCTGCCGTACGATTGATCTCTTTGCAGCGGAGGCGAAGCGTGCTTTGCCGGAGTCCGGCATGATACGGGATAAATCTGCTGCCTCCGATCGCTTTGGCATTGCGGCCAACACATCCATTATAACACGAAACGCGGCGTAAATAAAGGGCTATATTGAAATCAATATCTTCACCAGTGAGAATTCTCCATTTACTTGATGCGAGGGGCCGCTGCCGGCAGCTCTCCATCGGACGATCCCGAAAAAAAGGAACGCCGGATGATACCGACGCTCCTGAAAAGGCTCATTTTACGTTCCAGCTGATATTGCTTACGCGGGCCACGGTCTCCTCCACGGGATCCTCGCAGCCGGGAAGCACCATGTCCTTTGTACCCCACTTGCCGCAGTCAGCGTCGGTGGAAAGATGCGGGATAACCTCCTTGGTCATGAAACGGAAACGGGTGAGGTCGTTCACCGCAGCGCTGAAGCCGCTGTTCTTCTCCTGCCCCAGAGCGCGGAGGATGTAGCGGTTGGTTTCAACGTTGAATTCAATTTCCACGTCGATCTTCTCATTGAGGCCGTAGGGCTTCCACGGATCGGTACGGCCGTCGCCGCGCACGTACAGCACGCCGTCAGGCCGGAACACCAGCCGGATGGGCGTGCGGCCGATATCATCCTGCACCTCAAAGGTGAAGCTGCCGTCCTTGCCCAGCGCGGCGATATCCACCGTGAAGCGGATCACACCGCGGGTGGAGGGCGCCATGGCAACCTCCGCGCGGGCATGATCATAGGGATCTTTGTCCTTCATGACCAGCACGCCGTCTTCAGCCTCCACGGGACACCACACAGGCGCGTACACGCCCAGATCAGCCGGAAGACCGTTGCCCAGCGCGATGCTGCCGGAGGCTGCGCCTTCATGGGTCAGCGGCACGGGGATGCGGCTCACCCATACGTCCTCCTTGTTGTTGGTGTAGGCCAGCCACACATCGCCGTCGGGGGACTGCTCGTTGCACTCGGCAATGCCGCGCATGTACTGCGGGCCCAGGTTCTTGTCCAGTCCGCCGTAGCGCTGGGGGGACATATCGCCGGTGACGGCAGCCATGTCCGCATAATGGTGTCCGTCGTCGCCGGAAACGGCGGCAATAGGCCAGCGGTGCTGACCGTCGGTGGTGGGGTTGTACATCAGGGTGTAGCGGCCGTCGGAGGTCTTCTGTCCCCACACCTTGCCGGTGGCGGTGATGATGGTGGGCTGCTTCTCCACGTCGCTCCAGGTCTTGCCCTGATCACGGGAAACCGCCACCATACCCTTCTTGTACATGCCGATCATTTCATCGTCGCTGACGGTATAGAAGGACAGCGCCTCGCCTGCCTTGTTGGGGAAGAGCGTCTTGTCGAAGCGCTGCTCCTCGTACATCTGGCGCACCACAGCGCCGTTTTGCAGGCATTCCTCGCAGGCGGCGACGAAGTCCGCATCGGGGGATGCGGTATAGGGCGCGAACACGCCGGTGTTCTCTGCTGTGTAGCCTGCGGGCTCATTGTAGATGAGGAAGTAAATCCCCTCGCCCACCGTGCCGTCAGGCATGATCCGCCGCACTGTGCGTCCGATACCCCAGCCGTCGCAGGGGGCGGATACATGGCGGTCATGCACCAGACCGTAGAAGGCCAGCGCCAGCAGCACGCCGTTCTTCGCCTGATAGAAGCCCATGCGCTGATGGGCGCAGGTCAGGTGCGGATCCTTCAGCTCCGGGCTGCGGGGGCCCTTGTACTGCCATGTGGGAACCTCCACCTCGGGGAAGATCAGTACCGGCTTTTCCCAGTGCTGGCCGTCGCGGGAACGGGTCAGCATGGTGTGACCGGGGGTCTCGTGCTCGTCCACCGGATTGGACAGGTATTCGCAGAAGTACCAGCCGTAGGCGTGGGCGATCATGGCGGCGTGGTTGTAGGTCCAGCCGATATCATCCGACCAGTCGGGATGCTTGCGGTTGCAGCGGAGAATCTGGAAGGACTTCACGCCCTTCAGATGGGGCAGCGCGCCGTCCTGAAAGCGTACGTCGGCGCAGCGGGGATTGCTTACCTTGATGATTTCAGCCATGGTAGCCTCCTTACATATCAGCATAATCGCCGGGTTGGAAGGGGATGTGCAGCGTCTGCATGGTTTCCTGCAGATGGGAAAGGCTGCTGCTGCCGGCCAGCGCAGCTACGGGGAAGGGGCGCGTCAGCAGGAAGCCCAGTACGGTCTGGGTGAGGGTTGCGTCATAGCGGCGGGCGATTTCCTCCATCCGGCGGGCAGCGCAGATATTGCCCGGCGTGTGGTAATTGCTGCGCGCAGCTGCGGAAGGATCATCCAGCAGCCGCTGGAAATAGCCGCCCGCCAGCCCGGAATAGGGGGTCATGACGTTCTTCGACGCGCTGTGATAGGCGATCATATTTTCATCCGCCGCGCAGAGGGTATCGTCCCCGGGCGGGTTCATATGTCCGACGCCCGCGTTGTACAGGCACTGGTTTGCCACAAAACCGCGATAGCCGTGGGCGGCGGCATAGGCGTCAGCCTCCTGCATGCGCGCTGTCGTCCAGTTGGAGCAGGCGTAATAGCGGATCTTGCCGGCACGGCGGAAATCCTCCATGGTTTCGATCAGCTCGCCCACGGGGATGGATACGTCGTCCCGGTGGTAGTAGTACACGTCCACATAGTCCGTCTGCAGGGCGCGCAGGCTATCGTGCAGGTCGCTTTCCATGTCGGCGCGGGTCATGCGGGGCGTGTGCATGGTCTGGATTTCCGGATGCCCGCCCTTGGTCATCAGGGTCAGGTCATGGCGGCGGCCCGTGCGGCGGATCCACCGGCCGATGACCTCCTCGCCGCAGCCCGGGGTGGGCGGCAGATAAATGCGGGCGGTGTCCACGGTGCGGCATCCCATATCCAGATAGGCGTCCAGCAGCTGATGCGCCGTCGTCTCCACGCAGCGGTCGGTGCCGAAACGCACCGAGCCGAAGATGATGCGGTCCAGCGTCAGGTCGGTATCGGGGACAAGCAGCCTGTCTGCCATGCTTACACCTCCAGCCAGGTCATGGGGCCGGTCAGGCCCGTGGGCTTGATATAGTTGTAGAAGGACAGCGGATCGCGGTGCCGGAACACCAGCGTGTTGATGACCTCCAGCTTCAGATGGTGTGCGCCGGGGGCCGCGTCAACGCTGAAGGAATAGGGCGGCGCGATACGGATTCCCAGCGGCTGATCATCCAGCCATGCCTGCACCGTGCCGGAGACCTCAGGCAGGATGAATCCGCCTGTGCGGGCGGGGATTTCCACCTCTGCCTCATACCGTGCCGTGCCGGAGAAGCGGGGATACAGGGCGTTCAGGTCGCCGGGCGCGTCCGTAACCACGGGCGCGTACTCCGTGCCGGGGAAGCTGATCGTCCACAGGGGCGCGGCGGTTTCGCCCTGATGCAGCTCCGGCAGGGGCTGGAATTCAGGCCAGCAGGGCGCGGGATCGGAGACCATCAGCAGCTGTCCGGGCTGCAGGGTGACGGAGCCGTCCTCCTTCAGCGGCCGGCAGCAGTCAAATTCGCTGTCCCACACCACGGGGGCGGCATATGCGTCTGTGGTAAGGGTGATGCTGTGAGCCTCCCGCACGTCCTCGTTGAACAGCACGGTGATGATCCGGCCATCCTTTTCGTACAGGTACAGGTGGATATCCGGACTTTCCGTCAGCGCGCGGACGGGCTGGCCGGCATGGGCGGCAGCGTCCTGCGCAATATCGCACAGCGGCAGCGCATACATGCCCTGCGTCAGGGCGGCGATATCGCCCGAGCCTTCGCTCAGTCCCTCCGGCAGCGCATCTGCAAAGACGACGCGGCAGCCGGAGGCCATCAGCCGCTTCAGCTGATGGAAGAGCTTTTCCGGCCACATGCTGCCCCGGGGAACGTACAGCGCGTCGTAGCGGCCCGGCTCAAGCAGATCGATGGGCACAATCTCACAGGGAATGTGGGCCATGTTCAGCGCCTTGACGAGGCTCTGGGTCTTCATGCAGCGTTTGCCTTCCGCCCATTCGGCCTCGGCGTAGTAGAGCACGCCCACCCGGGCCAGCATCCGTCCGCCGTCCAGCTGACTGGCTGCGCGGGCCATGTGTCCGTGGAGATGGGTCAGCGCAGGCGTCAGGGGATTGAAGGAACCGAAGTGCGGAGGCGAATCGGGATCGGGATAAGGCTTCAGGGTGAAGGCGTGGGGAGTGAAGTGATTCACGCCCCGGGACAGGAGCAGATTCGCCAGATAGCGCATCTCCTCGCCGTCCTCCTGCCAGCCGTAGGCGCCGAAGATTTCGCACAGGCTGCGGCCCTTCTTCTTGGGATCCAGATGAGCGCAGGATACGGTCATCTGCGGCAGCATGTAGCGGAAGAAGTCGTCGTCCGCCTCGAAGTCCTGGCTCTTCCAGCCGTGGGAGGTGCTGCGGAATTCCGGCTTGAGCTCGTGGAGCACAAAGTCCATACCCGCCATGTCCTGACCGCTCATGGCGCGGAAGAAATGGCCCGCGCCCTGTCCCAGACGGCTGTGAGCATTGTTCTGCTCGATGACGTGGCCAATATATTCCACGCCGTGAGAGCGGCACCAGTCGCCGATGGGCATGGAGTAGTTTTCGCCGTAGAGGCGGCTGACGGTATCCATCAGCGCATAACGGATACGGGGCGTATCCTCGCCGATATCGTACCACAGGCCCGGCAGCAGCGCCCGGGCGCTTTTGCCCAGCTGCTTTGTGAGGATCTCCGGCATGTCCGTGCGCCACGGGATGGGCAGCATGGGATACTCGCCCAGCACGGCCTTGCAGCCCCGGCCTGCGCGCAGGGCGGGCTCGTCGGAGAAGAAGCCCCGGAAGGTCTTGCCGAAGTCGTCCTTCATGTGCTGATAATGGGCTTCGTAGACGGTGTCAATCATCAGCTGACCGCCTTCGGGCAGCAGCGGATTGACAAACTGCTGGGGCGGATTGCGCTCGGAAACATAGCTGGCGGTCATGACAAACACGCGCCAGTCGCCTTCCGGCACGTCCCAGCGGACGAAGCCGTCCTGAGCCAGATCGGTCAGGTCGGTCAGATCCGTCACGGCCCAGCCGCCCATATCCACATGCCCCTCGATAAGACCGTCGCGGTGCACGCGCCGCGCGGCCACCACCGCCACCGGCATGGACTTTTCGTTATCCGCCCGCACCAGAATCCGTCCGCCCTGACGGGGGCCGCGGATATCCATGTGCTGCTCGGTCATCATCATGCGCTGATAAGGCGTGCCTTTGGCTGCGCCGTTGGCAAAGCCGGAGGGGAAGTGCGTATCGTCCAGCAGCCACAGGGTCAGCCCTTGACGCTTGCACTCGTCCAGCAGGATATCAATCTCCCGCCACCAGCTTTCTCCCAGAAAATCCGGGTGGGTGCGGCTTTCCGCGCATACGGAGCCGCAGCCGGAGGCCGCAATATCCCTCACGCCCCGGCGCAGGGTTTCCTCATCCTCGCCGTGGAGCCACAGGAAGGGCAATAAGTGCCTGTTGTCAGTCATGGCGATGGTTCCTCCTTGATTGATTTGTGCATCGGCCTTTGCCTCTGTATTCCAGATACAGGAAATAAAATCCTGCCTGTATCCGGAATGCAAAGGGCGGCTCTGCAGCAGACGCTGCAGAGCCGCCGGGTATGTTGCCCTTCAGTTGCCTGTCAGGTACGACAATATGACTTTGTCAGAGAGACCTGCTGAGGCTTAGTTGCCCATTACGGCGTTCCAGGCGTCGTTGTACATCTGCTCCATCTCGGTAGCGCCGGCAGCACGGGCAGCTTCCATCACCTTGTCCCAGTTCTCGATGGGCTCCTGACCGGTGATGTACTTGTCCACTTCCTGCCAGATGATGTTTTCCACATTCACCAGCAGCTCGTTGTAGCGCTCGGTCTGGTCGGCAGACAGGGTGGGAGCGGTGGTCACAGAGGCGGTATCGCGCAGGCCCGCGTCGCCCATGATGCCCTGCAGCTGGGCACGGTAGGCAGCCTTGGCTTCTTCGGAGCCCTTCAGGTACAGAGCCATCTGCATGTCGGGAGAGGTATCATAGCGGGGGGTGAAGGACAGCAGGCCGATGCCCAGCGCGGAGGACATGTCGTACACAGCGTTGGCGCCGTTGGCGGCATACTGAGCCAGCACTTCATCCTTGAAGACCTTCTTGCCGTCGACCACGTCGTAGGTGACGCCTTCCTTGCCCAGGTTCAGCACGTCGGTGCCTTCCTCGGAGTAGCACCAGTCGAGGAACTTCACGGCCAGGTCGATGTTCTCGGAGGAGGCGGAGATGACCCACGCGTTGGCGGGACGGTTCTCGGCGTAGTACAGGTTACGGGTCTGGCCCAGGGAGTTGGTCAGGGTGGGGATCACGGCGATCTCAGCATTGGGATCGATGGTCTGCAGCGCCACGTTGAAGTTGCGCACAACGCCGTCGTTATCCACGGTGGCGATAGCCTGACCGGAGGACAGCTTCTCGGTCCACAGATCCTTGGTCATGGAGGCGTAGTCGGGATCCAGCACGCCGGCTTCCCACAGCTTGTTCAGGTAGGTCAGCACAGCCTTGAAGTTCTCATGAGCGGGGCCGTACACCCACTTGCCGCCCAGATCATGATCATAGTACATGGTGGAGTGGGAGCCCAGAGGATAGGCCATCACGTCCAGCACCTTGCGGGTGGCGGTGGTGTTGCCGGCCTTGCGGTTGGTCATGCCGATCAGGTTGGGTTCCTTCTCCTTGATGGCAACCAGCACGTCCAGCAGCTCGTCCCAGGTGGTGGGAGTGGGCAGGTTGTACTTCTTCAGCAGGTCCACGCGGATGTTCACCAGCGCGCCGGAACGGGCAGCGTCGGGATTGGCGCGGTACATGGTGGGAGCGGAGAAGAACTGGCCGTCCACAGTGTGGGCGATCTTCATGGAGGGGTTGGCGTCCAGCAGAGCGAACAGGTTGGGCATCTGCTCACGATACTCGCTCAGGTTGACGAACATGCCGTCGCGGGCGTAGGTCTGCACGTCGGCAAAGTCCACATACATGATGTCGGGCATGTCGTCGGTGGCGATCAGCACGGACTTCTTGTCGGCATAGGACGCCTTCGGGGGAGCTTCAACGATCAGCTTCACGTTGGTCTTTTCCAGCACAGTCTGCAGGCTGATGGTGTCAGCCTTGATGGGCTGGTTGGGATTCTCGTCGCGCATCACGCGCAGCTCAACGACTTCGTCGCTCAGCAGGGAGCCTTCGGCAAAAGCGCTGGCGCAGGAAAGCGTCATGGCCAATACCAGAAGAAGGGCAACAAGACGGTTCATCTTCATGGGTGTTCCTCCTTGAAAGATAATATTTCCACTGGCCTTGGCCAGCAGGGTACGTTGGGATCAGATACTCCGTCTCTGGACTCTGCTTAAGGGTCTTCGCCCCTTAAGAATCCCATTCGGGCAGAGTGTTTCCTGGGTTATGCCTTAGCAGTGGTCACGGCGCATGACAGATGCGCCGCGACGCGGGTATGCAGCGGATATCGCGGCAGCGTTGTCGGGGTTCTGCGTCGCACCTCACTTTTTGTGAGGCGGGACTCCTGCAAGGGAGCGCGAACGATACTTACCCTCCCAGCGGCGCAGCCGCTGGAAAAGGGTGTCGAGAGGGCCGAAGGCCCTTCGCGGGGGTGTCGGGGGCAGAGCCCCTGACCGTGACCCCAGGGCACTGCCCGCTTAGCCCTTCACGGATCCGATCATGACGCCCTTGACGAAGTAGCGCTGCACGAAGGGATAGACGATCAGGATGGGCAGGGTGGTGACGATGATGGTGGCTGCGCGCAGGGTCGCGTCGGTGACGGCAAACGCCTCGGCGTTGGCGCCGGCGATGGCTGTTTCCTCGTTGAACAGACCGCCGATGAGCATGTTGCGCAGCATGATCTGCAGAGGATACTTTTCCTTGCTGTTGATGTAGAGCATTGCGTCGAAGTAGGCGTTCCAGTGACTCACGGCATAGAACAGCAGCATCGTGGCCAGCGTGGCCTTCGAAAGGGGCACCACGATCTTATACAGGATGATCAGATCGTTGGCGCCGTCCAGCTGGGCGGACTCAATCAGCGAATCGGGGATGGACTGGAACGCGGTGCGGATGATGATCATGTTGTAGGTGCTGATGGCGCCGGGGAGAATCAGCGACCACATGGAGTCCATCAGGCCGTACTGCTTTACGGTCAGGTACATGGGGATCATGCCGCCGGAGAAGAACAGCGTCACCGTCACCATGGCGGTGAACAGCTTGCGGCCCGAGAACGTCTTGCGGGACAGCGGATACGCGCACAGGCAGCTCATCACCAGATTGACGAAGGTGCCCAGTACCGTGTAGACCACGGTGTTCTTCATGTACATGAACAGTTCGCCGCGTACCAGCGTCTTGTAGGTATCAAAGGAGATGTGCCGGGGCAGCAGCGTGATGCCGCCCTTCATGACCTCCAGACCGTGACTGATGGAGATGATCAGCTGCAGATACAGCGGATACAGGCATACCAGCATCAGCAGGAACAGGAAGACATAGTTGAATACGTTGAATACCTTGCGGCTTGCGCCGCCTTCCTTGATGGCCATATGTCTCCTCCTTCCTTACCACAGCGAGGTTTCGCTGGTCCTGCGGGAGATCCAGTTGGTCACGCCCACGAACAGCAGGCTTACCAGCGACTGGAACAGATTCACGGCCGTGGCGTAGCTGAAGTCAGCCTTGGTGATGCCGCGGCGGTACACATAGGTGGAGATCACGTCGGATACGGACTGGTTGGAGCCGGTCATCATCAGCAGCACCTTCTGGTAGCTGACGTTCATGATCTTGCCCATGGCCAGAATCAGCATGATGATGATGGTGGGCAGGATGCCCGGAATGGTGATGTGCAGCGTCTGCTTCCACCGGCCTGCGCCGTCAATACGGGCGGCCTCGTACAGCTCCATATCCAGACCTGACAGCGCGGACAGGAAGATGATGGAATCCCAGCCGATGTTCTGCCAGATGTTGGAGCCGATGTACATGGGCCGGAAATAGGCTGCGTCGTTGAGGAAGGCGATCTTCTCAAAGCCCAGGGAGGAGATGATTTCGTTGACGATGCCGGTGGAGTTGAACATGGTGTTCATCATGCCCACCACGACCACCGTGGACAGGAAGTGAGGCAGATAGGTGATGGTCTGCACCACGCGCTTGTAGCGGGCGGAGGAGACCTCGTTGAGCAGCAGCGCCAGCACGATGGGCGCGGGGAAGGTAATCAGCAGGTTAACCAGATTCAGCACGATGGTGTTCTTGAATACCGTCCAGAAGTAGGGATCCTTTACTACCTGAAGGATGTACTTCATGCCGTTCTGGCTGGCCCAGGGACTGCCGATGATGCCCAGCTTGGGCTTGTACTGCTTGAAGGCAATGGTCACGCCGTACATGGGATAGTAGTGGAACAGGACGTAGTACACTGCAGGGATCAGCATGATCAGGTACAGCCAGCGGTCCCGAAGGAACGCCTTGTAAATGCGCCGTCCCAGAGTTTTCTTCGGTACTTCAGCAGGGATTTGGGACATCAGTCATACCTCCGTTTCACACTTGGCTCAGGTCAGCCTTCAGCACGGCGATCATTTCCTTGTTCAGGGAGAAGGCGGCGTACAGGGTCGTCCCCTCCGTTATGACGCTGGGATAGCCGTACACGCCGTTTTTGTCGATACCGGGATAACGGCCCTTGTACTGGGCGTCCGCCAGAAGATAGTGCTGCGTCCAGTCCAGCCCGTCCTCCGACAGGGACAGCGCCAGCACATGGCGGGTGCGGGGCGGGAAGGGATCCGGCGTGCCGACGTAAAAGTACCGGCCGTCCTCCAGACGATCCATAAAGAATTTGGTGCGGTTGTCGGTGAACTCCGTCTTCTCCGGCAGGGAGAAGCTTTCGCCGTTGTCGGTGGAGCGGCAGGCCCACAGCCAGGGCGTGGCGGAGCGCAGATAAAGGTAGATGGTACCGTCGTCCTGCTGGATGCAGGAGCCCTCGCACAGGGATACGTGGGTATCGCTGACCAGACCGGGCAGATCATCCTCCTCGCGCGCCTCGCCGGGGGCGTTGCCCCAGCCGTCGGGGAAGATCCTGACCTGCTGCCAGCCTGTGAGGCCGGAGGGATCATCCGTATACGCCTGATACTGTCCGCCGATGGAGAAAAGCCTCCCCGTCTGCAGCCGGCGCACCGGCATGTTGCCGCCGAAGGCGTCCAGCGGAACCTCCTCGCTCCAGTTGACGCCGTCCGTGGAGGTTCTGTAGAAGAAACCGCAGATTTTTCTGCCCCGGCTGCCCATCTGCCGGTGACCGTTGAGCAGCACGTCGGGGCTGTACTCCAGCATCATATAGTAGACGACCAGCGTGCCGTTGTATTCATGCACGCCCTGGGGGATAAACAGCTGCGTTCCGGGATGCTTCGGTTCCGCCAGCAGCCGGGCTTCGTCCCAGTGGATGAAATCGTCGCTGGCGGTGAACAACACCCGCTGGCCCACGTCGTCCTCATGATGGGTTCCGCTGGAGAAGCACAGGAAAAACCGGCCCCTGAAGCGGATCAGGAAGGGATGGTGGTGATAGTTCCACTCATCCGTGGGCGCATGCACCAGATGCACCGTGGAGGGCAGCTTCGGCCGCTCCATTCCCGGGTGATAGTGATTGCTGACGCGGGGCAGCACGGTTGCACCTCCATACTGTACGGCTGTTCAGAAATACTGAACGGCGTTCTTATTACATTCTATTTTAGCATGGAAATATACGCTTTGTCAACGGGAATGAGGGAAAGGATTTGTTAAACGGAAATTTGTTTATCAGAAAACACATGATATCTTGACAAGCGGAGAATTGTGGCATATGATATAAGTGTTCAGTATTACCAAACGCCGTCCATCTTTTGACGAGGGGGATATATATGGAGAAAAAGAACTACCAGGGCCTGTGGCCTGTGATGATCACGCCCTTTACCGCGCAGGGCGATATCGACTATGCGTCGCTGGAGAAGCTCATCACATGGTACGAGCAGCACGGTGCGACGGGTCTGTTTGCGGCGTGCCAGTCCAGCGAGATTTTCTTCCTGAGCCTTAAGGAGCGGAAAGAGCTGGTCTCCTTCGTCAAGCAGCATGCCCATGTGCCTGTGATCGCCTCGGGCCATGTGTCCGAGAACGTGTGGGATCAGATCGAGGAGCTCACCGAAATGCGCAGGGCCGGCGCGGACGCACTGATCATGATCACCAACCGGCTGTGCCTGCCCGGACAGGCCGGGGAGAGCTTCATCCCCCGGCTGAAGATGATGATGGAGCATCTGCCCGCGGACGTGCCGCTGGGCTTCTATGAGTGCCCCTATCCCTACAAGCGGCTGATCACCCTGGACGAGCTGAAGTGGTGCGCCGATTCCGGGCGCTTCGCCTTCATGAAGGATACCTGCTGCGATATAGATATCATCCGCGACCGGGTGAAGGCTATCGAGGGCAGCGGATTGTCGCTGTTCAACGCCAACACCACCACTTTCCTTGATTCCCTCAAGGCGGGCGGCGCGGGCTTCTCCGGCGTGATGATGAACTTCCATATGGATCTGTACAGCTGGCTGTGGCAGAACTGGCAGAAGGAGCCTGAAAAGGCGCAGCAGGTGCAGGATTTCCTCACCGTGTTCTCCGAGATCGAGCGGCAGTACTATCCCGTCAACGCCAAGTATCACCTGCAGTCCATCGAGGGCGTGCTGGAGAGCGCGCATACCCGCACCAAGCCGGAAAACGGCCTGACCGAAACCTTCCGCGACGAGGTGCGGCAGATGCACCGCTGCGCCCGCTTCGTATACGATACGGTGTGCAGGTAACAAAGGAGGAGCCCTTTCATGTCCGACGACAGCCAGGTCAAGTCCCTTGCCCGTGCGCTGCAGGTGCTGGAGTGCTTCTCCGTGGAGCAGCCGGAGCTTGGCCCATCGGAGATTGCCCGCATGCTGGGCATGCAGAAAAGCACGGTCTACAATATCCTGTCCACCTTCCAGAAGTGCGGCTATCTGGTGAAGAATCCCCAGACCAGCAAATACTATCTGGGGCTGAAGGTGCTGCATCTGGGCTACATTGTCAACAGTCATCATGGCCTGAGGGATATGTTCCTGCCCTACCTCAACCGCATTGCCGCCGAGACGAGGGAGGTCTGCTATTTCGGTATTCTGGACGGCAGCGAGGTGCTGTATATCGAATCCACCTATCCCTCCCAGCAGCAGCAGACCCGCAACATTCTGGGTGAGCGCGCGCCGCTGTACTGCACGGGTCTGGGCAAGGTGATGCTGGCCTACATGCCCGAGGAGGACGTGGAGCGGGTGCTCTCCGGCAGACTGAAAGCCTACACCGGCTGCACCTTGACGGATCCCAATGTGCTGCGGGATCATCTGGAGGAAATCCGCCGCAACGGCTATGCTACGGACAACATGGAGCATGAGTACGGCATCCGCTGCGTGGCGGTACCGGTGTTCAATGCGGCGGGCAAGGTGTTCGCGGCGGTGAGCGTATCCGGCCCGTCGCCCCGGTTTGATCCGGAGACCATCATCAACGATGCGCGGATCATCAGCAGCATACTCCAGCCGCTGCAGCACTGCATCTGACAGGTAATGAAAAGAGACGCTTCGGCGTCTCTTTTTCATTGCTGACAGCAAAAGCTCATGTTATAATGGAAAAAATAACCGTTTACAGGAGGCGAATCATGAACGTTCTGGTTTTGTGCGGAGATGAGTGGCATCCGGCGGAGGTGGTGATCCGGGGACTGAAGGGCCTTGAGCAGGAAGGCTTCGTCTTCGACTTCGTGGAGGATGCCAAGGATATCCTCACCCCGGAAATGCTGAAGCGGTACGACGTAATTATGAACTGCAAAAGCGACGATCTGACCAACGGCAACGTGCGGCCCTGGTTCGACAAGGGGGTAACGGAGGTCATGCCGTCGGATTTTGAGGCGTGGGTGCGCGAAGGCGGCGGATTCCTGTCCGTGCACGCGGGCGCGGCGTTCTATGAGGACGACGCTTCAGGCTACAAGGATTTCCTGGGCTGCTGGTTTATCAGGCATCCGCCTCGCTGCACGGTGGAGGTGCGCATGTGCGCGGAGCATCCTGTGATGCAGGGCGTGGAGGATTTCACCATCCGGGACGAGCATTATCAGCTGGGTCTGTGCGCGCAGGATCTGACCATGCTGTGCACCACCCATTCCGAAAGCGGCGGCGATCAGGTGGGCGGCTATGTGAAGGAAATGGGCGCAGGCCGCGTCTGCATGCTGGCTCCGGGCCATATCCTGTCGGTATGGGAGCATCCCCAGTACCGCAAAATGCTGGTCAACGCCCTGCGCTGGTGCGCGGGGGACAAATAAACAGAGAAGAGCCGGAGGAAAATCCTCCGGCTCTTTGCTTACGTCAGCGTCTCGTAGAAGCTGTAATCCACCTCGCCCCGGATATGCTCCAGCGCGCCGGGAACCAGCTCCTTTACCATCAGGCATTCAATGGCGGGAAGCTGTAGCTTCGCGCAGGGCACGATGCCATGGGGCGCAGAAGTCACAAATCCCCGGGGATTGTAATTGCGGGGATTGCCTTCCACAAGCACGGCCTTGAAGCCCAGCTCCCGGGCGCGGTCGAAGCCGTACTCGATCAGATCCTTTGATATGTGCTGCCGCTGCATATCCGTGCGCACAGCAACGGGAGTCAGTATGAGCAGCTCGTCCTCGAATTTTCCTTCCAGATGGAAGCGGGAAAACATGGCGTATCCCAGCAGCTGATCGTTTTCGTCAGTCATCACCAGCTCCAGCTGGGGCAGGTAATATCGCTTGCTGCGGATTTCCTCCACCAGCGCGCGGACAGTCCGGCCCTCCGCCTCATCCGCCCATGCGGTGAAAACCTGATCCACCATCTCCAGCGCGGGGAGCAGGTGACGGGGCTGAATGGGCATAATACGTCTTTCCACAGGCTGCGCCTCCTTTTTTCAGGTGAGTTTCTGCAGCAGTTATAGCACATGAAAGAATCCGCCGTCAATCAAACGGCGGATTCAATCGCAGAAGTAGAAAAATCAGATTTCGAAGACCATGCCGCCGTGCAGCGCCTGCAGGCGATCCCCCAGCGAAGCCTTCAGCACGGCGAACTGCGCATCGCCGGTGCAGTGACCGGTGTAGCACAGGCAGGAGCGGCGGGCAAGCTCACGGGCTGCGGCAGCCAGCTCATCGCCGGAGGGATCCAGCTTCACGAAGTGGAAGCCGCCGATCAGCACGTCCGGCGCGAGCCATTCCAGAATATTCATGGCGCCCTTGTGGCTGCAGCCGCTGAGGGCGATCAGCCGCTCCTCTTCCCGGATCAGCAGATACTGCTCGTGGCGGAAATCGTCCGCCAGCAGCTGACCGTTCCTTTTCACATGCAGTCCTCCGAAGGAGGGCGGCCACGCCATGGGCAGACGGTTGCAGTCGGTGAGGGTCATGCCGCAGCCCAGATCGACCTGACCGCTGACCTTCACCACCCGGGCGCTGTTTTCCAGCGCCGGATCCACGCCGATATCCTTCTCCGTGCCGTGCCAGTGGGGCTCGAAGGCGTCGCGGTGGACGTACACCGGCGCGTGATCGTTTTCCCGCAGGAAGCGCTGAAGCCCGCCCGCGTGATCGTAATGCCCGTGGGAGAGGATCGCCAGATCCACCTGACCCAGATCCACGCCCAGCGCGGCGGCGTTGTCCGCGAAGGCCTCTGTTTGCCCCGCATCAAAGAGGATGCGGCGGCCGCAGGCCTCGACGTACAGGCTCAGTCCGTGTTCTGCAGTCAGGCCGGGCCGGGCGGCAGCGTTTTCCATCAGGACGGTGACGCGCATGGGCATGCTCCTTATTTGGCGTACTTTTCAAACCAGTCGGTGATCTCCGTCAGGCGGCGGATGCGGTGCAGGGGCTTGCCGGAACGGGACAGCTCGTGATTCTCGCCGTGGAAGACGCACATGCGGCTCTCCACGCCGTTGTCCCTCAGGGCGGTGAACATCTGCAGGCCCTCCGCCAGCGGGCAGCGGTAGTCCTCGTCGGAGTGGATGAACAGCGTGGGCGTTTTGGCGTTGGCCGCATACTTCAGGGGCGAGTGCTCCCACAGCTTCATCGGATCGGTGAAGGGGTGCGCGTCGTTCTGATCCGTGGCAAAGAAGAAGCCGATATCCGCCACGCCGTAGAAGCTCAGCCAGTTGGAGATGGAGCGCTGGCTGGCCGCGCAGCAGAAGCGGTCGGTGTGGCCGATGATCCAGTTGGTCATGAAGCCGCCGTAGCTGCCGCCGGTTTCGCACACGCGGGATTTGTCAATCTGGGGATAGGCCTCCAGCACCGCGTCTGCAAAGTCCATCAGGTTTTTGTAGTCCGTCTCGCCGTAGTGACCGCGGATATCCGCAAACTCATTGGTGCGGCCGTCGCTGCCCTTGGGATTGCAGAAGAACACAAAGTAGCCCATATTGGCCCACAGCTGCATCTCGTGATAGAAAACGGGGCCGTAGGCGGTCTTGGGGCCGCCGTGGATGTCAAAGACGGCGGGATAGGTTTTTTCGGGATCATAATCCCGGGGCAGCAGCACCCAGCCGCCGATATCATAGCCCTCGCTGCTTACGGACAGGGGCTGGGGCTTCGCCACATACTTGCCCTTGAGGGCCGCGTCGTTGAAGTGGGTCAGCTGGGTCAAGCGGCACTTCTTCAGGTCATAGGCGTAGAGCTCCTGCAGCTTCATGTCGTACATGGCGGTCAGCAGCACCACGTCGGAGTCGTCGCTCAGGGCGATGCAGTCAATGCTGCCCTCCTTGCCGATAATCACCTCGTCGCTGCCGTCACGGTGCATGCACATCAGCACAGCGTTACCCTCCCGGGTGGATACGTAGTACAGGCTGCTTGCACGGGCGCAGCGCTGCATGCCGCCGCCGTAGCGGCAGTCGCTGCCTACGGATCCGTACATGCTGTACTCCTCACGGCGCAGCGCCATGGTTTCGCCGTTGTCCGGATTCACGGCCCACACCCAGTCGTTCTCGTTCAGGCCGTGGCGCTTGCCCTCCGTGGCCAGCAGGTACAGTTCGCCCCCTACCTCCAGCAGCTGGCCGGGAGCAAGGTCGTCGTTGCGGCACACGTCGCGCACGTCGCCTGTCTGCCAGTTCAGCGCCCGCAGGGTGAAGCCCTTCATGCCGGGCTTGCCGGTGTAGGTATCGGAGAGGAAGAACACCTCGTCCCCCAGCACGGCGGGGCTTTCGGCGCTTTCAAAGGGCTCGGTGACGCGGCGGATGCTCATAGGCTGCGTGCATACCAGGAACAGCGCCGTGCGCCGCTTGTTGCTCACGCCGCCGCCGTTGCGCCAGAAGGGGATCTCGTCGAAGACCTCGTAATCCTTCTCGGCAGCGTAGTTCTTTGCCACCTGCGCGCGGGCCTCGTCGGTCATCTGGTAGTAATCGGGTACGTTTGCGTCAATGGAGCCCAGCACGGCGAAATGAGTTTCATCCAGCACCTTCATGCCGCGGGCCGCAAAGGGAAGGGTGAAGGCGGGCAGAGCCTCGCCGCCCCGCACGTCCAGACAATAATAGCTGGTGAACTGCTCCTTCTTTTCCGCGCGCTTCTTCTCCCCTGCGGAGCGTACGGCGGGGAAGAGGATGCGGTTTTCGTCCAGCCAGCAAAAGCTGCTCTCCCGGCCCAGATCCGTCATCTGGCGCACCTGTCCATCGTAGAGGTACAGGCGGGATTCATAGCTGTTTTCCTCCTCGTTGGCGCAGGTGACCACGAAGGCGGCGCGCTTGCCGCCGGGGGCGTACTGCACGTTCGAGAGATATTTGTAGGACAGGAAATCCTTCAGCTGAAGCTGCTGCATAAGTTGAATGCTCCTTTCACTTGATCCGAAAAACAGGCTGCGGAAATCAGCCGTCCTCCCATGTATCCACCAGCAGAATCCTCTCCCGGAAGCCGCCCCGCTCCTGCGCCTTGCGCACGCGGATGGCCTCCACCTCGTCCATGGAGCCGCCCCGGGCCTCGGCCGCTGCGCGGATGACCTCCACAAGGTCGGCCAGCTCCTCCATGGAGCCGCTCTCCAGATATTCGCCCAGCTCCTCCTGCAGCTTCAGGTCCAGCATGCGCCGGTATTCCTCCTGCGTCAGGATCCGGGTGCGGCACTGCTTCCCGCTGCGGCGGATAATCTCCGGAATGCGGTCGCGTACCAGCTTGCGGTGGATGATACGGTTCACTCAAAGCCCTTCTTTCGGGATGATTATGACCATTATAGCATGAGAAATGCAGGAAAGCAAAGCAGGATTGCATTTCTGCGGTTTCTTGGGGGGCAAAGCATTGAAAAGGCAGGAAAAACGTAGTATAATCACAAAATCCGATTGCAAAGGAGCGATCGCCATGAGCCGATCTGTTATTCCGGCGGGCTATGCGCCCAAACTGTCCCTGTACCAGACCCAGAGCGCCATCAGCCTGATCAAGCGCGTGTTCCAGGATTCTCTGGCCCATGCCCTGCATCTGAAGCGTGTGACGGCGCCTCTGTTTGTGGAGCCCTCCTCCGGCCTCAACGACGACCTGAACGGCGTGGAGCGTCCCGTGGGCTTTGATATTCCCTTTGCCAATGCCGAGGCGCAGGTGGTGCATTCCCTGGCCAAGTGGAAGCGCATGGCCCTGTACCGCTACGACGTTTTCCCCGGCAAGGGCCTGTATACCGACATGAACGCCATCCGCAGGGATGAGGAGCTGGACAACCTACACTCCATCTATGTGGACCAGTGGGACTGGGAGAAGGTCATTACGGAAGAGAGCCGCAACGAGTTTACTCTGCACCAGACCGTGCAGGATATTGTGAACTGCATCTGCGATACCCAGCTGACTGTCCGCGGCAAGTATCCTCAGCTGTGCGATACTCCCCTGCTCAAGCGCGAGGTGTTCTTCGTCACCTCCCAGGAGCTGGAGGATATGTATCCCGACTACACCGGCAAGCAGCGGGAGTACGCCGTGACCAAAGAGCACGGCACGGTGTTCATTCAGGGCATCGGCGGCAGGCTGAAGTCAGGCAAAAAGCACGACGGACGCGCACCCGACTACGACGACTGGAGCCTCAACGGCGATATCCTGTTCTATCATCCGGTGCTGGACTGCGCCATGGAAATTTCCTCTATGGGTATCCGCGTGGATCCGGAGGCTCTCGACCGCCAGCTGACCCTTTCCGGCTGCGACAGCCGGCGCGAGCTGCCCTTCCACCGGATGCTGCTGGCAGGCGAGCTGCCCCTGACCATGGGCGGCGGCATTGGTCAGAGCCGTCTGTGCATGCTGCTGCTGGGCAAGGCGCATATCGGCGAGGTGCAGTCCTCCATCTGGGACGAGCATACCCGTCAGGAATTCGAGAAGGCGAATATCACGCTGCTGTAAGCGACAAAAAACACAGGCTGACGATGGGTCAGCCTGTGTTTTTGTATGCCCTTATTTATCCAGATGCCCGGCCGGGATGAATCCGCGGACGGTCTTGTTGTTGACCTTTGTCTGGATGTAGTCCAGTTCAACGCCTTCGTGATAGGAGTAGGTGGCCAGCCACGTCACTTTTGCGCCCGGCTTCAGGGAGACGATCTGCTCCTTCATGGTGTCGGGATCATCCGTGAGCACGCAGGCGGTATGGACGGTGGCGGGAGCGGCGTTAAAGGTGATCTGCGGCAGGATGGGCGCGGCGCTGCGCAGCTCCGAAGCCTGCACATAGCCTACACGGCGGGTATCGTTGGAGGTGCCGTACTGCACCAGCAGCCAGCCGTTATCCACCCAGCCGCAGGCGTACAGGCCGCCCACGGTGGCAACCATGGCCTTACCCTTTGCGCCGCGCCAGGATTTGGTGCTGGGGGCGGAGTAGACCTTCAGCTTCAGCATGCCCACGTTGACCGCAGGGAAGAACAGCTCGCTGACGTTCTCCATCTGGGCATGGGACATGCGGAAGCCCTCCGGCGCGATAGCCGTCCAGCCCTGCAGACAGTCGGCGGGCACGTAGACGCAGCGCTGCGCCTTCTTGCGGGTAACGGACACATAGGCCCATTCCCGGCCCTGTGCATCACGGTCCACATGGAGGAGGGTCGCCTCCTCGCCGGCCTTCAGGGCAAGCGCTTCAGAAGCGGAATCAGCGGGCGCGCAGCGGGAGGCCACGTCCGAGGCCACGGCGTACTGCCCGCCGAGCGTGGGCATTTCGGGCACAAAGCCCTTGATCTCCTTCAGCAGGGAGGTTTCCACCCAGCCGCGGCTGAGCTTTCCGTCCTTGTCGGTATAGGCGACGAAGGCGTACCCTGCAGCGGAATCCTGCGCCAGCACGGCGACGTGATCGTTCTTCTTCAGCTGGGCCAGCTTGGAGCCCTTCTTGGTGGGAGCATCCTTGACCTGCGCCGCGCCCTTCGAAATGGCGTCCGCCATGGAGGGATTGCCGGTCACAGGATTGCCCTGCCGGTCGGTATCGGTGGGATCAATGGGGTTGTAGCCGGTATCGGAGGAGGAAATCTGCCCGTCGCTGATGACGTAGCGGCGGCCCACGGAGGGATCAGACCAGCCGCCCAGCGAGGCCAGCGGCTCCTCCTGCATCTCAAGGCCGTGCATGGCGGACAGGCTGAAGCTGCCGGGGCCGGAGGAGGCGCCCTCCAGATCAATGGTGTAGTCGTCCTCCACCAGCACAAAGTGCTTGCGGCCGTTCACGTTGGTCATGGTGCCGAAGGGCGCGGAGTCGGAGTAGTCCTCCGGATAGCTGCTCAGGGAGGCGCCGCTGGCATGCCGGACGCGCGCGTTATAGCCGCCCTCCAGCGTCAGCTGATAGGTGCTGCCTTCGGAAACGGAGCCGTCCTCGTTCACCACCTCGCCCGAGGAGGCGGACACGGCGATGGAGGTGGTGAGCATGTTGATCATGGCGCCCGCGTCGCCTACCTGATCAAAATCCACCTCGAAGTAGCGGGTTTCATAGCCGCTGTTGAGCACCCGGCGGGTTTCGCGCTTTTCGCTCTCGCCCATGCCGCCCACAAGGCCGATGGTGTACACGCTGCCCATGGCGGCGCAGTTCCTGCCCTGCGACACGGCGTACTGGACGGGATCGCCCTCGCCCTCGTTGGCAAGGCCGTCGGTGATCATCAGCACCATGCGGCGGCGGCCGGACATGGCTTCACTCTCCAGGAGCGATGCGGCCGTTGCGTAGCCGCTGCCGGTGTTGGTGTTGCCGCCCAGATGGATGCCCCCGATGGCGGAGAGCAGCGCGGACTGGTCGTTCAGGCCCTTCAGGCTGCTGACGACAAAGGCGGCGGAGGAAAACTCCACCACGCCCACGCGGCTGGCGGGGTTGATGGACAAAAGCGTCCGGCTGAAGGCGGAGGCTGCGTCCTTGGCGTAGTCCAGCAGATCCTTTGAGCTGTCGGAGCGGCCCATGGAGCCGGATACGTCCACCACCAGCACCACGTCCAGAGGCGTGAAGGAGTAGACGATCTGCTCCTGCTGGCCGGGCGTGCCGGGATCGGAGGCGTTGACCACCGTGCCTGCGGAATCAGCCGCGTCGTACACCGTCTTGTCGGTGACCGCGTCCACCGCGCCCGGCTCGTGGGATTCGGTCAGCCAGCCCTCCGCCTGTGCGCAGGAGGCGAGCAGGATCAGGGAGAGCATCAGGGAAAGGATTCTCTTCATCATGGCGGACACCTCGCAGTAAGTAATGGGGTCAGCGGTAGGATACCGTGGGATCGTACATGGGGAGAGATTCAATGTAGCGGCGGGTCAGCTTCAGCCACAAAAGCCGCTGCACGTACTGCTGCTCATCCCGCGCCTGGAACTGGAAGAAGCCGGGCCGCTGGTCGCCGTAGGTGTTCAGGATCCGGTTGATCTCGGTTTCGCCTGCGGAGTATTCCAGGAATTCCTCATGGGTCAGCAGCAGCTCCAGCCCGTCCCGGCTGTAGAGGTAGCGCTTCTCGCGGTAGAGGCTTTCGGTGTTGGTGGGGGCGGGCTTGTCCTGCCAGCCCTGACGCTCGGAGATGCTGATGCGGGCATAGGCGTAATCGCCGTTTACGCCCGTGGCGCTGGAGCGGTCGGTGGGCAGGCTGGCATACATGGCGGGCAGCTTCTCCAGCGTCCTGCCGTGATAGGTGCTGGACGTGCCGCCGTACTGGTATACCGCCACAATTTCATCACCCAGCGCCACGGAGGTGGCTTCGACCTCAAACAGGCCCAGCTCGTCAAACTTCACGTCCTGCTTTTTCAGCTCCGCCACGCTGCCCAGCACCACGTTTTCGTGGATGACCCAGACCTGCCGGATGTACTGGTTGAAGTCCAGATCCTCGTTGCCGGAGCGCTGGGCCATCTCGTTCCACAGAACCATCTGGCAGGCGGCGCTTTCCAGATGGAAATCCTTGTACATATCCATCAGGTAATAGGTGGCGATGAGATCCTCGCCGTGGTACTTGAGCTCCTTCATCAGATTCAGCGCCTGAATGATCTGCACCGCCCGGTGATGCGAAGGCATGCGCCCGTAATCCTGCAGCAGCTCCAGCGTCTCGTTGTACAGGGACCACTTGATGTAATAGGTGGAATGCACGTCCTCCTCAAAGGAGAGGTAGCGGCTGGACATCAGGTTCATGACGAAGCTGCCAAGACCCAGCACCGTGGCGCCGGTTTTCAGCTTGGTGAAGGTGTTGACGATGGCGGTGGTCTTGGCTACGCCCACATAGGAGGCCATGCCGCGGACGATCTGCCCGGTGAAGGCCTCCTTGGCGGAGCGCAGCGCGGGGAGAAGGTTGACCATGTCCTCCACGAAGGAGATGGTATCGCTGACCGTGCTGAAGATATCGGCGGCGGAGAGGGTGGCCACGTTCATGCGCTGCTGGGCCTTGCTCAGGCTCTGGTCGCGGGTCTGGCAGATATCCACAATCAGCGCATGGACGGCGGCGCGCTGGAATTGGGCGTCGGGCACGGTGGAGTCTTCCAGCGAGTCATACCAGCGGTACAGCATGCTCAGGTACTCATCGGAGATGGAATTGAAGGCGGAGAAGTACGCCTGCTGCTGCGCGGTCTTTGCGTCAAGGTTCTGGTTGAGCGACATCCAGCTCAGGGCGGTGGTCACGCCGCTCAGGCCTGCGCTGACGTAATCCGGCAGCTTTGCATCGGTGTCGTAGGTTGTGTTGTAGCCGTGACGGACGTAGGCGTCATAGTAGAACTTTTCCGTATCCGAGAGATACTCCTGCAGGCCGAAGCGGTCGATCAGCTCGCCGCTGATGGTCACGTCCATGCCGAACCTGCGGTAGGTGATGTTGTGATCCGGATCCACGATGAAGCGGATATCCTTGTTGTAGCCCAGAATGCCGCCCGCGCTGGCGGAAAGGGGATCGGCCAGGAACTGGTCGGTGCCGTTCTGGATAATCTGCATGAAGCGGTCCGCATCCACGTCCTGCTTCATCAGATCGGAGATGTTCAGCTCCAGCGTGTCGCCCTGCATGGCGCGGGCGCTCAGCTCCGCTACGGAAATCTGTCCCGTACCGCCCTGTTCGTTGCGGTAGGTGAGCACCGGATAAGCGGTGAACACGTTGGGATCCGTGGGCGAGGGTACGGACTGGTAAGTGATATCGGTAATGGTCAGAGTGTATTCGTTGCCCGGCCACGGCGCGCTGGAGCCCATGATGAAGATGTTCTTGTTGGTATCAACCGGATTGTGGCAGAAGATTTCCTTGGCGATGCCCTTGACCACCTTGTCCGTCTTCTGTCCGGCGGAGATGGTCTTTTCCGCATCGGCGGCAAGGCTGCCCTCGGGCACGTTGATCTCCCAGCACACGGTGCCCTCGGCCATCATTTCCTCCACCAGCGCGCCGTTGCCCACCGCCTCGATCTCCGCCATCAGGTCGACGGCGTAATCGTAGTACACGGAGGACAGCGTGGTGTAGTAGGGAAAAGCCTCCTTGCCGGCGTCGCCGAACTTGCGCTCATAGAAGGTTTCGTCCAGTATGAGATTCGTCACGCCGTTGGTGATCAGGCTGGTGCCGAAGGAGCTGAGCACCTCCAGGGACTTCTGCACCCATTTGATGTACACGTTGCCTGCCCAGTAGCCGAAGGAGGTTTGATGCTCCATCTCCTGCTCCAGCATCAGGTAGCCGCTGTTGATGCGCTGGCTGTCGGGGACCTTGACCATATCCAGCCATTTGGCCAGCGCAAGGCCCTCCGTATCATTGTAGAGGGAACCGCCGGGGCCGATGAACTGATTGACGTAGCGCATCTCGTTGGTAAAGGTGTCCAGCGTGAAATCTGCCGAGGCGGAAAGCGTCTGGCCGTCCGGCGAGGTGACGACGGCAGTCACCGTCAGCGGCACGGCGGCGGCACGGTATTCGCCCAGCAGACTGCTGATCCCCGCCGAGGCGTTCATGGCCCAGGAGGTCTGCAGCCCGACGCTTTCGCTGACAAGGGAATACTCCGACTGATACCAGCTGAGTCTGATGGAAATCTTTGCGTCAGCCGGGACGTTGTCGCCCGCCAGGGTGACGATCAGCGGCAGCTGGCTGGTGTAGAAGTGCATGCCGTCCAGCGCGACCCACCGGGAATTATCCATCACGGAGATGGTGATGGTTCCGGTCATGGTCTGGGGCGGCGGCGTGGTGACCGAGGGCGCGGCGCTTCCGCCGGGGATGAAGCTGATGGGCGCGCTCATGCACAGTTCCTGCGAGGGATCCTGATTGTCGGTGGTGTTGACGCCGTAGGCGATGAAGGTATACAGGCCGGATTCCGTCAGCGTATAGGCGATCTTGTCGCCCTCGAAGAATTCCTGACGGCTGGAAGGGGTGACCACCATCAGCTGCACGGCGGCGGTATTGACGCCCGTCAGCGTAAAGTACATGGTTTCGCCCACGGCGGGTATCACGCTCTGATCGTACGATAATGAAACCTGCGGCTTGCCCAGCGCAAGGGCCGGGGCGGCAGGCAGACAGGAGACCATGAGCGTCAGCGAGAGCAGGAAAGAGATAAGCCGCGCGAGGACACCGGTGCGCCCGGACAGCATAGACTCACATCCAATCTGAAAGGCATGAAGGCCGCGGGGCCTGAACGAACGTCTGTCAGTATTAGTGTAGCGCGCGGAAACCGGGCTGTCAAGGCGGAGAAAGCGCTAACGTTCACCGTCCATTCACATTGGAATCACGCGGTCTTACCCTTGGTCGGCTATGATCTGGAAAGAACCGGCAGAAAGGGTCTGTACGGGAATACGGGCGGCGGGGCCGCCTGTGCGGAGGGTGACGCCTGATGGCAAGCAACCGTCCTCAGGGACGAAGAAAAAAACGGGGATTCCGCAGGCTCCTGACGCTTCTGCTGACAGCGGCGGTGTGCGCGGGAGCGTGGCTGTATCTGGAGCCGTATCTGTCGGCGGGGGATGAGCCTCATTATGTATCCTATACGGTGCGGCGGGGTGATATTGCCACCACCAAGAGCTTCAGCGCCACCCTGAGCGTGGCGGACAGCGAGACCCTGTACAACGAAACAGGCGCAGAGTCCGTCCGGAAGCTGTACGTATCCGGCGGTCAGGAGGTGCAGGAGGGCGACGTGCTGATGGAGCTGTCCGACGGCACGGTGCTGACTGCGGGCATCAGCGGCATGGTCAACGAGATCCGCTACTCGGAGGGCGACTGGCTGCGCAGCAACGCCCAGCTGGTGCAGATCTGCGATCTGACCAATCTGAAGGTCTCGCTGCAGATTGACGAGTACGACGTGGACCAGATCCGCGTGGGGCAGAAGTGTCTGATCACCGTGGTGCCCCTGAACCTGACGCTGGAAACGGAGCTGGAGCACGTCAGCCGCCTGTCCTCGGGCACGGGCCGCGTGGCGGGCTACAGCGCCACGGCGGAGCTGGTAGCGCCGGAGGACGTGCTGCCCGGCATGACGGCCAGCGTCACCATGGCGGATGAGGAAGCTTCCGGCGTGCTGCTCCTGGACATGGCCGCCCTCTCCTTTGACAGCGAAGGCAAGCCTTATGTGCTGCGCAGGACGGAGGAAGGGTACGGGCAGATCAGTGTGGAGACGGGCCTGTCCGACGGCATGACGGTGGAGATTGCCGCAGGGCTTGAGGAAGGCGACGAGGTCTGGGTGCAGGATGGTGTGGAGGAAAGCAGACCCGTCTTCTCCCTGTCGGATCTGTACAAGCGGATTTTCGGCGAAACGGTAGTGATCAACCAGGAACGGGGCAGCGGCGGATCCGGGCGCAGCCGCGGTGCGGGCGGTTTCCCTGCAGTGGCCTCGGGTACGGATATGGCGAATCCCGGCGGCAGGGCGCTGCCGGAGGGCGCATCGCCCACGGATTTGCGTCCCCGGGAGGGATGGGCGGATCAGGTGCGCACAGAACGCAGACGGACGCCTGGCACGGAGGATACGACGGCTGGAGGGAGTGACGAAGAATGAAGAAGTGGCTGGCAGGACTGTTATGTATGCTGATGCTGATTCCCGGCGCAGCGATGATGGAGGAAACCTTTGACGGCGCGGTGGTGGCGGGCGACGCTGTGCTTGTGACCGCTCCCTACGGCGGTACGGTGGAGAAAGTGCATATCCGGCAGGGACAGCTGCTGGAGGCCGGAGATGAGATTGCGGTGATGGAAACCAGCCGCGTGGTGGCCAGCGAGGACGGCACCATCCGGGGTATCTTTGCCCGTGTGGGCGACGATTCCTCCGGTACGGCCATGTATCTGGCGCCGGTGAGCAAGTATACCGTCAGCGCTACCGTATCCAAGGCGGCAAGCACGGCGGAAACAAGGTACGTGACCATCGGCGAGAAGGTGTATATCCGCTGCTCCAAGGACGGTACCCACCGCGCCCGGGGCGTGATCACCGCTGTGAACGGCACGGGCTACACCGTGGAGACCACGGCGGGCGAATTATACATGGAAGAGACGGTGTATATCTACCGCGCGGAAGATTACGATGACGAGTTGTGCATCGGCAGCGGCACGGTGTCCCGCACGGACGCTGTGGCCGTGAAGGGCACGGGCAGCATCCTGCGCATGCATGTGCAGGACGGGGAAAATGTGGAGCGCGGTCAGCTGCTGTTTGAGACGGTGGACGGCGTGATCACCGACGGGGTGATTGCGGATCCCAGGGTCACCGCCTCCGTCGGCGGCGTGGCAGCCGAGGTCAGGGTACAGACCGGGCAGAAGGTGAATCAGGGCGACGTGCTGCTGACGGTGTATCAGCCGGAGGATTACCAGATCCGCTTCAGCATTCCCGAGGAGCTGCTGTCCTCGGTAAAGATCGGCGCGGCGGCAAGGATTTACTTCAACTGGAATGAAGACAAGAGCGAGCCCTGCTCCGGCGTGGTGACGGAGGTTTCCTACGTCGGCTCCCAGAGCGCGGGCGGCGAAACCATGTACGACGGCTACATTGCCTTTGAGGCGGACGAATCCGTCCGGCTGGGTATGAACGTGACCGTTGTGCTGGAGTAAGCGGGAAGGAGTGCGTATGAAAAGAATGATGTCTCTGCTGACGGCGCTGTGCGTGGCCTTCGGCAGCGCTCCGGCTTTTGCGGAGGCAACGCCCAGCGACGTGGCGGCCCCCACGGCTGCTCCTACGCAGGCCCCCACGGCAGAACCGACGGCTGAACCCACGCAGGCCCCCACGGCAGAACCGACAGCGGAACCCACGCAGGCCCCCACGGCAGAACCGACGGCTGAACCCACGCAGGCCCCCACGGCAGAACCGACGGCTGAACCCACGCAGGCTCCCGCGGCAGAACCGACGGCTGAACCCACGCAGGCTCCCGCGGCTGAACCGACAACCGAACCCACAGCCGCGCCCACGCAGGAGCCTGAAGAAGAACCGGTCGGGCCGACGGAGGCTCCCTCGGAAACGCCTGCGGAAGAACCGTCCTCCACCCCGGAGGGCGAATCCACGGAGGAGCCTTCCCCCACCCCTGAGGGGGAATCTATGGAGGAACCGTCCCCCACCCCGGAGAACGAATCCACGGAAGAGCCGTCCCCCACCCCTGAGGCTTCGCCCACAGCCGAGCCTACTGCAGAACCCACAGTCACGCCCTTTGTGGCGACGGAGGATTACGGCAGCGGTCCGCTGTATGTGATGGACAACGGCTTTAAGCATTACGGATCCCCGGAGGAGCTGATTCCGCTGGGGCAGACGCTGTACCTGTACAATACCGGCGTGATTTCCATCCGCGATCACAGCATCGAGGAGCTCAGCCGCCTCTCTTATGCGCTGGATCCTGAAGTGTTCAGGGACAGCGAATACGTGATCTATCTGTCCGTGCGGGATCCCAACGGCAATGTGCGGGACAATACCGTGTACCTGTGGGCAGGAGAGAAAAAGGAATCTACCGACAACGCCGACCGTCTGGACGGCGTGATCGACGCGGATGACGAGGACGTGCTGGAGCGGGAGATTCAGGTGATTCCGTCGGAATACGTATCCGGCGACGCTTGCCGTCCTGTGTTCCATCTGGTATCCCTGCCGGAGAAGGACGCGGATATGATCTACGCCGTCATCATCGACGGCGGCGATCCGCTGACTTTCAGCGGCGACAGCTTTGCGCCGGAGTTTTCCGGTGAGTACCGCTTTGTGCTGGCCTCTGCGGACGGCGAGATTCTGGCGCGTTCCGGCAAGTATGACGTGATCTACGCCGAAGCTACCCCTACCCCGCGTCCCACCGCCACGCCTACGGCAGAACCTACCGCTACGCCCACAGCGGAGCTCACCGCCACGCCTACGGCGGAACCCACTGCCACGCCTACGGCGGAGCTCACCGCCACGCCTACGGCGGAACCCACTGCCACGCCTACGGCGGAACCCACTGCCACGCCTACGGCGGAGCCCACCGCTACGCCCACAGCGGAGCCTACCGCTACGCCTACCGTGGAACCCAGTGTGGAGCCTACCGTGGAACCCTCTGCAGAACCGAGTGCGGAGCCCAGTGCAGAGCCCTCCGCCGAGCCTACGGTTATTCCGCCTTCTGCGGATGATCTGGGCGGACTGCTGGGTAATATGGATCTGTTTGTCAGCGCAGGCAGCGCGAGCGATGCATCCAGCAGCGTGGTAGCCTGGGCTGAGATCAACGGCGAGAAGGTCACCGGCAGCCTTGACGAGCTGCTGAAGGCGAATTGCGATACCATCTACATCGTCACCGGCAAGACCATCATTCTGGACGGCGACGTAACCGCCCTGTCCGGCAAAACCCTGAAGCCTGATCCGGAGCAGTATCCGGAGGGATATTTCGTGGTCAGTGTATCCAACACCAGCAACTCCATCGAGCTGACGGATGCGCTGTTTGTGCGCGTGGCCTCCCGCGTAAATCTCCGGGAGGAGGAGGCAAGCCTGACTGTGGAGGCGCAGAATTACCTTTCCGGTCAGTGGCAGAGCGCCGTGCCGATGTTCCGTTTGTCCTCCCAGCCGGACTTCCCGGCTGATATGGGCGCTTACGGCTACAGCTATGCCGTGTCCGTGGACGGCGGTGTGCCCGTGCGTCTGGGCGAAAGCGACTACGCCGCTGTGGAGGAGGGCAGCTACACGCTGCAGTTCATCGTGGCCGATCCCGATACGCAGGCGCTGGCGCAGTCGGATACCTACACCGTGAGGCTGGACGCCACCGCGCCCCTTCTTCAGGTGAGCGCAGGCAAGGACGGATCCCTGATGGTGGTGGCAGGCGATCTGGGCAGCGGCGCGGTCTCCTGCTCGCTGGACGGCGGAGCTACATGGCAGATGCTGACGGATCAGGGCGAGGGCGTGGCGTCCTTTGTGCAGACCCTGACTGTCTCTGCGGAGTTTGCTCCCGGCATGATCATCGTGCAGGATCGGGCGGGCAACAAAACCTCCAACGGGGAAAAAGTGTCCGTCGCCATCCGCACGGCGGGCGCAGGTTTCGGCAGTTACCGGGGCGGCTCCAGCCGCAGCGTCAGCCACTCCTCCTCTTCGGAGGATTCCGTTACCGATTACAACGCGGTGGAGCTGATTCTGGACGACGGCAGCATGTCCCGGCTGACCGTGGGCGACGAGACGCTGGATATGCTCCTTGTGCGGGACGAAGGCGTGAAGGGTGACAGGGAGCCCTCCTTCACCGCTTCCTTTATGGTATGGAACGGCAAGGCCGGCGCTGACGTGGATACGCTGGTGCTGACCGCGCTGGGCGACGCGAAGGAGAATCCCGACAGCTATTCCTGGCAGTTCTCCGGTCAGGTGTACAAGAAACTGGCTGCCAGCGGCATCGATTATCTGGTGCTGCGCATCGGCGACCGGGCCTCCGTGCTGTCCACGGCGGGCTTCCTGGCAGGCATCCGCTACAGCATGTTCCGGGCCGAGGGCGTACCCAGCAAGGACTTTACCTATACCCTGCGCATGGGTCAGATGGAGGACGGGATTGAGCTGGACGTGACCGTATCCGGTTCGACCTGGCGCGTGACGGACGATCCGTCCGATGAATTCTATTATTACGACGTGGTCACGGGTCCCGTGGACATGTTCGCAATGCTGAAAGATTGAGGTGAGCGCTGATGGCAAGCAACAGCGTCCGCAAAAAGAGAAAGCGCCGCGGCAGAAGGGTTATGCTGCTTCTGCTGCTGATGATCGGGGCGGCGGCGTTCGTTTGTTTCTACGCCTGGCCAAAGCTCCGGGCCGAAGCCACCGTGACCTATGATACCTACACCGCCCGCATCGGCACCATCTCCAACGCGCTGAGCTTCTCCGGCTCGGTCAGCGTGAAGAACAACGAAACCCTTACCGCCGACGCATCCGCCACCGTACGCAAGATCTACGTGAAGGAAGGCGAGGCGGTGGTCCGCGGCCAGAAGCTGATCCGCCTGTCCAACGGCGCCACCCTCAAGGCGGGCTTTGACGGGGAGATCAACGAAATCAGCGTGGAGGAGGGGGATCAGGTTTCCGCCAACGCCAGTCTTGTGCAGGTGGTAGATTTCCAGAACATGACCATCTCCATGCGCGTGGACGAGTATTCCATTTCCGACCTGAAGGTGGGGCAGAGCTGTACGGTGAACATCACCGCGCTTGACGAGACCTTCCAGTCCTCCATTGCCAAGATCAACCGCATTCCCTCCGGCGGCGGCAATACCGCCTACTACACCGTGACCGTGGAGCTGAACGTGACGCAGAACGTACTGCCCGGCATGCAGGCCACGGTATCCATCCCCATGGAGGAGGCTGTGGACGCGGTGATCCTGGACAGGGACGCCCTCTCCTTCCAGCAGAACAACAGCGCCTATGTACTCATGAAGGACGAAAACGGTCAGATGCAGCAGGTGGCGGTGGAGGTCGGCGTGGATAACGACAATTATGTGGCCGTCACCGCCGGACTGAAGAGCGGCGACGTGGTCTACAAGCAGGCAGAGACGAAGCAGAGCGCCGTGGGAGGCATCATGAGCCTGTTCTCAAACTTTGGCGGCGGCATGCAGACGCCCGGCGGTTCCACCATGCAGAATACCCGTAATACCCGAAATCAGGGCGGATACATGCCCGGCGGAAGCTATGGCGGCGGCTTCGGCGGCCGCTGACGGGAGGCGAGAGGATGACGGAACATATCATCACGCCTGCTGAAAACGTCTTTTTCCGCATGCGGAAGATCGTGAAGCAGTACTATCTGGGCGACGAGGTCATGACCGTGCTCAGGGACGTGGATCTGGACGTGCAGGAGGGCGAGTACCTCTCTGTGCTGGGCCCGTCCGGCTCGGGCAAATCCACGCTGATGAACATCATCGGCTGTCTGGATCTGCCTACCTCCGGCGAGTACATTCTCCACGGGCAGGAGGTGGAGGCTCTGGATGAAAAGGAGCTGGCCCGCCTGCGCTCCCGGGAGATCGGCTTTATCTTCCAGAACTCCCAGATGCTCCAGCGCATGGACGCCATGCAGAACGTGGAGCTTCCCCTCATCTACGCCGGCGTACGTCCCCGTGAGCGGGCCCGCCGCGCCGAGGAAATGCTGGTGAAGGTGGGCCTTGCGGATCGCCTGCACCACTACCCCAACCAGCTCTCCGGCGGTCAGCAGCAGCGCGTGGCCATTGCCCGCGCGCTGGTCACCCGCCCCACCCTGCTCCTGGCGGACGAGCCCACCGGCGCGCTGGATCAGGCCACGGGCCGGCAGATCATGCAGCTGTTCCGGGAGCTGAACGAGGATGGACACACCATCATCATGATCACCCATGACGTGAACATCGCCCGCAACGCCCGCCGCGTGGTGAACATCATCGACGGCGTGCTTACCGAGGCGGAAGGCGAGGTGAACTTCGCGTAATGAACATTTTCCGCAAAATGATGGGCGGAATCTACATGTTTGTGGAAAGCGTAAAGATGGCCATCGCCAACATCACCGCCAACAGGATGCGCTCCTTCCTGACGATCCTGGGCATCCTGATCGGCGTAACGGCGGTCATTGCGCTGATTACGACCATCTCGGGCGTATCCACCTCCATCTCGGATTCCTTTACCTCCATGGGCGCGGGCAGCCTGACGGTCTCCACCCCTGGCAGCGACCAGAAGGGCGGTCTTTCCGCAGAGGATATGGACGCGCTGCGGCAGCTGGATCATGTGACCGGCGTTACGCCCAGCGTGTCGCTCAAGGCCAGGGTGACCCGCTACAATGCCAGCGAAACCAATGTGAGCGTTGCAGGCACCAACGATTACTATTTTGTCAATAATCCGGACGCGCTGGAATCGGGCCGGGCCATCACGCCCATTGATCTGGACGGCATGGCGAGGGTATGCCTGATCGGCAGCGACATGGTGGAAACCTTCTTCTACGGCGTGAACCCCATCGGTCAGACGCTGTATATCGGCGGCATTCAGTTCACGGTGATCGGCATTCTGGCGGAGGACAGCGACTCCTCCATCTCCAGCATGATGGGCGGTTCCCCGTCTGTCTACCTGCCCTACACCACCGCTCTGAAGCTGAACGGCGAGTCGCTGGTGACCTCCATCACCGTGTACATGGACTCCCCTGAAAGCTCCGATGACGTGAAGGCCGCGCTGGAGGACAAGCTGGACGAAATCTTCGCCTATGAGGACGAGACCTTCTCCATTGTGACCATGGACAGCATTGAATCCACCATGGACAGCATGATGTCCATGATGTCCGCTTTGCTGGGCGGCATAGCGTCCATTGCGCTGGTGGTGGGCGGTATCGGCATTATGAATATGATGCTGACCTCCGTCACCGAGCGTACCGTGGAGATCGGCCTGAAGAAGGCCATCGGTGCGGAGCCGGCGCAGATCCAGATTCAGTTCCTGATCGAGTCCTTCCTGCTCTCGGTGACAGGAGGTCTGGCGGGCGTCGTGCTGGGCCTGATCTTATCCGCTGTCATGTGTTCCGTCATGGGTACGAAGTTCACCATCAACTACGGCGCCATCATGCTGGGCGTGGGCTTCTCCGCCGCCGTGGGCGTCATTTTCGGCTGGTCGCCCGCCCGCAAGGCCAGCAAGCTCAGCCCGATTGACGCGCTCAGACGGATGTGATGCCAGAGGGCTCTGCCTTCTGGACTCCCGGCAGAGACGCTGTCTCTGCACTCTGGTCAGGGCGCTGCCCTGACAACCCGCTTAAGGGCCTTCGACCCTTAAGAATCCCGTTTCCGGCGGCGGAGCCGCCGGGCTGTTCTGTAGCATGCCCGAAGAAGCGCACAGGCGTAGCCTGTGCGCTTTTGTGCAGGGGTCACGGCGGAGTCTTCGACTCTTTTCTTTACGGCTGCGCCGCGACGCGGGCGTGCGGCAGGTATCGCGCAGCGTCGAAAAGGGGCGAAGCCCCCGCCGCGACGCGGAGCCTGCGGCTTTTCTGCTTTGTGTACCCAACCATTTATGCGTCGGTCAGGGTGGGGCACGTAGTGCCCCTGAAACGTCGGTCAAGCTGGGCGGAGAAAAGGGCCGAAGGCCCCGGAGAAAAGGGGCGAAGCCCCCGGGGAAATGGGGCGAAGGTCCCCCTTGTCCCGCAACCGACTCCTCCCTTTACACATCCGCAGCGGTGTGCTATAATAATCTTTAGTTTCAGATTTTTTCCCACCGGGGCATGACACGCAGGTGTCTATAACGCATCGTCAGGTCTTTGCAGATGCGTTGTAGACGCTTTTTTGATAAGGAGGCTTCTCTCTTGCATTTTCCCCTGCACAACCCCTTCCGCACGCTGTCCCGCCGTGACT
>JAFURI010000023.1 GCA_017471885.1 Clostridia bacterium | reverse complement strand
CTGGCCGCGCAGGCTGTCAGCCTGCTGAATGGCCTTGCGGTTGAGCACGTCCAGCTCCCCCACTTCGTCCACCATCTGCAGCTTGTGATCCTGGAACTTCCTGCGGATATTCTCCTTGACCAGTTCGGGGTTGGTTCGAATCAGATTGATGTCGAGCATTGTTCTGTCATCCTCCTTGAATAGAATAAGAGCCCCTCATCCCTCATTGTCCGGGACGAGAAGCTCGCGTTGCCACCCAGTTTGCCAGCCGGATTCGCCACGGCTGACCACTCATTGCGCTGTATGGGGCGCGCCCCGCAGACTCCTCGCCTGCACCCTCCGGGAATGGATGACCGCTGCGCCGTCCGCTGCCTCGCACCCTGCGGCAGCTCTCTGAAGAACGTATCCAGCGTCGTTTCCCGTCATGCGGGTTTATGAACATCAACCATTATACGCCATGGAACCTTATTTTGCAAGCACAAAATCAAGGCAGCGGCGGGTCAGCGCTTCCAGCGAGGGCAGGTCTTTCAAAAGGCCGTTTTTCAGCGTGTGCGCCGTATCCAGCGCCAGCCGGTGCTGCTCCGGGGTGATATCCCCCATGCGCAGCGCAGCGTCCAGCTCGTCCCGGTCGTCCTCGTGAATATACCCATCCGGCTTCACCACCAGATCCAGATACAGATCGTCAAACCACGGCATGCCGTCGACGCACAGACCCTTGTCCGCAATCATATCGATGTACCACAGGATCACGCCGTCCTGCTGATCCAGCATGGCGGTGACACACCAGTTTTCCCTGTCCGGCAGCAGGCAGAGCCAGCTCATGCCCTCCTCCGCCACCACGGTCATTCTGCCCTGCACACGCCAGTACTGGGGCTCCGTGACCCGTCGGATCCGGATCAGACAGGCATGGCCCTCAAAGCCCTGCACCGCTATCCTGCGGCAGAGAATCTCACGCCGGGTGATGCACTTCCACGTATCATAGGACAGCCGCTTACGCTTCATTCCTTGCCTTCCTCCGTAGAAAAGAGAATTCTGTCTCGCTGGCGATTACCGCCGCAAAAATCAGCACAAAGCCCATCATCAGCCTGATGGTCAGCGTTTCACCCCCCAGCAGCACTGAGAAGGCCACGCCGAACACGCTCTCCAGGCTCAGAAGAATCGCCGCCGGGGACGCCGGCGTGACGCTCTGCCCCACATTCTGCAAAAGCAGCGCGGCAGTGGTGACAAACACCGCCAGATACCCCAGCTCCAGCCATGCGCCCTGCGGGAACACGTCAGGCGGCGTTTCCGTCAGCAGCGACAGTCCCCAGCAGCATACCGCCGCCGCGCCGAACTGCAGCAGCGTCAGCACCACCGGATCCTCATCCTCGCCGAAACGGCTCACCGCCACCATGTGCAGCGCATAGAACAGTCCGCCCAGCAGCGTCAGCGCGTCGCCCTGATTCATCCGCAGATCTCCGTCCAGCGATACCAGGCCGATGCCGCCAAGGCACAGCACCCCGGCCAACCAATTCCAGCGGGTGGGACGGCGGCGCAGCAGTACCCAGTTGACAAAGGGTACCAGCACGCAGTATACCGCCGTGAGGAAGGCGTTCTTGCCCGGCGTGGTGCCCTTGAGCCCGAAGGTCTGCACCGTATAGGCCAGAAACAGCAGTACGCCCACAATGCAGCCGTGCAGAATCTGCCTTTTGCCAACGCCCTTCAGCCGCTTCATGAACAGCAGCGCCAGCAGGGCGCAGCCCACGGTAAAGCGGATGCCCAGCAGCATGAACACCGGCACGCCGACCACTGCGCTCTTCATCACAATAAAGGAGCTGCCCCAGATCAGGGCAGCCGCCAGCAGGGCCAGACGTCCCCACAAACGCATACGCATACCTCCGTCGGTTCGTACTACAAACAAAACGCCCCGGCGGCTTAAGCCGCCGGAAGCGGATCACGGATGAAACTCCCTGAAGATGGTACCACGGACTGACGCAGCCCTTATTACTTGAACAGCTTGCCGATACCGCCCAGAATGCCGCGGGTGATGGTGCGGGTGACCTCACGGGAGGCGGTGGAAATGGCGGTATTCTTGACGCGGCCCAGCAGGGAGTCGTTGCGGCGGGCACGCTCGGCGCGTTCCTCACGCAGCTCGTCCGCACGGATGCGGCGCTCCTCGGCCTTGCGCTCCTTCTCCGCCTTAGCGGCAGCCTTCGCGGCCTTTTCGGCCTCCTTGGCAGCCTTTTCCGCGGCCTTGGGATCCACAGGCGCGGCCTGCGCAGGCTGCACGGCAATGTAGTTGCCGGTAGCGGGATCCAGCTGCATGGTCATCATCTTCTGCACATACTGACCGGTGGTGGGATCAAACATCATCACGGGCATCTGCTGCACCTGAGGCTGCACCACGGGTGCAGGCTGCTCCACCTGAATGGTAGGCACCTGCGGCAGGGGGGACATGGTAGCAATCTGACGCTGCACATAGCCGCCGGTCGCAGGATCATACACCATGAAGCCCTGGGGCTTGCTGACGGTGGGCTGCTCGGTGGTAATCTGCACCTGTGCGGGCTGCACGGCGGGAGCCTTCTCCTTCTGGAAGGAATCCACCAGCATCTCATAGGCGCTGTGACGATCTACCATTTCCTCATATACGCCGTGATAGGGACTGGTTTCCATAAAGGCCGCGCGCAGCTCGGGATCGATGGCCTTCATCCAGGACTGGGGAGGCAGGATGGTGGCGCGGTCCACCACACCGGGCGCGCCGTTATCGTCCAGGAAGGACACCAGCGCTTCGCCGGTCTTCAGGGTGGTGATGGCCTCCTCGGTATCAAAAGCAGGATTGGTGCGGAAGGTCTGGGCCGCCACCTTCACAGCCTTCTGATCCAGAGGCGTGTAGGCGCGCAGCGCATGCTGGATGCGGTTGCCCAGCTGGCCCAGAATGGTCATGGGCACGTCGGCGGGATTCTGGGTGATGAAGTACACGCCCACGCCCTTGGAGCGGATCAGGCGCACTACCTGCTCGATCTTCTCCAGCAGATTCCTGGAACAGTTGTTGAACAGCAGGTGAGCCTCGTCAAAGAAGAACACCATGCGGGGCTTGTCGGTATCGCCCTGCTCAGGCAGCAGCTCGTACAGTTCGGACAGCATCCACAAAAGGAAGGTGGAGTACATCGTGGGATTGCGGAACAGCTTGTCCGCCGCCAGAATGTTGATGACGCCCTTGCCATCCTCGTCCAGCTGCATCCAGTCGGCAATGTTCAGCGCAGGCTCGCCGAAGAACATATCGCCGCCCTGATCCTCCAGCACCGCCACCGCGCGCTGAATCGCACCGATGGTCGCCACAGACACGTTGCCGTACTGCAGGGTATAGTCGCGGGCATGCTCGCCCAGATAAGCCAGCATGGCCTTCAGGTCCTTGATATCCAGCAGCAGCATGCCCTCGTCGTCCGCTACGCGGAAAAGGATGTTCATCACGCCGGTCTGGGTCTCGTTCAGATCCAGCATGCGGGAAAGCAGCAGCGGGCCCATCTCGCTGACGGTGGCGCGCACAGGATGGCCCTGCTCGCCGTACACGTCCCAGAACACGGTGGGATAGTCCTGATAGCGGAAGCTGGGCACGCCGCACATGGCCAGACGCTGGGCCATGGAATCGCTGTGCTCGCCGGGCTTCACCATACCGGACAGATCGCCCTTGATATCGGACAGGAACACCGGAACACCCATGTCGGAGAAGCCCTCGGCCAGCACCTTCAGGGAGACGGTCTTGCCGGTGCCGGTAGCGCCGGCGATCAGGCCGTGACGGTTTGCCATCTGAGGCAGAAGACAGGCAGGGGCGGCGCCGGTGCCGACCCAGAGTTTATTCTCATACAGCCTAGTGCGAACCTCCTGCTGTGGTATTTGAATCTATTTTCCACGCTAAACGGCCTGCCGTCAAGAAAAGACAGCAGGCCGCTTCATTTTATGTGTAATTTATTTCCACAGCGGCGCGGGATACAGCCCATCCTCCGCCATCTGCCGCAAAGCGGCCATGACCACAGGCTTGTCGTCCTGATAGGTCACGCCGTACCACTTGTCGGGGCTGGGCAGCACCTCCACGGTCGCCTCGCCCTTGTGCAGCTGATTGCCTACCACCGTGGGCAGGAAGTACTCACCCTTCAGGGGATTTTCCGCCATGGTCTTCTCCAGGAAGGCCGGGAAACCCTTCTCCAGCTCCTCCGCCAGAGAGGGGGTGAAGCCGAACATATTCATGCTCACCAGCGTATCCTCAGGCAGAAGCTCGTAGTGCTTTCCATCCTCGGTGAACAGCGCGCCGTCGCAGGTCTTGATGATGTGCGTACGCTCGCAGATGCTCCGGAGCAGACCGTCCTCCCCCACCTCACATACGCCGCGGGCCACATGGCCGTTGTCAGTCGTAGTGTTGCGGAGCCGGTAGCCCACCATCATCCAGTTCTGCCTGTCGCTGTCCTCGCGTCCGCACAGCGCGTTATAGGCGGTCTTGAAGGCGCCCACGCCGTAGTAGTCGTCCGCATTGATGACCAGGAAGGGCGCGTCGATGTACTCCTTGCAGCACAAAACCGCATGGCCGGTGCCCCAGGGCTTCACGCGGCCCTCGGGCACGGTAAAGGGCGCAGGAATCTTATCCAGCTGCTGGTAGGCATACTTCACCTCCATGTGAGGCTCCACCTTGCTGCCCACCAGTCGCTTGAAATCCTCCTCGATCTCATACTTGATCAGGAAAATCACGCGCTTGAAGCCCGCGCGCTTCGCATCGAAGATGCTGTAATGCAGGATCACCTCGCCGTCAGGGCCGATGGGATCCATTTGCTTCAGGCCGCCGTACCGGCTGCCCATACCTGCCGCCATGATCAGCAGAATCGGTTCTTTCATGATTTTGCATCCTCCTTGTCAGCGCGTCAGCCATTCCGCCACGGCGGCCTGCATGGCCTGCTCGTTCCGCTCCATGTCCTTGAGCAGGGCGAACTGATTGCGGGCGCGCACCAGATTGTGTTCAGGATAGGCTACATGGAAGTATACGTCGCCGTTCAGGTAGTCCGTCAGGAAGCGGATGCCCACCTCGTAGGTCATCATCCATGCACCCAGAGGCAGGGTACGGATTTCATTCTCCGTCAGCATATCGCCCACCTCGCCCAGATATCCCTCGCAGTAGGCGCGGAACATCTCCATGCTAAAATGGATCTTCTCCAGATCGCTCTCGTCCTCTGCGGCGGTATTCGCGCCGAAGCGGATGGCGTCGCCGAAGTCGTAGGCGCACAGGCCCGGCATCACCGTGTCCAGATCCACCACGCACAGGGCCTTGCCAGTTCTTGCGTCCATCAGCACATTGTTGAGCTTGGTGTCGTTGTGGGTTACCCGCAGAGGCAGCTCGCCCTTTTCAAGGCCGTCCAGCAGGGCGGAGGTACGCGCCTTTCGCTCAAGGGCAAAGGTAATCTCCTCCCGCACGGAATCAGCCCGGCCCGCCGCATTCCCGGCGATGGCGGCTTCCAGCGCCTCAAAGCGCTTCACCGTGTGGTGGAAGTTGGGGATCGTCTCATGCAGGGTGGCGGCGGGATAATCCGCCAGAACCCGCTGGAACGCGCCGAAGGCACGGCCGGACTCACGGAACACGTCCGTATTCTCTGCCTGCTGGCAGGTAAACGTATCCTCAATGAACAGGTACATGCGCCAGCAGCTGCCGTCCGCATCCAGAATGTAGTTGCCTCCATCCTTCGCAGGCACGACGACCAGCGTCTCCCTGGCGGGATCGCCGCCGCGGCGGGCAACCACGTCCTTCATGTAGGCCGTCACGCGAGAAACGTTCTCCATCAGCTTTTCCGGCTCATGGAAGGCCACAGGGCTCAGCCGCTGCAGGATATAGCGCTGCTCCCGCTGCGCATCCTCCTCACAGACGCTCACCATGAATGTATCGTTGATATGACCGCAGCCATATCGTTCCACGGAGGTTACCCGGCCATTCAGGTCAAAGCGCTCCAGGTGCTTGACGGCCTCCTCCGGCATATACTTGGGCATGATTCCATCCTCCATACGCTGTGCGCCGGGACCAGCCTTCCCGCGCGCCTGCGGACTCCTGCCCGCATTGCTCCAATCATACCATAAACATGAAGGAAAAGCAAATTAACCTGTAAATCTTCATGGATTATTGCATTTCGCCATCGGGTTTTGATTGTATTCGGAGAAAAGTTGGCGTATAATAGATGCATCCGATCATATGCCGGCCCGCCCGGTTGAGGATAGATCCCTTCCCCATGGCAGGCGATAACGTCTGCAAGCCGAAAGGAGACGCGACCATGGATTTTCTCAAAACGCTGATGCTGTACATGTCCCTGACCTTTGCCACCTCCGTGCAGAGCACCGTGCCGCCTCAGGAAACGCCCGTGCCTACCTTCACCCCTGTACCCGCCGTGGTGGAGGTTGTTCCTGAAGGCACGCAGGCCGTCTCCGGCGACGTTACGCCCGCCCCGGCTGCTGCCGCCACCGCCGCACCCGAGGCTACCATCACCCCCAACCGCGCTTATTCCAACCTGAAGATGAACAGCCGCGGCGAAAAAGTGAAGAAGCTGCAGCAGCGTCTGATTGAGCTGGGCTACCTGTCCCAGGGCGACGACGACGGCGTGTACGGCCGTCAGACCTACAACGCCGTGAAGGCCTTCCAGAAGGCCAACGGACTGGGTGCGGACGGTATTGCTGGCGACGCTACCCAGACTCACCTGTTTGAGAATCCCAGCGCAGCGCCCAATCCTGATATGACCGCCGTGCCTCAGCCCACCGCCACCCCCGGCCCCACGCAGGCTCCTACTGCAGAGCCCTCCGCCGAGCCCACCATCGTTCCGCCGGAATCCGAGCCTGAAGCCGCCGTGCCCACGGCTGAACCCACCTCAGCGCCCGTCGCCTCTCCTGCCATGACCGCCGCCGTGGGCGTGTCCGTGGTGCTGAACGACAGCGGCGAGAAGCTGACCTATCTGCAGCAGCAGGACGGCGTGACCGTGCGCGTGGAGCCCCGGCTGTGGCTGGATGCGGAAGACAGGCTGTATCTGGATCTGATCGACCTTGCCGCCTGCACGGAGGACTGGAGCTTCACCATGAGCATGGACGGCACCTATCAGCTGCTGGCAGAGGGCTATGAGGTGCTGATTGCCGCCGACGGCCTTGCCTGTACGGTGGAGGGCGAAACCATCCCCCTGACAGAGGAGGATTTCCTGCTGTACGAGGCTTCTCCTCTGTGCGGCCCCACCCTGCTGGAGAAGGCGCTGGGCGCTGAAACCCTCTGGGACGCGGACGAAAAGACCCTGATGCTGCAGATCGTCCACCGCGACGTAGCCAAGGCTACGGACTGATACGACCTGCAAGGCACTCAAAAAATGAACGTCAGGAGGATGTCCTGAATGCGCACTCGCAGCTTTTTCTTCCGTCTGTCCCTTATGCTCCTGCTCATGCTGACAGCTGCCGCTTTCTGTACCGCCGAAGGCGCAGGCCCGGCAGATTCAGCCGCCGTCGGCAGCTATATCGTTTTCGGCTCCTGCGAGCAGGACGGTAATCCGGTCAATGGCCCGGAGCCCATCGAGTGGCTGGTGCTGGACAGGCAGGACGACCGTCTGCTGGTTATCAGCCGCTATGCGCTTGACAGCAAGCCCTACAACGATAAGTGGACCGGCGCTGTGTGGGAGGACTGCACCCTGCGCGCATGGCTGAACGACGACTTTTTCTCCGCCGCCTTTACCGACAGCGAGCAGGCTATGATCCCCACAGTAACGGTACCCGCTGACAAGAATCCATCCTTTCCTTCCGTCAACGCGGGCAGCGCCACGCAGGATAAGCTTTTCCTGCTGAGCATCCCGGAAGTGGAAAAGTATCTTCCCACAAACAGCTCTATGTCCTGCGAGCCTACCGCTTATGCCGTGCTGCAGGGCGTTGACTGGACTCCCAGTACCAAAAATCCATGCCTCTATTGCGTCTGGTGGCTTCGTACGCCGGGAATGGACTCCTGCAGCATCGCACGCGTGAACTTTCTCGGCGGCGTCCTGAAAAGCGGCGACACCATAAATGCCAAAGATAACGCCGTCCGTCCCGCCATGTGGATTGACCTGACCCCCTGATCCATACAGAAAACGCGCCATGTCTTCCTGCGAAGACATGGCGCGTTTTTCATGCGGTTAATTGTACTCCACCACGGCCTGATAGGCCTTGTAGGTGGACTTACACAGCTGGATTCTGTCCACTTCCTTGCCATTGTGGTACCACACCTGATAGGTGACCACCTCATAGCCCTTGCGTGCCTTGACGGTCTCCTTCTGGGTACCGGGAGCCAGCTGGGGATTCTGCTCATACTTGATATCCGACGGCGCTTCGATGGTGCGGATGACCTCGCTCTCCAGATCGATGGTCATGCCGTCATTCAGGCCCATGCCGTAGATTTCCACCGTCACCTTGCGGTTCTTGTAGTACGATACGATGAAGACCGGCCAGTCCGTATCGTTCCTGAACTTGAAGTCCAGGTTGGGCCAGTTCACCGTCGCGTCCATGCCCTTGTCCACATAGTTGGAGGGCCATGCATGGGGGCTGCGGTACACAATCTCCAGATCCGCCCGCGCCACCGCGTTGAACAGCGTGGAGCTGGTCTGGCACACGCCGCCGCCGATTTCATCCACGCTCTGTCCGCCTGCGATAGCTGCAGCCGGCAGATAGCCCTTGGCTGCGGTGCGCTCTCCCGTGGCCTTGTTGAAGGAGAAGGTTTCTCCCGGCAGCACGGTGGTGCCGTTGATGGCCTCCGCCGACAGGCGGATATTGGTATTGCGGTTGGAGTTGGAGGTCGTATCCGTGGTATAGCTGGATACCTTGCGGAAGCTGTTCATCAGCTCCGCCTTGGTCACCTGCGCCAGAATCTTCTCCGGCTCCACGGTGATTACCGCGTTGACCTCCCCTGCGTCGATCTTCGCCGTCACCTGCTGATACAGGCTTTCCGGATCAATATAGGCGCCGGGAGTATCACTGTTGAAGGTAAAGGAACGGCTGTTGAAGTCAAAGCTCGCCACCGACGCATTGACCGGATCCCGGTTGACGTAGGCCGCGATGCTGTCCGTCAGCTGCCGCACAGCCGTGCGGTCGTAGGTCAGCTCCGTGGACAGGGAGACAGGATTGGTGCGCATGTTCATGGCGGTATTAAGACGCTCCTGAAAGGGCGTGACCCTTGTGCCGCGGATGGAGGTGGTGTTCTCCCGTCCGCAGGCATAGGCCTGCTGCACCATTTCCTCCACGTTGCGTACCATGGGCACCTGCGTGGAATCAATGATCCAGCTGCCGTTGCCCACGTTCACCGTCACGGAAAACGCTCCGCCGCCCTGCGCGCCCACCAGCCACACAGCGTTCTCTGCTTCCTCCACCGTCATGCCGCCCACATGCACGCCGTCGACGTACACGCCGGGGTAGATGGCGTCGGTATCCATATACTGGCGGTAACGGCGGTACTGCTCGTACTCCGCCTGATCCAGCGTCAGGATGCTGCCGTTGGCGAAGGCAAAGCTGGGCAGACCGGGAATGTGCAGGCCCAGCAGCTGGGGCATTACAAGCACGCCCAGCACCGCCATGCAGCCCACGCACAGGAGGATGACCATCAGCCACAGCCCCCGGTGGGGATCCTTTTTCCTGCGGCGCTTCTTCTCGGGTCTGCGCACGTCGGCATAGGCGTCGAAGTCATCATACATAGTTTCCCGGTATTCCCGCCGTCCGCTGCCCTGCGAGGGGCGCTGGGGCTGACGCTGACCGGTCTGGCCGTAGCGCAGGCGCTCCTGCAGCTCCTCCGAGCGGCCCTTGGGCTGCCGGGGTGTTTTTCCGGGCATGGCGGCCTTGACCACTGCCGGGCGGCGTACAGACGCGTCGTCGCTGCTCCGGGGGCGGATGCTCTCGCCCTTGCCCTCATAGACCGGGACTGCGCGCTCGCTGCGCTTCACCCGCCGGTCCGTGTTTTTCTGATCCATTGACCGTATATCCTCCTGTCGCCGGGCGCAGGGGGACGGGGATTAATCCTGATCCCGATGCGCCATCCTGTAGGAAAGAATCTGCAAGCTGTCGCTCAGATGCACATTGACCACGATCATATCGTCGGAATGATTCAGATCGGTGGGCGCGAAGTTCCATACCGCGCGCACGCCGCTCTCATAGAGGCGGTCCAGCGTATCCTGCGCCACGCCTGCGGGCAGAGCCAGCACGGCGATGTCCGCCGGATTGGCCGCCAGATACTCCTCCAGATCGTCCATGTGACGCACGGTCACGCCGTTCATGGTTTTGCCGATCTTGCTCTCCTCCACGTCAAAGATGGCCTGGGTTTCAAAACCTTCCCGGGAGAAGGTGGGATAGTTGGCCACAGCTGCGCCGATATTGCCTGCGCCCACGATGATCACCCTGTGAATGCGGTCCAGGCCGAGAATATCGCCGATATGCCCCTTGAGCTCGGATACCTTATACCCGTAGCCCTGACGGCCGAAACCGCCGAAGCAGTTGATATCCTGACGGATCTGGCTGGGGGTCAGCTGCATGCGCCTTCCCAGCTCCTGAGACGAAATCTGCGTAACGCCTGCGGCTTCCAGCTCCCGCAGGTGACGGTAGTAACCCGGCAGACGGCGGATAACCGCGTCCGAAACATAGCCTGCCATGGTCTGTATCCTCCTTATATGCATCCGGCTGTACAAGCACGATGTTAATCACAACTAATGATTATAGCACACATCGTACCGCATGACAATGATTATGCCTTGGTAACTTATTAACAATGTCAGCGCCGATGATTGCGCACCGGGCCACGGAGCATATCTCCGGCCTGTACCGGGAAGGGCAGCTGCATGCGGATGATCTCCCCCGCCACGCCCAGCGTATCAAGGATTTCGCCGGTCTTCTCCCGCAGGAAGGGCTTCGCCTCCGCCGAAAGCACCCCCCCGGAGGTCATCACCTCCAGCCGGTCGCCGGCATAGAAGCGGTTCTTCAGCAGAATGCGCGCGCCTTCATCCGCAGCCGCATCCTCCATCACCCTGCCGATATACTCCCGCTCCTGATGGAAGCCCTCCGCGCCGCCGGGTACCTCGGGCGCGCCCAGCATGAAGCCGGTATCGCTCTCCCGGTGGCTGGCACAGGCCAGCTCCGCCATCAGCGTGGGCAGCTCCTGACGGAACCTGTCCTCGCTTTCCCACAGCAGGTCGATGGCCCTGCGGTATGCGCCGGTCACTACCGCCACATAGTACTCGGTCTTCATACGGCCCTCAATCTTCAGGGAGGCCACGCCGGCATTCACCAGTTCAGGCAGAATGGGCATCAGATTCAGATCTTTTGCTGAGAAGATATAGGTACCGTTAGCGTCCTCGCACACGGGCAGATACTCCCCGGGGCGCTTCATCTCCATCACAGCGTACTGCCAGCGGCAGGGCTGCGCACACGCGCCCTGATTGCCGCTGCGCCCGGTCAGCGCCGAGGACAGCAGACACCGGCCTGAATAGGCCACGCAGCTGGCGCCGTGCACGAAGGTCTCAATCTCCATACCCTCCAGCTGAGAGGTCATGGCGCTGATGCGTTCCAGCCCCACCTCCCGGGCAAGAATCACCCGCTCACAGCCCAGCTGCTGATAATGCTTCACCGCAGGGGTGTTTACCGTGCTGGCCTGTGTGCTGACGTGCAGCGCCAGACCCGGCACCTGCTCCCGCAGCGTCACGATCGCGCCGATATCCGTCACAATGGCTGCATCCACGCCTATGGCATGGGCGGTCTTCGCCGCCTGCACAAAGCCCTCCAGCTGATCGTCAAAGGGCATAATGTTCATAGTCAGGTAGAATTTCTTCCCCCTGCTGTGAACAAGCTCCACCGCTTCCCGCAGCTGCTCTTCATCAAAATTGCCTGCAAAGGCCCTCAGGCCGTAGGCCTTCATGCCGCCGTACACCGCATCCGCGCCGAAGTGCAGCGCGGTGCGCAGCGCCTCCATGCTGCCTGCGGGGCAGAGCAGCTCCGGCTTCCTGCGTACAGTCATACTATTACTGGATACCTCTCTCTTCGTCGTACTTCTGCCACAGCGGCGCATAGATCGCCACCGCCTGCTCATGCTCCTTCAGCGTCTTGGAGAAATGCAGCTCCCCGCTCTCCGGATCCTTGGCGCAGAAGTACAGGTAGTTCTCCGCCACATAGGTTTCGTCCGGATACAGAGCCGCGGCGATGGCCTCCTCCGAGGGATTGCACACCGGGCCCAGCGGCAGCCCCGTGATCTGATAGGTATTGTAGGGGCTGTTCAGCGCCAGATCCTGATTATCCAGCGACATCTTGAGTACGCCCGTCACATAGTGGATGGTCACGTCGCTCTGCAGCTTCATGCCGGCCTTGAGGCGGTTGTGGAACACGGCGGACACCCGGGTCATATCCTCCGAGCCGGCTTCCTTCTCGATCATGGAGGCCAGCGTCAGCATCTGATCCATGGTGTAGCCCATTTCCTCCGCCCTGTCCTGATAATCCGCCGGGAAGGCCCGCTCCGTCTGGGAGAGGAGCTTGCGGATGATATCCGACTCCGTGGCGTTGGTGTACACCTCGTAGGTATTGGGGGCCAGATAGCCCTCCAGCACGTATTTGCGCTGCCCAACGCCGGACGAATTCAGCACGTTGTTGATGTAGTAATAATCGCTGAAGCTTTCACCCGTGCGGCACAGGGACAGGAAGCTCTCCTTATCCGCAATCACGCCGTCCGCCTCCAGCTTTGCGGCAAAGTCCTCGATGGTCCAGCCGGGGATGAGCGTGACGTTGCGCACGATGGGGTTGCCGTCGCCGCGGGTCAATTGATCCGCAATTTGAGACATGCTCATGGTGCGGTTGAGCACATAGCTGCCCGCCTGAATTTTCTGGCCCATGCCTGCAAAGTCGCAGTAGTACTTGAACACGCTGCGGTTGCGGATCAGCCCCGCCGCCTCCAGATTGTTGGCCACGCGGGTCAGGCTCTGGCCGCTCTCCACGGTAAAGGACACGTCCGTACGGTCGCTTTCATCCGCCGGGGCAAGGTAATTGCTGTAAATCATATTCCAGCCGCTGCCCAGCAGGCCCAGCACCACAATCAGCGATACCAGCCCCACCATCACCGGACGGATCAGCCGCCACAGCCCCGAATACCAGTAGGGGCCGTACTCGCGCTCGTCGCGCATGGAGCGGTAGGTATAGTTGCGCCTGTTCTTTTTCAAGGAAAGCCTCCTCCTTTACGGGAGAATATCAGTTGACGCCCGGCAGGCCCAGATCGATATCCGCAGCGTCGGTGATGATCTTGAAAATATCCGCCAGCGCCTGCTGCAGCCGCATTTCAGCCAGCAGATACTGGCTTACGTCCTGATTGCCGAACAGCAGCGTGGAAATGCCGGAAAAGCGCTGCATATCCTCGCTGCCGGGCTGCTGACCGGACATGGCGGCCATCTGCAGGGACACCTGCAGCTTCTTGTATTCGCGGATGAGGGCGGCGGTGGTCTCATCGCCCATGACCTCGTCCTTCAGGCTGTGGTAGGTACGGTATTCCTCGCTGTCCCGGATGGCACGGGCCAGGTTGTGGGCTGCGCTGTATTCCATCGTCAGTTTCTCCTGCCTTTCATTTGCTATAACGGATCATCTGCTGTTTTTCTTTCAATCAGCAGAAAAAGGGCGGCCTTCAACAAGCCTCCCTTTTTCATTCTTGGCTATGCCTGCCAATTCCTTGTTACACGTCAAGAATAATCGGCAGAATCATCGGATTACGCTTGATCTTCTCAAAGATGAAGCGGTGCAGCTCGTCCTTGATGCGGTTCTTCAGCTGCGGCCAGTCCTCGCCGGCAAGGCTGCTGGAGGCCAGAATCTGCCGCACCACGTCGCGGGTATTCTCGATGATGTCCTCGTTCTCGCGCACATAGATGAAGCCGCGGCTGATGATATCCGGGCCGGAAATCAGCCTGCACTCGTCGCGGTTGATGGCCATGACCACGATGATCAGGCCGTCCTGGCTCAGATGCTTGCGGTCGCGCAGCACCACATTGCCCACGTCGCCCACGCCCAGACCGTCCACCAGTACCGTGCCGGTGGGTACCTGCTCACCCAGATTGCAGGTCTCGGCGTTCATTTCGATCACCTGACCGACCTCAGGGATGATGATATTCTTGGTGGGCATGCCCATGGATTCAGCCAGCTCAGCATGCTGCCACAGCATACGGTACTCGCCGTGCACGGGGATGAAGTACTGAGGCTTCACCAGCGCATGCATCAGCTTCAGCTCCTCCTGACGGGCGTGGCCGGACACGTGCACCTCCGCCATCTTCTCGTACACCACCTGCGCACCGCAGCGGTACAGCTGGTTGATAACGCGGGAGATGAACTTCTCATTGCCGGGAATGGGCGTGGCGGAGATGATGACCATATCGCTCTGGCGGATCTGCAGCTTGCGATGCTCGGAGTAGGCCATCCGGGTCAGGCCTGCCATGGGCTCGCCCTGACTGCCGGTAGTCATGACCAGAATCTCGTCGTCCGGATACTGGTCAAGGCTGTCCATATCAATGAGGCATTCCTCGGGGATGTGCAGTTCGCCGATCTGCATGGCCACGCGGCTGACGTTGACCATGCTGCGGCCGATGAAGCACACCCTTCGGCCGTAGCGGATGGCGTGGTCGATGACCATCTGCATGCGGTGAATGTTGCTGGCGAACATGGCCACGATGACGCGGCCCTTGGCGTCGCGCAGCATGGTCTCAAAGGTGGCGCCCACCTTCATCTCGCTCATGGTGTGGCCCTCGCGCTCCACGTTGGTGGATTCGCACAGCATGGCCAGCACGCCCCTTTCGCCCAGCTCGGCGAAGGTGGCAAGATCCGTCACATGTCCGTCAATGGGGGTATAGTCGATCTTGAAGTCGCCCGTCACCACCACGGTACCTGCAGGGCAGGTCAGCGCGATGGCGCACGCGCCGGCGATGGAGTGGCTCACATGAATGAACCGTGCGGTAAACTTGCCCAGCTGAACCTCCTGCCGGGGCTGCACCACATGCAGGGGGATGTTGGGAATGCGATGCTCCTTCAGCTTCAGATCTACCAGTGCCATGGTCAGCTTGCTGCCGTAGAGCGGCGCAGGCACCTGACGCAGAATGTACGGCGTTGCGCCGATATGATCCTCGTGGCCATGGGTAAACAGGTAACCGCGGACGTTCTTGCTCTTTGCAGCCAAATAGCTCACGTCCGGGATCACCAGATCGACGCCCAGCATATCCTCCTTGGGGAAGATGCTGCCGCAGTCCACCACCACGATATCGTCTTCGTATTCGAAGACCGTCATGTTCTTGCCAATCTCTTCCACGCCGCCAAGCGGGATGATGCGCAGCTTGCCGGGCGGGTTGCCTTGAATTCTCGGGTTCACGGAAGGCCTCCTTTCGCTTGCGATTTGCGTCTGATTTGATAACAAGAGAACCAACGTCAGGCTAAAACAGCCTGCCGCTATATCAACCGGACTCACGCCGGTCTCGTTCCATCCGTGACGTGCTTCCCATGCCGCAGGCCTGCGCGCTGCACCCCGGGGCATGTCTCCTGTGCATAAATGGAGCCGACATTCACTTCAGGTCTCTTTTTCATCCGTATTACCGCGCTTCCATGCAGCAATACCTTTCGTTCTGATATTATACCACAAGAGCGGAAAAAGTACCAGCATATGAGCGACGAAATTTTACCGAAGATTTCACTCTGTTTTGGTGGACATTGCCGACAGTGTTCTTTTTTTACCCATTTTTTCACAAAGGGATCCCCCGGACATTGCACCTCCTCCGCAGCAAACGCGCTGCCCCACGCCTGCTCATTACAGCTTTTTCCTTTCATTTCCATATAGCAAAAGCATCCGGCTGCAAAGCCAGATGCTTTCATATTATAACCAATTCCGCCCCGATGTACACCCGTGCGTGCGGAAAAGAACAAAAAGGGTACAAAAAAACCGCTCAGACTGGGCGACCCCGCAGCACATCCAGCAAACGCTTACGGCTGCTTCCGTCAGGACCTGACCGGGTTCACGCCGAAGGATCGCACGGGACCCAATCTTCATCGCGGCTAAAACAGTATACCCTATCTGCGCGGAAAATGCAAGGGGTTTTTGCCTTTTCCCTGCAATCCGCCCGGGCAAAGTGAGTCCGCGCAGGTTGCGTTTTGGATGCCTGTATGGTATAATTCTGTTTATGCATAGCAGGCGGAATATCCCTCCGCCGACCACCAGCTCCGTGCAGCAGATCTGACGGAGCGCTTTGCATTGCCCGCCGGCGACGGCGCTGAGGAAGGATGATTCTCCCCATGAAACGCTTTTTGCTCCTGCTGCTGCTTGTGCTGACGTGCTTTTCCGCAGCCTCTGCCGATTCCCTGCCTGCGGGCGGTGCGGCCCCCTATGCTCCTGTGCTCTCCGCCCTGAGCGAGGATGGCCTGAGCTACGACGACAGCTCCCTGTCCATCCGCATTGAGAAGGACCGGGCGTTTGATACCAACGTCTACTATACCTATGTGAAGCTCACCGACGTATCCCAGCTGCGCACGGCGCTCTCGGCTGCTTACCCCTCCAAGACCCGCCGTCCCGTCAACGTCATGGCGGAGGAGAACAACGCAGTGCTGGCCATCAACGGCGACTTTTTCAGCTATCACTCCAAAGGCGTGGTGGTGCGCGGCGGCGAAATCCTCCGCCAGCAGCCTGAGCGCGCCCGCGATACGCTGATCATCAACGAGCAGGGCGACTTCGTCTTCCTGACCAGGAACACCCGCCCTGAATGGGAAAGCTACCGCGATTCCGGCGCGGGTCTGCGCGAAGCCTTCTGCTTCGGCCCGGCGCTGATCATTGACGGCGTGACCCAGAAGTTCGACTATCGCAAAAAGGTCAGCTGCGGCGCTCCCACCCCCGCCCAGCGCACCGCCATCTGCCAGATGGGCCCGCTGGAGTACATGATCTTCATGTGCGAAGGCCCGGAGCAGGAAGGTCAGAAGGGCCTGTCCCTGGCTCAGGTTGTGGAGCTGCTGGAACAGAAAGGCGTTCAGCAGGCCTACAATCTGGACGGCGGCAGCTCCTCCACCCTGTGGCTGTGCGGAAACCGCATCAATTCTCCCGAGACCAAGTACCGTCCCGTGGGCGATATCATCTACTTCGCCACCACGGTCAACAGCGCTGAATAAAGCGAAAGGGGCGATGGTATGTTCCGGCGTTTTCTCTGCATGCTGCTGATTTTCTGCCTTGCGGCAGGCACCGCCTGTGCCGACGTTTATCAGATGAAGGACAAGTGGCCCCGCATCACCAAGTATCAGGTAGAAAAGGCCCTCAAGTCCATCGAGGAGCTGCCTGCGGGCTCCGTAGTCAGTCTGGACGGCGTGTCCATCAACGCTACGGAAATCGCCAAGCTCATGACAGGCCGCCCCGACCTGACCTTCCAGTGCCAGATTCCCTTCGGCAAGGCGAAGGTGCCGCAGGATACGGTGGATTTTAATCTGGACAGCATGAAGCCCGGCAAGGTGGGCGCAACCCAGCTGCTCAACGGCTTTACCTGCCTGCCCCATCTGGAGCATGTGGTGATGTACAACCAGCCCATCACCGTCAAGGACATGGAGAAGATTCTCGCCGCCAAGCCTGATACCGACTTTGAATGGACGGTGCGCATCGACAGCTACAAGATCCGCACGGACGTTACCGCCTTCTCCACCATGAAGGGCCGTCAGGATCCCCGCTACACCTCCAAGCAGATGGAGCCCCTCAAATACTGCGAAAACCTGCAGGCCATTGATCTGGGCCACAACAACGTGAACGATCTCTCCTTCCTGACCAACTGGCCGGATCTGAAGGTAATCATCATCATCGACAGCAAGAAGCGCATTACCGATCTGACTCCGCTGACCAATCTGGATCAGCTGGAGTATGTGGAAATGTTCATGCAGAACATCACGGATCTGACGCCCCTTGCCAACAAGCCCAACCTGAAGGACCTGAACCTGTGCCACAACAATATCACCGACCTGACCCCTCTGTACGGCAATCAGGCGCTGGAGCGGCTATGGATTCACAGCAATCCCAACCTGACGCAGGATCAGATCGACGCCTTCAAGGCCGCCGTGCCCGGCTGCCAGGTGATTTCCGAGGGCTATCAGTCCACCGGCTTCGGCTGGCGTGATCACCCCCGGTACGCCACCATCCTCAAGATGTTTGAGACCCGCACCTACATTCCCTTTGACCAGTAAAGCTACTCCCGAGAACATATCGAGGTGACCCTTTTCTATGAAACGTCTCCTGCTGCTCCTGTGCCTCTGCCTGCTTCCCGTCCTCGCCCTTGCGGATGCAACGCCCTCTGATCTGGCCACAGCCACGGACGTTGCCACGGCCACGGACGCAGCTTCCCCCACCGATCTGCCCATGGCTGAAGATATCACCCAGCAGGTGCTGCTCAACGGCAGTGCCAGCGGCGATCATGTGGATATCCTGCGTGACGGCAAGTACAAGACCATCTGGGAATCGAAGGTGAAGGGCGGCGTCAGCAGCCTGACCATCACCGCCCCCGAAGGAAAAACCCTGGGCGGCGTGCTGATCAACTGGCGCAACGCCCCCGAAGCCATCGAGCTGGAAAAGCCCGACGGCAAGGGCGGATGGATCAGCATGGGCGTGCACGACCCCAGGCATTTCGCCCAGTATTATGATCTGCAGGGTGAAACCGAGGTTCGCATATCCCACGCCAATCCCAGGACGAAGCACCATTCGCTGCTGATCAACGACCTGCGGGTCATCACGCCCGGCACGCCGCCGGATGACTTCCAGATCTGGCAGGATCCGCCGGAAAAGGTGGACATGATGCTTATCCATGGCCACCCTGACGACGAGGTGCTGTGGTTTGGCGGTCTGCTGCCCTATTATGCGGGCGAATTGCACAAGGATGTGCTGGTGGTGTGCACCACGCCTCACATGAACTACCGCCGCCACGAGCTGCTGAACTCCCTGTGGATGTGCGGCGTACGGATTTATCCCGAAATCGGCACCTTCCCGGACGTGATCGGTCTGCGGATGAACGTGGTGATGGAAAAGTGGGGCAAGGAAAAGATTCTGGCCTATATCACCGAGCAGTACCGCAAATACAAGCCGGACGTGGTGGTCACCCACGATTTCAACGGCGAGTACGGTCACGGCGTTCACAAAACCGTGGCATGGGCCGCAACCAAGTCCATCCCCTATGCCAATGATCCCAGCAAGTATTCCTCCTCTTACAAGGAATACGGCCTGTGGGAGATCCCCAAGGTCTACGTTCATCTGTATGAAGAGAACATGATCGAGATGGACTGGACCTCCCCGCTGGATTTCTTCGACGGCAGAACAGCCCTTGAGATTGCCGCAGACGCCTTCCAGTGCCACGCCTCGCAGCAGAACCGCGGCTGGTTTGTACGGGATCACGGCGAATATGACAACGCGCTGTTCGGCCTATATCACACCCTTGTGGGCCCTGACGTAAAGGGCGGCGACATGTTCGAAAATCTTGAATGATATGTAAAAAGGATCCGCAGACGCTTGTCTGCGGATCCTTTTATTGCCTGTCGAGATACGCATCCGCTTCCTCGCGGGTCCTGAACACCGTGAACACCTTGTCCGGATGCTGCGCCATCAGCGCAAACACTTTGGGCCGGCTCTGCCCGGGATAAGCGCGGATGAAGTCCATGAACTCCGGATCCTCCTGCGTCTCCACCCAGGGCATATCAGGCCGAGCCGTGCCAATGCGCGCCCGAACGCCTTCAAGGCAGACCTCCACCGGGTAATCCAGCATGATTACTTCATTGCAATAGCTGACCCGCAGCGCCATGGTGGCGTTATAGTTGCCATCGATGATCCAGCTTTCCCCCTCCATGACGGGCAGCAGACGCTCGATCAGCTCATCCTGGGTCAGGTATGTGCGGTCTTCGCGCCAGTAGATGGCGTCCAGATGACAGAGCGGCAGCCCGGTCTTCTCAGCCAGACGGCGAGCGAAGGTGCTCTTGCCGCTGCCCGGACAGCCCACAATCAGAATCCGACGGTTCATCGCCTCAGCTCCTTCAGCAGACGCTGCAGCTGCTTTTTGTGGCTGCAAAGCTTTTCCTGACAGTTGCGGCACGCAAGGCTGTCGTTACAGGATTCCAGGAAACGCTCCGGATGCCGGAAGAAGGTGATCTCCCAGCGCAGCATCAGCACAAGCGACAGCCCCAGCAGGCTCCATGCCCAGAAGCCTCCCACAAAGAGCAGGGGTGTAAACATCATGGCATAGTCCCAGTTGTAGATACGGCAGGTGTTGCAGCACTTGTTCTGCATCATCCACGTTTGAAAGGGGCAGAAGAACAGGATGCAGATCATGTCGCACACGGCGTAGGCCAGCGAGATCAGGATCAGAATGCCCTTGTCGATCCAGCCGAGGAAGTAGATCAGCCCGATCACGCCGTTGAGGGCAACCCACGAGGCAGCCACCATCAGCGTTCCGTGACGGCGGGGCTTCACAAACCCATGCTTGCCCGCCGGAATCGGATGGAAATTCTTCGCAAACTGCTTCTGGCAGCCCATGCTCTCCGTGGGCGACGGAAAGAAGCGCAGCGTCAGCGACAGGGCGAAAATCCCCCACAGGAACAGCAGGAAGGGCTTGTACTCCTGCAGGTCGTTACCGCTGCCGCCCTGCGTACGGTGGATAATGTATACGCCCGCCGCCGCCAGCAGCAGCACGCTGCGGAACACCAGCTTGGCGTAATGCCAGCTGGAGATGACAGAAAGCTTGACCTTGCTCATGATCAGGATCACCTCTTTGAGAAAAAGCCTGCACCGAAGTGCAGGCTTTGACTATTCCTCCGGGCTTACTTGCGGAGGGTGATGACAACGTGACGGTTGGGTTCGTCGCCCTCGGAGTGGGTGTCCACAGCCTCGTTGGCCTGCAGCGCGCTGTGGATGATCCGGCGCTCGTAGGGGTTCATGGGCTCAAGGGAAACCTTGCGGCCGGTCTTCACGGCACGGTTGGCCATGCGGTTGGCCAGACGAACCAGCGTATCCTCACGCTTGGCGCGATAGTTCTCGGTATCCAGCGTCACGCGGGTATAGCCCTCCTGACCGCGGTTCACCTTCAGGCTGGTCAGGTACTGCAGGGCGTCCAGCGTCTCGCCGCGGCGGCCGATCAGGATACCCAGCGTGTCGCCGGTCATCTTCACAAAGACGTTGCCTTCGGTATCGTTGCCCACGTCCACAGTCACGTCCACACCCATCAGGTGGGTCAGTTCCTTCAGGAAGGACTGCGCCTTGCCGGCGGCGGAATCAGCCGTGACCTCCTCGTTGGGGATCATGGTGACCACGGGCTTCTCGATGGGCTTGGCAGGAGCCTTGGGAGGCAGGGGCTTCTTCTCTTCGGTCTTCTCCGCCTTCTCGCTCTTCTCACCCTCGGCCTTGGGAGCCTTCTTGCGGGGCTGACGGGGCTTGCGCTCCTTCTTTTCCTCAAGCTTCTTCTCGGCCTTCTTTTCCTCGGTCTTCGCCTCGTCGGCTTCAGCCTTGGGAGCCTCGGTCTTGGGCTCAGCCTTCTTTTCGGCCTTCTTCTCCTGCTTGGGAGCCTCGGGCTTTTCCTTCTTCTCGGGCTTGGGCTCGGCCTTCTTCTCAGCCTTGGGCTGGGCAGGCTTGCGCTCGGGCTTACGGGCGGGCTTCTCGTCCTTGAGCAGATCAGCCAGCGGATCGTCCTCCTGCTCCTTCACGGTCAGGCGAACCTTAGCCTGACGGGAACCGAACAGGCCGAACAGGCCCTTGCTGCCTGCGTCGATGATGTCCACCACCACGTCGGAGATGGATACGCCCAGCGCCTCCAGACCGGCTTCAATAGCTTCCTCGGTAGTCTTGGCGGTTGCTTCGTAGCTCCTCATTACTTAACCTTCCCCTCTGCAGCGACTTCCGCTTTCTTTTCCTTCATGTCAAGGTACTTATTGATGACATAGGTCTGCGCCATGGCAAAAATGTTGCTGGCCACCCAGTAGATGGAGAACGAAGCGTTGTAGCCCGCGCAGATCCACAGGGAGAACAGGGGGAAGAACCACTTCATGAACTTGCTGGTGGACTGCTGGCTCTGAGCCTTGGGATCCTTGGGATCAGCAGGCGCAGGCTGTTCGCCCTGCAGCTTGGTCATCAGCAGCTGGGAGCCGGCGGCCACCAGAGGCAGGATGAAGAAGCCGTTGAAGTTCTTGAACACGTCCACGGTCGCCACGATCAGGTTGAAGGTGAAGCCGGGGATCTTGGCCACCTGGTTCACATAGCCGGGCATCTGCGCCATGGTGTTGTAGATGGCGGTGATGTAGCCCTGCAGGTTGCCGGAGAAGTTGGCCACGTCGATGGTGGTGCCGGTGGCGGCGGCGATGCTGGCGGAGATGGACTCCCACACAGCGGGATCCAGCGCGGCAATGCCCTTCTGCCACATATCGGCGGGGATCTGCTGCAGCATGGTCAGGTCAGGCCACACGGGAGAGAAGGGGCTGTCGGGCATCCATACGTTCTTGATCCACAGCCAGCCCTCGATAACGGGCTCCTGGCCCTGCAGGATGGCGAAGGCCTGCTGAATCACCTGCTCGTTGGCCATCATACGCATGGCGGCGAACATGGCGAACAGGATGGGCATGGTCAGCAGCATGGGCAGGCAGGAAGAGAGCGGATTGATCTTTTCCTTGCGGTACAGCTCGCTCATCTTCTGATTCATCTTGTCCTGATCCTTGGCGTACTTCTTCTGGATCGCCGCGATCTGGGGCTGAATCTTGGTGGTCTTGCGCATGGAGACGCGGCTCTTGTAGTCGAAGGGAG
>JAFURI010000022.1 GCA_017471885.1 Clostridia bacterium | reverse complement strand
GGTCAGGGCATGGTCTTCCTTCACGTCGGCAGACAGGTAGTCGTACTTGGTCTCCACATAGGTGAAGCCGTTGATGCGGCTGATGATCATGGCGGCGTCCTTGCCCAGGCCGTTCAGGATCACGCGCAGGGGGTTCTTGCGAACCTTGTTGGCATTGCGGGCGATGCCGATGGCGCCTTCAGCAGCAGCGAAGGACTCGTGGCCAGCCAGGAAAGCGAAGCACTCGGTGGCTTCGTCCAGCAGCATGGCGCCCAGGTTGCCGTGGCCCAGACCAACCTGACGCTGGTCGGCAACGGAGCCGGGGATGCAGAAGGCCTGCAGGGCTTCGCCGATGCACACGGCGGCTTCCTTAGCAGTCTTCACGCCCTTCTTCAGAGCAATGCCGGCGCCCAGCTCGTAGGCCCACTTGGCATTCTCGAAGCAGATGGGCTGGATGCCTTCGGTGATGCCGTAGCCATCCACACCCTTGGAGTTATTGTAGGCCTTCAGGTCCTCCCAGGAGGCGAAGCCGTACTTATCCAGAACAGGCTGCAGCTGAGGCATGCGGCCTTCGTAATTCTCAAACAGAGCCATTATCACATACCTCCTTCATTACTGATGACGGGGATCGATCCAGGCGACCGCGCCGTCTTCGGCCTTGAAGCGGCCGTAGGTGCCGATGTTCTTCTCATAGGCTTCGTTGGGGGACATGCCCTTCTTGATGGCGTCCATCATCTTGCCCAGAGACAGGAACTGATAGCCGCAGATCTGGTTATCCTTATCCAGAGCCAGCTTCAGCACATAGCCCTCAGCCATTTCCAGGTAACGGGGGCCCTTCTCCAGGGTGCCGTACATGGTGCCGACCTGAGAGCGCAGACCCTTGCCCAGGTCCTCCAGACCAGCGCCGATACGCAGGCCGTCGTCGGAGAAAGCGGACTGGGTGCGGCCGTACACGATCTGCAGGAACAGCTCGCGCATGGCGGTGTTGATGGCGTCGCACACGAGGTCAGTGTTCAGCGCCTCCAGGATGGTCTTGCCGGGCAGGATCTCGCTGGCCATGGCGGCGGAGTGAGTCATACCGGAGCAGCCCACGGTTTCCACCAGAGCTTCCTGGATGATACCCTGCTTCACGTTCAGGGTCAGCTTGCAGGTACCCTGCTGGGGGGCGCACCAGCCAATGCCGTGGGTCAGACCGGAAATATCCTTGATCTCACGGGCCTGAATCCACTTGCCCTCTTCCGGAATGGGCGCGGGGCCGTGGTTGGGGCCCTTGGCGACACATACCATTTCTTCAACTTCCTTGGTGTAGAGCATCGAATTGGTTCCTCCTATCTGAAGATAGTCGTTGAACAGGTGATTCCAAACGCTTTCTTATTGTACCACATTTTCGCGCTCTTGTGTAGAGGCTTTTTGCGTAATCAGCAGTTTTTTTGTCAATCAGCGGCTGATTCCTCTGGCCCAGCCCAGTTTTCCCACACAAGGCCATGGGCACGGGCCGACTTTTCGTCCATGAGGACGATCTCCTCTCCCTGCGCCGCGCAGGGAGTCACGTCCAGCGCGTACCAGACGCCCTCCACCCTGACCATGCTCCACAGGTGATTCCCCCGCCCGTTTCTCCCCTGCCGCAGCGTCATTTCATACCCGGCAAGACTGCCCAGCAGATACATCGCGTCGCTGATCCCCTGACAGTTGGCCCTTCCCTCCATCAGCGCGCACACGCAGCCCACAATCTCGCTGTAGCGGCGGAAGCCGGGGCGCGGGTTCTCATAGGTCACATGCTCCGCAAGCCATGCGGCGATATCCTTCAGCCCGCTTCTCTCCTGCACAATCCTTCGTGCAAGGGTCAGCGCCGCACGTTCCTGCTCAGTCTGTGCCTGCCCGCCGGCCAGCCTGACGCCCTCCCGGTACTGTATGGTCATGGTAACCCGATACCCTTCCCGCTCGCGCCAGAGTCTGCGGGAACTGCGCTGAATCAGAGGCGTCATGTCGTCCAGCGCCTGATGCAGCTGCGTCTCCGTCATCTGCCCCGCAAGGCGGAAGGCAGTCAGCGTCTCCCGTCTTTCCTGCACCCCGTGCAGATACCGTCCCAACGACGGCAGATCCTCAAAACAAGGCCTCATCCCCGCACCTCCGGAAAAAGAGCCCCGACCACGCCGTCAGGGCTCCGCATTTTACGTTTGATCCGGTTCATCATCCTGTATACCGGGGATATTCCGCAGCGGAAGCAGGATCTCGGTACGCCTGTTCACGTCGTTTTTGATCAGCCGGTACAGCGTCGCCGTCAGCGGTACGCTCAGCAGAATGCCGCCCACACCTGCCACGCCGCCGCCCACGGTCACAGCCGCAAGCACCCACAGCGCAGGCAGTCCGATAGACTGACCCACCACACGTGGGAAGATCAGGTTGCCCTCCAACTGCTGAAGGATCACCAGGAACAGGATGAACAGCAGCGCCTTGAACGGATCCACGGTAAAGATCATGAACGCGCCCACCACCGCGCCGATATACGCGCCCGCGATGGGAATCAGGGCTGTGAAGCCCACCAGCGTGCCGATCATCACCGCGTAGGGGAAGCCGAAGACGATCATGCCCAGAATACACAGGGAGCCCAGAATCAGCGCTTCCGTGCACTGGCCCACGATATAGCTGTGGAAGCAGGAGTCCATGGTATTCAGGAAGTAGAATATCTTCCGCTCCGCCTTTTCGCCCAGATACACCCGGATCAGCCGGTGAATCTGGCCGCCCAGCTTTTCCTTGCCCAGCAGCAGGTACACCGCCATCACCAGCGCGAGGAACAGCGTCACAATCATGGAGAAGGTACTGGTCATCACAGAGAAGGTTGCGCCCAGCACGCCGCCCACGCCGCTGATCACCAGATTCACGCCCTTGCTGACCGTAGCCTGCCAGTCCACGCTGGTTTCGGGCAGGATTGCACGCATCTCGTCCAGCAGCCCTGCCTCGGCCAGCTTCTGCTCCGTCCACCTGTACAGGTTAGCCAGCGCGCCGGGCAGCTGTTCCACAATCATGGCCAGCGCGTTGAACAGCTCGGGCAGGATCATCCGCACCACAAAGTACAGCATCAGCACCACCGTGGCGAAGGCCAGAAGCATGCACAGGGGACGGCGGAGCTTATCCACCGCAGGCTTGTTGCTGTAGGGAAGGAAATTGCGCCCATAAAAGCGCATCAGAATATTGACCACATACGCGATGGCTCCGCCGACAACCAGCGGCATGCCCGCGCCTGCAAGCTTCGCCACGCCGACAGTCAGCGGCACCCAGTAGGAAATAACCAGATACACCGCCACTACCGAAACGCCTGCGCGCATACAGCTCTTCCAATCAAGGCGCATAGCTACACCCTCCTCATCACAGGCAGGATACACTTTTACCCGCTTCCTTTATTCATCGCCGGAGGGGCGCATTCCTGCACTTACGGATCAATTATCACATACCGGCATGAACTGAACATGAACGGCATACCCTTTCCCCGAAAGGCAGGTGTGCGCCATGACCCTGAACGAGCTGCGGCAGAAGGACGTGATCAACACCCGTGACGGGCAATGTCTTGGCCGGGCGATGGATCTGGAGTTCTGCGCCGTACAGGGGCAGATCACCGCGCTGGTGGTGCCGGGCGAATTCTCTCTGGCAGGGTTGCTGCGGGGCGAACGCAGCGGCATTGTGATCCCATGGGAGAACATCTGCAAAATCGGCGACGACGTGATCCTGGTGGACGTGCCGGTGTGTTAGGTGCGGAATCCCAGCAAGAGCGAAGATCCTTAAGCATCCCGTTTCCTGCGTCGGAGCCGCCGGGCCGTTCTGCTGCATGATCGTAAGAAGCGCACAGGCATAATAGCCTGTGCGCTTTTGTGCCGGGATCACGGCGCGGGTATGCAGCAGATATTGCAGCAGCGTCGAAAAGGGGCGAAGCCCCCGTCGTGACGCGGAGCCTGCGGCTGTCCTGCCGGTCATTTTCTTAAGCGCTCCGATACGCCTTATCCCGACCGTACCTTCCGGAAAAATCAGTTTTCTTCCAGCTTTTCCTTGATCTCCCTGCCCTCCCGAAGGAGCGTGCGCATGGCTTCACGGTCACCCACCCGCAGCGCGTCCCGATACTCGGCGAGGCGGTTGATCAGCCCCTCCACCTCGGGCAGCAGCGCATCCCGGTTGTCGAAGAAAAGCTCCGTCCACATATCCTCCGCCAGACGGGCCACCCGGGTCATATCCGCGAAGCTGCCGGCGGAAAAGCCCCTGTGCTGCCCTGCACGCGGACACTTGACGTACGCGCTGGACACCACATGGGCCAGCTGGCTGGTGTATGCGATCATCTCGTCATGGGTTCGGGGCGTGGTGAACTGCACGCGGCGGAAGCCCAGATCCATGAAGAAATCCCGGGCCTTCTGCAGAACCTCCAGTTCCTCGTCGCCACCTGGCGTCAGGATCATGCTGGCATTGTCGAACAGGTCGTCCCGGGCGTACTTGAAGCCCCAGCGTTCGCGGCCCGCCATGGGATGACCGCCAATAAAATACCAGCCCCGCTCCCGCGCAATGGGGATCAGTTCCCGGCAGATCTGCTCCTTCACGCCGCCGCAGTCGATAACCAGCGCTCCGGGCCTGAACTCATCCGCATGGGCGCGGATCCACTCCACAATGCCCCGGGGATACAGCGCCACCAGCACCAGATCGCACCTGGCAAGATCGCCGGGCTGATATTCCTGATCAATGGCGCCCATCAGCATGGCCTGCATGATCGTCTGGGAATTTTTGTCGCAGCCGATAACCGTGGCCTCGGTGTGCAGCTTGATGGTGCGGGCCATGGAGCCGCCGATGAGGCCCAGCCCTGCGACGCAGATGGTTTTCATAAAGGGTTACCTCCGTTCTTCCGTACTGCGAGTAAGGGATTCGACGCAGTTTTCCCTGTTTCCTGCCTGCAAAAAAGAGCCGCCCGTTTGCGGGTGGCTTACAAACGCAAATGACCGAATTTGCATCCCAGTCAACACAGCAAGCAAGGACGTCTGCTTTTCAGCAGACGTCCTTGCGGTTGCGGGCTTTTTTGATGGTCTGATCCGCCGTTTACGGGCAGCTTGCCTGCTGATCATGCGGAGACGGCCTGTTCCTCCTGAGGCTCCTCCTGCTTCTTCACCTTGGGCACATGATACTCCACATTGCCGTCGAAGCGGACGGACTCCGGAGCCTTCTCCAGCTCCTCGGGATGGTTGAGCAGATAGCTCATCAGGCCGAAGAAGCCCGCATAGTGTGCGCCGGAGCACACGCGCTCGTCAGCGGTGATGCCGATGGGCAGCCAGCGCTTCATCTTCGCGTTGCCCTTTGCATCCACCACGGCGCTGCGCTCCACCGTGCCCATGCCGAAGAACAGGCTGGTGGAACCGAAGTTGTAGATGTGGTGGTTCACATGGTGCAGACCGATGGATGCGTTGTTGGTGATGTACATGCTGGTGTGGAAGGGCAGCTCGTCCAGCAGCGCGCCGGGACACAGGCCGTAGCGGTCAAGGAGGCGCACAAGGCCCACCACCAGCGTAGGCAGGCCGGGAATCCCCAGCAGCAGCCGCACCAGCTTGTCGATGAAGTTCTGGTTCTCCACGCCGCGGTTGTCCTCAATGGCCTTGTTCATGCGGTCGCGCACGTCGTAGATGGTGTCGGTCAGGTCGTACTTGATCTTCACCGCGGTCTCGCCTGCGTCAGGGTTCTGAGGCTCCTTGAGCATGGTGAAGGACACGGTGCAGTTGTTGCGGGCGAAGAACTGCTTGTTCATGATGTACCGGTTGATCTCCGGATGCTGGCTCACCGTGCGCACAAAGGCCGCCACGATGATGTTCATGAAGGTGATCTTCTCGCCCTTGGCGCCCTGTGCAGCGATGTAGCGGGCCAGCAGCTCGTAATCCACCTTGTGCTGCAGGAACACCTGCGCGTCGCAGCGCATGGGCATGAGGTAGGGGGTGATGCGTACAACAGGATCGATGGACGACACGCGCCGTCCGTCGGGACGGAATCCAAACATGGGGATCTCTCCTCTCCTCCTGGAAGGTGGGCGGCCTTATGTATGAAATGACAAAAATGTAAACAAACCGCCATGATGCTATTGTAGCAAACATGACGGTTCCGGTCAAGATATGACATTATTCTCCATTTTGCCAGAAGCGGGAAAGAGCGTCCTCCGGCCGGTCCCGGCGGATCTGCCAGTGCGGGGGACACAGCCGCAGGTATGCGCTTTGCTGATAGCGGTCGTCCAGCAGCAGCGCCGCGCCCCGGTCGGTTTCTGTGCGGATCACCCGCCCCACCGCCTGCGCCACCTTCTGCATGCCGGGGATCATGTACGCGTACAGGAAGCCGTCCCCCAGCGTCTGCTGATAGTGCGAACGCAGCGTCTCCTGAAAGATATTCACCTGCGGCAGACCCACGCCCACAATCACCAGGCCCTCCAGCGCGTCGCCGGGCAGATCAATCCCCTCAGCGAAGACGCCGCCCAGCACGCACAGGCTGAGCATCGGCTCACCGCCCGGCGCGTAGGGTGCAAGGAACTGCCTCCGTTCCTCGTCGCTCATCCGCCGCCGCTGCATCTGATGCGGAACGTCCACAAGCTCCGCAGTCTGCTCCATGAACGCAAAGCTGGGGAAGAAGACCATGTACCGTCCGGGCTTGCTTGTCCACAGCGTGCGGACAGCCTCCGCAATCCGCTCCGCCGAGGCCTGCCGGTGCTGGTAGCGGGTGTTGACGCTCTGCTGCAGGAGCAGCAGATTCTCCTTCGGGAAGGGCGACGGCGCAGCGAAGCAGGCGTCCTCCTCATCGCCCCCAAGGAGAGTCTTCATGTCTGCCAGCGGATCCATGGTGGCGGAGAAGCACACCGTGCCGCGCAGCTTCCGGGTGGTCTGGCTGAAGTAAGGCCCTGTTTCCAGCGCAAATGTGGTGAGGATTTTGTCCTTCCGTCCCTGCCAGATGAAGGCATAATCCGCTGGATCCCGCCGCCTCGCCCGCAGGAATCCCAACAGCGACGAGGTGGTATCTATCAGCCGCTCCCCCGCCTCCTCCCACGGAAAATGCTCCATGGAGGCGGTCATGAAAGCGTCGGCCAGGTCGTCGGCGGCGTTGTCCACGCTCTGGGGAATCTCCGTAAGCACGCCCTCGGATGCATCCTCCGGCACGGGCAGATCGGCAAGAGCGTTGAGCATGGCAGTCATGGCCTTGTACAGGGGATGCCTGCGCCCCGCTGCCTTGCCCACCACCGTGCGCAGACGGCGGATACGCCCGCCGTCAATCTGCCCGGAGAGCATATCCCGCAGCCGGGAAAGCAGGTTGTGGCTCTCGTCAATCAACAGCGTCACCTGGGGCGAGTGGTCAAAGATCCGCTGGATATGCACCGCAGGATCAAGGGCGTAGTTGTAGTCGCACACGGTCAGATCAGCAATCTCCGCCAGCGACAGGCTGAACTCAAAGGGACAGAGCTGATGTCGGTCAGCCATGCGGCGGATATTCTCCGGCGACCAGTCGTCCTCCATGAGTATCTCGCCGATAGCCTCGCCGTCCCGCAGAAAATGCCCCTTTGCCCGGGGACAGTAATCCGGATGGCACACCGTGCGGCAGGGGCACTGTTTGTCCTTGGCGTCCAGCGTCAGCGTCCACAGATGCAGAGGCTGGCGACGCATCAGGCGCAATGCCTCCAGCGCGCCCTGACGCTGGGTGGTGCGGGCGGTGAGGTAATACACCTGCTCCGTATGCCCCTCCCCCAGCGCCTTGAGGGCCGGGAACAGCGCCGCAGCCGACTTGCCCGTACCCGTGGGCATGGACGCAAACAGCCGCCTGCCCAACCGGATGGCGGTATACACCTGCACAGCCATTTCCCGCTGACCCGCGCGGTATACGTCGAAGGGAAACCGCAGCGCACGCAGGGACGCATCCCGTGCACGGCGGTGAGCGTTGATCAGCCGCCACCGGCGCAGATAGTTTTCCGCAAGGAGATTGAAGGATTCCGCGCAATCGGCGGCAGTCATCACTTTGTCAAACCGGGCGCGAACCTTCCCCCGCCTGTCCACATAGCACACGCGGATATGCACCTGTTCCGCCCCCTGCGTGCACAGGATATGTCCGTACACCGCCGCCTGCATCTCATGGGCAGGAATGGGCGCCAGCGGCGGCTCCTTGCCCTGCCACAGCTTGATCTCCTCCACATGAGGGATGACCCCGGGAAGGTATGCGTCCATGCGGCCGGAGATGATCAGCTGCGCCTCGCCATCCTCCGCCTGAAGGGACAGGGACAGCGGAACCTCCGCCTGCCAGCCGTCCTCCAGCACAGCCTGACGGGCCTTGTGGCCCAGCATGCCCTCCTGCATGTCGCGCAGCGTCCCGCCGGAGGGATATATGTCTTCGCCGTGGAGGGTGAACTCCACCAGCGCGCGCACGGAGAGACGGATTTCTTCGCTCATGGGGTGCCCCTCCTTTTCAGTATGCTGAATTAATTTCCCCTGCACAAAAGCGCACAGGCTACGCCTGTGCGCTTTTCGATCATGCTGCAGAACCGCCCGGCGGCTTTGCAGCCGGAAACGGGATTCTTAAGGGTCGAAGGCCCTTAAGAAGGAGTCCAGAGGGCAGAACCCTCTGGCAGGGGCGTCGGGGACAGTGTCCCCGACCAGCGTCTCAAACGCGTTTTTTAGAACAGATCGGCAGCCTTCTCCAGAGCTTCCTGCTGAGCCTGAAGCAGCGCCTCAAACTTGGCGCGATACTCGGCGGCGGCGGCCTTCAGCGCATCCACCTCACGGGTCAGGGCAGCCTTCTCCTCATCCAGATTCTCCAGACGCTGGGAAGCCTTCACCTGAGCCTCGGCCAGAATAGCCTCAGCCTTGCGCTGTGCCTCGGCGATGGTCTCGTCCTTCACCTTCTGGGCCATTTCCAGAATCTCACGGAAGGAATCGGTGGGCACGGCGGCCACGGGGGCGGGCTGCACAGGCTTGAAGGCCTGGGTGGGAGCCTCAGTCACCGCGGGACGTGCAGACTTGGCCAGCTGCAGCTGCTGCTGCAGAGACTGAATGGTATCCAGCTGACGCACCATCTCGTCGCCGATGGCGTCCAGGAAATCGTCCACTTCCTGCTGATCGTAGCCGCGGGGCTTGATCTTGAATTCCTTGGTGTCGATCATTTCAACGGTAATCTGCATAGGGAATCTCCTTTCTCAATTCACACGGGGGATTTGCTCCCCTTCACTCGCGATCAGTTTCTTGCAAATATTTCAAGGGTCACGGGCAGACGATCCTTGCGGGTGGGCTGCCCCACCTCGTGCAGACGTACCCTGCCGAAGCCCCTGACTGACAAAACCTGTCCCTGCGTCAGCATCCTGTCCACCCGCTCTTCCGTCTGGTGATCCACAGACACCAGCCCCTGACGGATGATCTCCGCCGCGCGGGGTCGGGATACCTTCATGCCGCTTGACAGTACGCTGTCCAGCCGCAGCGACGCCACCGTATCCCGCAGCATCGCGCCCCGGGGCGGCTCGATGACAGGCGGCTCGTCCATTTCCTCCACACGGATGGAGGTATTGCCCGCCTTGTCCCACTCCATGGGCAGGCGCTGCGCCATCTCCGGCAGCACGCACAGATAAGCCTCGCCCTCCATGGCGATCAGATCGCCGAAGAAGGCGCGATCCATCCCCAGCGCCATCAGGCTGCCCAGCAGATCCCGATGGTCGATCCGGGTGAACCTGCTCTGCCAGCGGATGCGCATCCACCGGTAAGTGAACTCCGCCTCCTGCCACGCCGGATGGCAGCACACCTGCACCCGCTCCGCGCCGTCCCAGCCCCCGTCAAAGGAGGCCTCCACGCCGCACAGCCGGGCCTCATGCACCGCAAGGGCGCACTCCTCCCGGGTCAGAAATCTGCCGCACACGGGCCTGTCCAGCCTGTCGGCACGCTCCGCCAGCTGGTGAAGCCGCAGCTGAAGCTGCCGCGCTTCCTCGCCCCGAAGCATCAGAAGAAGATATTCCGCAGCAGGGTCTTTGCCAGATCCAGCAGCAGCCACATGGCCAGCACCGACCAGTCCAGAAACTGCCAGCGCAGGGGGATGTGACGCATGAGGAAGCGGCGGATGGGCTGCAGCGGGGGCTCCACAACGGAGCGCAGAAGCTCCGTCCAGCGGTTGGCCGCAGGGCGGATCCAGGAGAGGATCACGTAAACCAGCAGCGCCAGCTCATAGGCCGAAATCACCGTGGACAGCAGTCGATAAATCAGAAACACGTTTACCTCCGTTACCGGGCGTAGGCGTAGCTGTCAGGACCGGCCTGATAGCGGTCGGTATAGCCGCTGCGGCGGCCGAACTGCTCCCGGCGCTCGCGGAAACCGCTCTGGCGGGAGGTCTGCTCGCCGAAACCGTAGGAGGGGCGCTCCTGCTCGGGCCAGCGCTCGTTCACGTCCTGATCGGACATGCGGCGGATGGGCTCGTAGGGCACCACCATCACATTGGCGGGAGAAATGAGGTAGATATCCTTGCCGCGGGACACGCGGGTCAGGGTGCAGCCCATGGCGTAGGCAGCGCCGTAGAGCATGTCCAGGCAGCGCTGGTTCTCGCGCTCGTCGTTGATCATCTCGGTATTGACGATGATGCTCTCGCCGTTGCGCATGAACTCTATGATCCGGTAGCAGGCGGCCACCTGCGTCACCATGGCTACGCGCTCCACATGGCTGTAGGAGCGGCCGTCCGCGCCCACAAAGCCGTTGTTCATGTAGACGATGTTGTCCACAGGAGCCTGCTGCTGGGGCTGCTGCCAGCTCTGCTCGGCCTCCCAGGGCTGCTGGTAGCCGGTGGGCTGCTGCTGATAACCGCCCTGCTGGTAATCATTCTGCTGCCAGCCCTGCTGATAATTGGCCCCGAAGGCGCTCTGGTAGCCGGTGGGCTGCTGGGGCTGCTGATACGCGCCCTGCTGCCAATCCATCTGCTGGTAGCCGGTGGCCTGCTGATAGCCGGTGGCCTGCTGATAGCCTGTAGCCTGCTGGGGCTGCTGATAGCCGGTAAAGCCGTAGTTCATGCCCTGCTGCATATTCGGATCATAGCCGGGCATGGCGTTCTGCTCAGGGCTGTTTTCACGCACGGTCTGCTGCCGGGCGGTATCGCGGGTGACGCGGTGCTTGGCGGTGGCGGGCCGGTAGCCGCTGAAGCCGCCGTTGGACATATTGGAGGTCAGCTGCTGACCGTCCTCATCCTGACCTGCGCGGCCGCGCTGCTTCACCTTCTCCAGCAGAGCCTGCATCGAATCCATCAAAGACATCTGTTTTCCCTCTATGTATTACCGATAGTTCCTCTGGCCCAGCAGGGCGCTGCCGATGCGTACCATCGTCGCGCCGTTTTTCGCGGCCAGTTTATAGTCCCCCGACATGCCCATGGAGAGCTCCTCCATGCTGATCCCGTCCAGCGCCGTGTCACGGACGCGTTCGAACAAACTGCGCATATCGGCGAAAAGTCCGTTCAGGTATGCTTCGTCCTGACTGAGGGGCATCACCGCCATCAGTCCGCGGACGCTCAATCCGTCCATCTCCCGTACCTTTTCCAGGAAGGGGATGACCTCCTCCGGCGGCATGCCGCCCTTCTGCTCCTCGCCGGCAGGACTCACCTGCACCAGCACCGGCATGATCCGCCCCGCCCGGTGGGCCTGACGGTCAATCTCCGCAGCTAAAGACAGCCTGTCCAGCGAATGAATCAAGCATACATCCTCTATTATATATTTTACTTTGTTACTTTGCAACCGCCCAATCAGGTGAATCTGAAATTTTCTTTCCAGACCGGCGCGCTTTTCCATGATTTCCTGCACCCGGTTTTCACCGATTTCGCTGATTCCCAGCCCGTGCAGCGGAAGAATCTCCTCCGCCGGATGGGTCTTGGTCACAGCAATGAGCTTCGGTGCGGGATAGCGGCCCCCGGAGGCGGATTGCAGCTCCTCCCGGATGCACTGAAGCCGCCGGGCCAGCAGTTCCGTATCAGCCATGGTCGTCCCTCCAGTCCGTCAGAAGAGCATCACCGTCTGACCCTCGTACAGAAGACCCTGCTGGATGGCGGAGATGTACACATAGTCGCCGTCCCGCAGCAGAATGTTGACGGGGATGAAGGAGCGGTTGTCGCCGTCCACCACCACCACGCCGTCCATATCGTCCTGCCGGTACAGCGCCCGGGAGGGCACGCACAGGCTGGACACATAATCGCCCAGCTCGGCCTGGCAGGTGCGCATATACAGAACAGGCTTGACCGAATCCCTGACGGCAAGGCGCACCAGCAATTCGCCGCCGGAACGGGTGGAGGAAACCACCGTGGCGTACACCGTGGTGTTTTCAAAACGCTCCAGCTTCAGTTCATAGGTCTGGCCGTCCACCGGGTTCCAGCTGGTGTCGTGGGAAAGGAAGAGGACGTACCACTCCCCGTCCTGAACCATGCGGTAGATGGTGGTCTTGCCCTTGTCGGCAGTGGCCTTCTCAGGCTTGTAGCCATTGTACATGCGCCTCACGTCCGCAGGGATGAAGGTATCGTAGTTGTCGGCGGTAAGGCTGTACTCGTAACCGTCGGAATAGAAGCTGACGATAGCGGAGCCGGTGGCCGCGTAGGACTTGGTCCAGCTCTGGATGCGCTGCAGCTGGCTCAGCTCGTCGTCATACAGACGGGACAGGCGCTGATCCGAGGAATACTTGGACTTGAGGTACTGCTGGCGTGCGTCAATGGCTGCGTCCAGCAGCTTTTCCTGATTGCTCAGGCTGCCGCGCGCGCCGCCGATCATCTCGCGCACCTCACGGGCACGGGCCAGCACGTCGCTCTCCACGCGGGCCATCTTGGCGTCATAGGTGGTTTCCGCAGCCAGCAGCTTCAGCTGATAGTCGCGGATCTGGTCGCGGTACTCCTGCAGCGCGGTCATCTCGCGGGTGGAGTAGCTGGAAGAATACACGTTGCAGATAGTGGTGCCGCGCTCCACCTCGCTGCCCTCTGCCGCCTCGTAATCCACAGAGGTCACGCCCTCCGCGTCATAGGGAGTCTCGTCGCGCACAATCAGACAGTCGCCGGAGTAGCGCGCGCCCAGCGTGCCTGCAGTAATGGTGGCAAAGGGCGCCGCCGCGGGTACCAGCGCGGTATAGACGTACCAGCCCGCAAAGCCGAAGGCGGCAAGGATCAGCAGCAGCTGGAGCCAGTTCAGCTTTTTCTTCGGCGGCCGGGGGGGCTGCCGGGGCGGCTGAGGAGGCTGCTGCATAGTCTGCTGCATCATCTGCTGCGGCACGGTCTGCTGCGGCGGATACGGCGGATAGGGATAAGGCTGCTGCGGCGGATACGGAGGCTGGGGAGGCCGTCCATAGGGCTGCTGCGGAGGCTGCGTCTGATACATAAGGTCTTCTCCTTGTATATTGCTCTCAATGACAGGGCTGATCCCCTGCCGGTCAGTTCAGCTGCCCGGACGTTTCCCGCAGCCGTGCCAGAATCCGCCGCTCCATGCGGCTCACCTGCATCTGGCTCACGCCCAGATGCCGCGCGGTTTCCCTTTGGCCCATGCGGTGGATATAGCGCAGCTCCAGCAGCCGCTTCTCCACAGGCGTCACCTGCGAGAATACCCACTGCATCCATTCGCGCTGCTCCACCTGCTCATAGCCCTGATCCAATCCGCCCAGCTTTTCCTCCAGCAGCTGCGCGTCCTCGTCGGCGGAGGTACCGCTGCTCATGGAGGCTACCTGCGTGCTGTCCCTCTGATCCAGCAGCTTCAGCAGCTCCTCATGAGTCACGTCCATGGCCTGCGCCAGTTCGCGGATGGTGGGCTCCCGCTGCAATTCCTGCGTCAGGCGGTCCTGCAGCTTCTGCATGCGGAACAGCTGACTGCGGCTGTCCCGGCTCATGCGGATGGCGGGACCCTTGTCCCGGATATAGTTGCGCACCTCGCCCGCAATGGTCGGGGTGGCGTAGGTGGTAAACTTAAGCCCTCTTTCCGGCTCGAAGCGCTGGATGGCCTTCATCAGCGCCATGGCGGCCACCTGCTCCAGATCCTCCGTCTCCACGCCCTGGCCGGAAAAGCGCCGGGCAATGTGGCGGCAAAGGGGCAGACAGCCCTCCACCAGCTGCGCCATCAGCTCAGGCGTGGGCGAGAGAGCATATTGCGCCAGAAGCGGCGACAACTGCGTTTCGTTCATGGCAGACACCTCACACAGCCTGCTTCAGCGTCATGTCGATGCGCCGGATACAGCCGCAGGGGCACCGGGTCATCTCCACATGGGGGATCAGCGTCTCCAGCACGGCCTTCGAGATGGCGGTAAAGTCCTCGCACTCCTCCCGGCATTCGCCTTCAAAGTCCGCCTCGAGGCTCACGGTGAGGTCGGAGCCCTCTCCATGCACGGTGAGGCTGAGGGCGCTCACCGGCCGGCCCTGATGGAGCAGGCAGTCACAGGCTTCATCCGCAGCCATGCGCAGATCGTCCAGCATATCCACGTTCAGATCCTTCAGCACCGCCACGCCGCCCAGCGCCGTACGGATCACCAGCACATATTCCTGTTTGCCCGGCACCCGCAGGCTGATTTCCGCTGCGCTCATCCCGACAGCCCTCCTTCATGAATCCATAGTCAGACAGTTTATTGTACCATATCCACCAGCATCTTGGCAAGCAGCAGCGCCAGCACAGCCAGCATCATCACGCGGATAAACTTCGTACCCTTGCTGATGGTCAGGCTCGCACCCAGCCAGTTGCCTGCAATGCCGCATGCCGCCGCCGGCAGCGCCAGCGCGTACAGCACATGGCCGGACAGCATCAGCGCGCTGAGGGAAGCCACGTTGCTGGTCAGGTTCACAAGCTTGGCGGTGCCGCTGGCCCTGACGCCCTCCATCCCCAGCAGCATGGTGAACATGAGGATCAGAAAGGTGCCTGTGCCCGGGCCCACCAGTCCGTCATAGAAGCCCACCGCAAAGCCGATGAGGAAGCTGACCGGCCAGTACAGGCTGTCCGGCACCCGCTGGCGGCTCATTTTCCTGCCCTGCAGCAGCACCACCGCTGCCACAATGGGAATCACCACCAGCATCATCAGCCGCACGGCGTCCTCGGGAATCTTCTGCAGCAGCGCCGTACCCAGCCAGCTGCCGGGGAATGCGCCTGCCGCCGCCAGCACCGCCACCCTGCCGTCCACCCTGCCGCCCATGAGGAACCGGGCCGAGGAGGATACCGTGCCGAGGCAGGCGGACAGCTTGTTGGTGCCCGCCGCCAGCACCGGCGGCAGTCCCGCCAGATAGTACGCGGGCAGGCTGATCAGCCCGCCGCCGCCGGCCACAGAATCCACAAAGCCCGCCAGAAACACCAGCGGACAAACCAGCAGGAGCATTTGCCACGTCACTTCCATGGGTCAAGACCTTCTTCCGTAAGCGCACGAAATGGAGCGTCATGCCAGACAACGCTCCATTCGCAGTATTTCCCTTTATCAGTTTACAAACTCGCTGTAGATGGCGCGGATGGTCTTCTCGTAGTCCTTGTCGTCCACGCCCACGATGATGGAAAGCTCGCTGGAGCCCTGATCGATCATCCGCACGTTGATGCCGGCCCGGCTCATGGCGGAGAACAGGCGCGCAGCGGTACCGCAGTTGTGCACCATGCCGCGGCCTACGGTGGCGATGATGGACATGCCGTCATGCACGGTGATGGTATCCGCATGGGTTTCGGCCATGATGCGGTTGACCACCCGCTGACGCACGGGCTCCAGCTGCTCGCCGGAAACCACCACGCACATGGTGTCGATGCCGGTGGGCAGATGCTCGAAGGACAGGCCTTCCTCCTCGATCACCTGCAGCACCTTGCGGCCGAAGCCCTTCTCGTTGTTCATCATGGCCTTTTCCACGCTGACGACGGAGAAGCCCTTCAGGCCCGCAATGCCGGTGATGGTGGGCACGCTGGAGCTGACGGGAGCCTTCAGGCTGATGATGGTGCCGGGATGGTCGGGATTGTTGGTATTGCGGATATTGGTGGGAATGCCCGCGCGGTGCACAGGGAACACGCTGTCCGTATGCAGCACGGACGCGCCCATGTAGCTCATCTCGCGCAGCTCCTGATAGGTGATGGAGCTGATCTCCCGGGGAGACTCCACGATGCGGGGATCCGCCATCAGCATGCCGGACACGTCGGTCCAGTTCTCATACACGTCGGCGCCCGCAGCCCGTGCCACAATGGCGCCGGAGATATCGCTGCCGCCGCGGCTGAAGGTATGCACCGTGCCGTCCGGCAGGCTGCCGTAGAAGCCGGGCACCACGCTGGGCTTACCGTCGGCCAGACGCTCGCTCATCAGGCAGTGGGTGGTTTCCGCATCCAGATTGCCGTCTTCGTCAAACCGGACCACCTCGGCGGCGTCCACAAAGCGCCAGCCCAGATAATCCGCCAGCAGAAGACCGTTGAGGTACTCGCCGCGGGAGGCGCAGTAGTCGGCGTTTGCGCCCCCGGCAATGCGCTCGTTCACCTCGTCCAGCGCAGCGCCCAGATCCACCGTGAGCTTCAGCTCCTCGGCGATATCCATGTAGCGGGCGGCGATCTTGTCAAAGGTGTCTTGATAGTCCTCCCCCGCCTCCCGCTGACGGTAGCAGCGGTAGAGCAGATCGGTCACCTTGTCGTCGTCCTTGAAGCGGCGGCCGGGGGCAGAGGGCACCACATACCGCCGGTCAGGATCCAGCGCAAGGATATTCTTTACCTTTTCAAACTGTCCGGCGTCCGCCAGGGAGCTGCCGCCGAACTTCGTTACAACCTTCCTCACAAAAACCATTCCTCCAGAAAGCGGCTTCCCTGCCGCCGTGCAAAATAATCAATGAACCAGCCCATCATACCGTTGAAAGGCCGCGCTGTCAACGCTTTTCCGGAAAAAATACAGCTTATGTACCGACCTTTTCATCACACAGGCGGGAGAGAATCACCACGTCGTGATACTGCCCGTCCCGCCACAATTCCTGCCTCAAGAGGCCCTCCTGCTCGAAGCCGCAGCCCCGGTAGCAGCGGACGGCGGCCTCGTTAAAGGCGAACACCGTCACCTTCAGCTTGTGCAGATTCATCTCCTTAAAGCAGAAATCGCACAGCAGCTGCATGGCCTCCCTGCCGTAGCCCCTGCCCCGGTAGGGCGTGCCGATCATAATGGCAAGCTCCGCCACGCGGTTTTTCCAGTCCAGACGGATCACTCCGCACCGGCCTGCCAGATCGCCCTCGAAGTCCTCCACCGCAAACTGATACTCGCCCCGGCTGTAGCTGGTCTGCTGCTCCAGCCAGCGGCTCTCGTCGGAGTAGGAGGAGGGAAAGGGTATGCCGCTCATCATGCCCCGGAGGGTCTCGTAATCGTTCATGAACGCATGGTTAGCGTCCAGATCCTTCTGTTCAAACGCCCGAAGGCGCACCAGCGTGCCTTCATACATATCGGCAGTCCTCCTGTCATCGGGGCAGCAGCTTCGCCATGGTCTGCAGCCGCTCGTGGAGCGCGGTATAGCGCCCCAGAATCTTGTCGTTCTCCACCATCTGGCGGATGACGTCCTCCCGCCCCACCAGCACCACAAGGCTGCGTGCACGGGTCAGCGCGGTGTAGAAGAGGTTGCGGGTCAGAAGCATGGGCGGTCCGCCCGCCACGGGCATCACCACCACGGGGAACTCGCTTCCCTGGCTCTTGTGCACGGAAAGCGCATAGGCCAGCTCCAGATTCTCCAGCTGTGCGCTCTGGTATACCACCTCGCGCTCCTCGTCAAACAGCACGGTCAGGCAGTGATCCTCCTCATCCACCTCCGTGATGAAGCCCACGTCGCCGTTGAATACGCCCGCGCCGTCCTCCCAGCCCGAGAGCGTCTCCCTGCGCCATTCAATCTGATAATCGTTGCGGGTCTGCATCACCTTGTCCCCGAGGCGGAATACAGTCTCGCCGTAGATCAGCTGAGGCTTCGCCCTGTCCGGGGGATTCAGCGCGCTCTGGAGCATCGTGTTCAGGACGTTCACGCCGCACTCGCCCTTGCGCGCGGGGGCCAGCACCTGAATGCTGCGCAGCGCATAGGACAGCGTGTCCTCCCCCTGCGCGCCCATGAATTTCGGCAGCCTCTCCGTCACCAGCCGGACGATGGTCTGGGCCGCATCCCTGAAGTATTCCTTCCTTTCAAAGAAGAAATCCGTCCCCTTGCCGTTGAGCAGGGGCATCTCGCCATGGTTGATGCGGTGGGCGTTGAGGACGATGCGGCTCTTCTCGCTCTGACGGAAGATGTCCGTCAGGCGGACGTGGGGCACCACGCCGCTTGCAAGGATATCTCCCAGCACGTTGCCCGCGCCCACAGAGGGCAGCTGATCCGAGTCGCCCACCAGCAGCAGCCGCGTGCCGGGCTCAATAGCCCGCAGCAGCGCCCGCATCAGCATCAGATCCACCATGGAGGTTTCGTCCACAATGATGCAGTCGCCCTCCACGGGCTCCTCCTGATTGCGGGCGAAGCTCCCTTCCTCGCCGCCGTACTCCAGCAGACGGTGGATGGTTTTCGCTTCAAAGCCCGTGGCCTCGGTCATACGCTTGGCGGCGCGTCCGGTGGGAGCGCACAGCACCACGTCGCCCTCCTGGGCCAGGAGGCTTATAATACAGTTGATAATGGTCGTCTTGCCCGTACCCGGACCGCCGGTGATCACCAGCACGCCGGTTTCCAGCGCGGAGATGATCGCCTCCCGCTGCCGGGGACTGAAGCGGATGTCGCGGCTCTTTTCAAACCGGTCGATGGCCCTGTCCGCGCCCCGGCTCTTCACCGGCGCAATGGCGGCCATCAGCTCGCACAGGCGCACCGCCACCTCCCGCTCCGCGGAATCAAACTGGGGCAGATACACCCGCTGATCCTCTCCGTCCGCGACAAGCACCAGCTCCCGCAGAAGGCCCATCTGATCAATCTCCCGCTGGCACAGGCTTTCGTCCACCCGCAGCAGCTGGGAGGCCTTGCGGGCCAGCTCGCCTCTGGGCAGATACACATGACCCATGGCTGCGGCCGCGTCCTTGAGCACGTATTTCATCGCGGACTGGATGCGCCCCTGACTGTCCGGCGCCACGCCCAGCGCCGCGCCGATGCGGTCGGCGGTAAGGAAGCCCACGCCCTCCAGATCCTCGCACAGGCGGTAAGGGTTGCGGCGGATCACCTCCGGCGTTCTGTCGCCGTAAAGCTTGCTGATCTTCACCGCCAGATTGGCCGGCACGCCGTACTGCTGCAGGAAGATCATGGCTTCCCGGGCCACCTGCTGCTCCCTGAACGCCTCTGCAATCTGCAGCCAGCGCTTCTTGCCCATCTTGGGCACCTCCTGCAGCCGCTCCGGCTCCTCGGAAAGCACCCGCAGCGTATCCTCGCCGAAGTGCCTTACAATCAGCTTGGCCGTGGACGGGCCCACGCCCCGGATCAGCCCGCTGCCCAGATATCGCTCGATGCCAAGAAGCGTGGTGGGCTGCATGAGCTGGCAGGCTGTGCATTTGAGCTGCCGCCCGTACTGAGGATGCTCCACCCACTCGCCGGTAAAGGCTGCCTGCTCGCCCTGAGTCAGTTCAGGCAGAACGCCCACCACAGTGATTTCACTGCGGCCGACGCGGGCCATCACCACGCTGTAGCCATTTTCATCATTGCGGTATATGGTGCCCAGAATGCTGGCCTCCACCGTCTCCATGCGCTCCACCTGCCCTTCACATATCTGTTGCAGAGCAATAGTATACCATTGTTTCCCCTCTGCGGTCAAATGTGGCTTTTGTCCTGTTCTTCGCTTCTTTTCGCCCGTTTTTCCCCGGGGCACTTGCATTTTTGCCGCCAAAATAGTATACTGATTCAGTACGAATGCAACTGGAGGTGTTTTTGCTATGAAGTCCGTCAACATCAAGCTGAGCCTTGCTGAAAACGTCAAGACCTTCGTCAACGCCGTGAACCGCTACCCCTACGATATGGATCTGCGCGCCGGCCGCCACGTGGTGGACGCCAAGTCCATTCTGGGCATCTTCTCCCTTGACCTGAGCAAGCCCATCACCCTGGAGGTCTATGCGGACGACTGCGACGACCTGCTCAACGACATCAAGTCCTTCCTGGCCTGATTGTCCCCGTGCCTCAGCTTTATCGCCCGGTTTATGAAGGCCCTGCCTTCGCTTATTTCATATGCCATTGATCCCCCTCAAGCGCTTTGTTTGAAGGGGATTTAGCCATTTACCGGCTTTTTGCCGGAGGAGAGGAGCAGTCATGGAACGCCGCCGTATATCCGAAACAGAACACAAGCTGGTGATTCTCCATACGCTGGAGCTGCTTGGCCCGGTCACCGGCATGCAGCTGATCCAGTTCCTCGCCGAGAAGGACCTGATGAACTATTTCACCATGCACCTGAACCTGAGCGAAATGGAGGAGCAGGGGCAGATCCAGCGCCGCGCGCATCCGCTGGGGAGCCTGTTGGAGCCCACGGATGAGGGCCTGTTTACCCTACGCAGCTTCATCCGCCGGATTCCGGGCAGCCGCAGAAGGCTCATTGAGGCGGATGCAGACGCATGGCGCGAGCGCTTCCGCGCCGAGCAGATGACCCTGTCCGAGGTGATGGCCCGGGAGGGTGATCGTCTGACCCTGCGTCTTCGCCTGCTGGAGGGGCCTGCCGTGCTGATGGATCTGATCCTCGCGGACTGCGACGTGCCGGAGGCATACCTTTCCCGGCGGTGGCAGCTGGCGGCACAGGGCGTGTACCAGCACATCACCTCCGCGCTGATGGCGGGCTTCGCGCCGGATGCGCCCGTGCCGCAGGGCGCCCATCCCGCCCTGCAGCAGGCCAGCCGCGCCGAATGGCTGCTGACCCTGCAGGACGCGTCCGACAATCCCCGCATGACGCTCCTGCTGACCCTGCCGGACGAGCATCTTGCCCGATGGTGCCTCTCCCGCTGGGATGAGCTTGCCTCCGCCCTCCGGGATCATACGGCGGCCATGCTCCGTGCCGTACGGGTCTAACGTTCGGCTTTTGTTTCCCTGCTAAAGTAAAAATAAAACGCTAAAAATACGAACTTTTTCTTTCCAAGGCTATTCCATTATTCGCAACTTTGTGATATACTGGCACGGTATACAAAAATCTGTAAGGAGCGACCCGCCTTGGAAAAGATCCGCCGCAATGAGCGCATGAGCGCCATGATGAAAATTCTCTCCGACTCCCCCAACCGCATCTTCACCCTGAGCTATTTCTGCGACCTTTTCGGCGCAGCCAAATCCACCATGAGCGAGGATATCGACATCCTGCGCGACGTAGTGAAGCAGTTCGGTCTGGGTGAACTGGAGACGGTGACCGGCGCATCCGGCGGCGTGCGCTACCGCTGCGGCGTGAGCCGCGAGGAGGGACGCAGGTTCATCACCGAGCTGTGCGAGAGCCTCTCCGGCACCCAGCGCGTGCTTCCCGGCGGCTTCCTTTATTACTCGGATATTCTCTCCAACCCGGACACTGTGCGCCGCATGGGCGACCTGATCGCCACCGAGTACGCGCACGCCGCGCCGGACTTCGTCCTCACCATGGAGACCAAGGGCATCCCGGTGGCCTTCTCCACCGCCAGCTCTCTGGGCGTGCCGCTGGTCATCGCCCGCCGCTCCTCCAAGGTATACGAGGGCCCGGCGGTAAACATCAACTATGTGTCCGGCTCCAAGGGCAATATCGAAACCATGTCCCTGTCCCGCCGCTCCGTCAGGGAAGGCCAGCGTGCGCTGATTGTGGACGACTTCCTCAAGGGCGGCGGCACGGCCAAGGGCATGTGCGACATGATGCACGAGTTCGGCGTGACCGTGGTGGGCATGGCCTTTGTGATGGCCACCGCCAAGCCCGAAAAGAAGCGCGTCACCGGCGAAAAGAGCCTGATGATTCTGGACGTGATCGGCGAGGATATGGAAACGGCCTCCGTCACCCCCGCTCCCTGGCTCATGGACTGACAGAAGCTGCACAAAACTGCATTTTTCGCGGAGGGGCCCCTTTGGGGCTTCTCCGCATAAGCCTGTTTTTGGGGACGAATCCCCCCGCTTAACACATTCTGAATCCGACCGAGGTGTATTTTTGATGGAACGTGAAACCCTGATCGTCGTGGGGCTGGGCAATCCCGGCCGCGAGTACGCCCACACCCGTCACAACGTGGGCTTTGAGGTAACCGATATTCTTGCTGAGCGCTGGCATGCGCCCCTGAACCGCAGAAAGCTGGGCGGTATGCTCGCCGAGGTGAACGTGGACGGCAAGCGCGTGGTGCTGTGTCAGCCCCAGACCTTCATGAATCTGTCCGGCGAGTGCGTCATCCAGCTGCTGAACTGGTATAAGTGTCCTCTGGAAAACCTGATGGTGATCTACGATGATATCGACCTGCCCGTCGCCCGGCTGCGCGTGCGCAAGAGCGGCAGCGCCGGCACCCACAACGGCATGCGCTCCATCATCGCTAACGTGCCCGGGCAGAATTTCCCCCGGATCCGCGTGGGCGTGGGCGCAAAGCCCCAGGGCTGGGATCTGGCGGACTGGGTGCTCTCCCACTTCCAGATTCGCGAGGAGCAGGACGCCATGAAGGACGCCTTCTCCCGTGCCGCCGACTGCGTGGAGGACTGGATCAAAAACGGCGTCGACCACGCCATGACGAATTATAACAAGTAAGAAGAAGACGGCAGGGGCGCCGCCCCTGCACCCCGCCGGAGGGATTCCACCCCTCTGGACTCCCATTTCCGGAGGCCGAACCTCCGGGGAGGTAACATGAATAAGGCATTGCTGTCCGCAGTCAAAGCGGAAACGATACAGAAGCTGTTTGAATGTATAGACGAAGGCCGAAATACCGCCGTGACCGGGATCACCGAGAGCATGGCGGCTTTTGTTGCGGCCAAATATGTATCCCAGACGGGCAAGCGCGCGCTGGTAATCACCGCCAACGACCTGAAGGCCACCCGCATGGCGGACGACGCGCAGCAGCTGCTGCAGGATCAGTCCGTATGCCTGCCCGGCGGCGAGATCGACCTGACCTGCGGCGCGTCCAGCCACGAAAGCGCCTGGCGTCGGCTGGAGGCTCTCACCCGCACCACCGTGGGCGACGGCAAGCTGCTGGTCGCCTCCATGGACGCGCTGATGCAGCGCATGGGTGATCCTGAGCTGTTCCGCGCCGGCGCCATCCGGCTGATGGTGGCCGACCGCTACCCACCGGATCAGCTGATCCGCCGCCTGACCCTCATGGGCTACGAGCGCGTGGACATGGTGGAAGGCAAGGGTCAGTGCGCCCTGCGCGGTTCCATCCTGGACGTATATCCCCCTTCCGCCGCCCAGAGCCTGCGCATTGAATTTTTCGACGACGAGGTGGACTCCATCCGCGCCTTCGACTGCATCAGCCAGCGCAGTCAGGAGCGGGTCAGGGTGGCGCTGATCACCCCCGCCGTGGAGGTAATCCTTCCCGAGGAGGATCGAAAGGCCGCCGCTGACCGCATGCGCCGCGCCATCGACGCTGCCGTCCCCGCTGACGGCGCGCAGGAACGCCTCTTCGACGATCTGCCTCCCATGCCCGAGGACGACGAGGAGCTGGCGGAGGTCTTCGACAAAAAGGTGCTGCCCAAGGCCCGCGCCAAAGCCGCCGATGCAGCCCGTCAGGCAGAGATTGACCGCCGCACCGCCGCGCTCCTGCGAGATGCGGACGCAGTGGAAAGCGGCCTGCCCTTCCGGCGCATCCGCGCATGGCTGCCCGTACTGACGGACAAGACGGCCACGCTCCTGGACTGGTTCCGTCCGGACGCCGTGTTCCTGTGCGCGCCGGATCAGCTGCGCGACCGCAGCACGGAGCGTCTTCGCGGCTATGCGGAGGATCTGTCCTCCGCCATGGAGCGCGGCGAAGCGGTGCAGGAGCAGCAGAGCCTGCTGATGAGCTGGGATGATCTGCTCGCCGCCATGGACGGCATGACGCTGATCACCCTGTCCGAGCTGCTGCGCGGTCTGGGCGGCGTAAAGACGGAAACAGCCCTTGATCTGGGCTGCAAGGGCGTAGCGGGATATCAGGGGCAGCTGAAGCCCCTTGCCGAGGACTGCATTGCATGGCGCAGGCAGGGCTGGTGCGTAGCGCTCCTGTCAGGCGGCGTGGCGCGAGGCAAGCGCCTCACCCAATCCCTGAACGAGCTGAACTCCCCTGCCACCTTCTTTGAAGACGCGCACAACCTGATCATCGGCGAGACGGTCGTGCTGCCCGGCACGCTGAGCCACGGCTTCATCTGGCCCGAAGCAAAGCTGGCCGTGGTGGCGGATACGGATATCTACGGCTCCGGCTACCGCAAGGCCAAATCCCGCCGCAACGCCGGTGAAAAGATCGCTGCCTTCACCGACCTGAAGGTGGGCGACTTTGTGGTGCACGAGGATCACGGCGTGGGCGTGTACCAGGGCACGGTGCATCTGCAGAGCGAGGGCACCTACCGCGACTACCTGCTGATCCAGTATCATGGCACCGACAAGCTGTACGTGCCCATCGAACAGCTGGAGCGCGTACAGAAGTACATCGGCAATCCCAATCAGCCCCCGAAGCTGAACCGGCTGGGCGGCGGCGACTGGCAGAAGCAGAAGGCCAAGGTGAAGGAAGGCCTGAAGAAACTGGCCTTCGATCTGATCGCCCTGTACGCCAAGCGCAGCCAGCAGAAGGGCTATGCCTTCCACCCCGATACGCCGTGGCAGCGGGAATTCGAGGATCGTTTCCCCTATGAGCTGACCCCGGATCAGGATCAGTCCGTCAGAGAGATCACCCGTGACATGGAATCCGACCGCAACATGGACCGCCTGCTGTGCGGCGACGTGGGCTACGGCAAGACCGAGGTAAGTCTGCGCGCCGCCTTCAAGGCCGTGATGGACAACAAGCAGGTGGCGATTCTCGCGCCCACCACCATCCTGGCTCAGCAGCACTACAATACGGTGGTGAAGCGCTTCAGCGGCTTCCCGGTGCGGGTGGAGGTGCTCTCCCGCTTCAAGACGGCCAAGGAGTCCCGGGAGATCATCGCCGAGACCCGGGCAGGCAATGTGGATATCCTTGTAGGCACCCACCGTCTTCTGGCCAAGGACGTAGGCTTCAAGGATCTGGGTCTTCTGATCGTGGACGAGGAGCAGCGCTTCGGCGTGGGACACAAGGAAGTCATCAAGAACATGAAGCAGCAGGTGGACGTTTTGACCCTGTCCGCCACGCCCATCCCCCGCACGCTGCACATGTCCATGGTAGGCATCCGCGATATGAGCGTGCTGGAAACCCCGCCGGAGGAGCGTCTGCCTGTGCAGACGCACGTGGTGGATTACTCCGACGCGCTGATCCGCGACGCCATCCTGCGCGAATTGTCCCGTGGCGGACAGGTGTACTTCCTGTACAACCGGGTTCATTCCATCGAGCAGTTCTACAACCGTCTGCGTGCGCTGGTACCGGAGGCCCGCATCGGCGTGGCCCACGGTCAGATGAAGGAGCACGGTCTGGAGGACGTGATGATGGACTTCTACGCCGGCAGCTATGACGTGCTGCTGTGCACCACCATCATTGAGTCCGGTCTGGACGTGCCCACCGCCAACACGCTGATCGTGTTCGACGCGAACAGGTTCGGCCTGTCCCAGCTGTATCAGCTGCGCGGCCGCGTGGGCCGCAGTAACCGACAGGCGTATGCGTACTTCACCGTGCGGCCGGACAAGATGCTCTCCGAAACCGCCGAGCAGCGCCTGCAGGCCATCCGCGAGTTTACGGAGTTCGGCGCAGGCTTCCGTATCGCCATGCGCGATCTGGAGATTCGCGGCGCGGGCAATATCCTGGGCCCGGAGCAGCATGGTCATCTGGCGACGGTGGGCTACGATATGTACTGCAAGCTGATCGAGGAAACCCTGCACGAAGTACAGGGCATGAGCGCCGCGCCCAGCGAGCTGGCCACAAGGGTGGATTTGAAGGTGGATGCGTATCTGCCGGAGGATTATATCCGCGACGAGCGCCAGCGCATGGAGATGTACAAACGGATCGCAGGCATTGTGACCGAGAGCGATCGTGCGGATATTCTGGACGAGCTGCTGGACCGTTTCGGCGAAACCCCTGCGGTGGTGGACGCGCTGCTGGATATCGCCCAGCTGCGCGCGCTGGCGAATCAGCTGGGCGTGAGTCAGGTACTCTACCGCGCCGGATTCCTTGTGATGCGGCTGGATCAGCGGTATGTGCCGGATCCCATACTGCTGCTCACCGCCATGAAGGATACGGATCAGCGTCTGTCCGTTTCAAACAAGGCTCCCGTATCCATGCTGCTGATGGCCCCGCGCCTTCAGGAGCGCGACATACTCCGCGAGGGTGTGAAGGTACTGAAGAAGCTGGTAGCCCGCGTGGCGCAGCTGAAGGAAGATGCTGCGGAGGAAAAGCCCTGATAAGCAGAGACGCTGTCCCCGACCAGATGGCTCTGCACTCTGGTCAGGGCGCTGCCCTGACAACCCGCTTAAGGGTCTTTGACCCCTATAAGAATCCCGTTTTCCAGCGGCGGGGCCGCCGGGCTGTTCTGCTGCAGGATCGGAAAAAGCGCACAGGCATAGCCTGTGCGCTTTTGTATTGGGAGTCACGGCGGAGTCTTCGACTCTTTTCTTTACGGCTGCGCCGCGACGCGGGCGTGCGGCAGGTATCGCGGCAGCGTCGAAAAGGGGCGAAGCCCCCGCC
>JAFURI010000021.1 GCA_017471885.1 Clostridia bacterium | reverse complement strand
GCACGCCCGCGTCGCGGCGCAGCCGTAAAGAAAAGAGTCGAAGACTCCGCCGTAACCCCAGCAAAAAAGCGCACAGGCTATGCCTGTGCGCTTTTCCGATCATGCTGCAAAACCGTCCGGCGGCTCCGCCGCCGGAAACGGGATTCTTAAGGGTCAAAGACCCTTAAGCAGGGGTGTCAGGGACAGAGTCCCCGACCTCGCCCGCCGACTCTGTCCACTCTGCCGTCTCCGCCGCGCGGATCTCCTCCAGCACGTCCGCCAGAGGCACAAAATCCTGCGGCTGCTCTGCCTCCACAGCTTCCGCGGTGGCCGGCACGTCCGCAAAGGTAAGCTGCTGCACCGCGGGTTCCTTCGGCCTGACCGCCTTTGGCTTGGGCGGAGCAATCAGCTCCGGCGGCAGAATCACGTTCTTCTTCCGGCCCAGCTTGTCGCGGATATACTCCATGCTGTCCTCATAGGTAAAGGGCGTGCAGGGCAGCGCGAGACGCATCCACCATGCGGGCGCGTAAAACAGCAGCAGATTCTTGTCCGGCCAGAGCTGAATCCGCGCGACGTCCTTCCACGCAATCTCCTGCCGGCTGATCAGCACCGTGGGGATCTCGTCCTCCGGGTCGGCCTCCTGCATCAGCGCAGGCGACCGCAGGCGCAGCATCAGCTTCAGCGGCGTGGGATTGGGCAGGTAGCAGCTTACATGCACGCCCCGGCTGTCCACCACGCAGTCCAGCCAGTCCTCCCCCTGCAGGATGAATACCAGCAGCAGTACCGCCGCCACCATCAGGAGCAGCCCCAGCAGGCTGATGATCAGCCCGCTGCGCAAAAGCAGCTCCACCGCCTCCGCACCGCCCGCAGCAGCCTCCAGCACAAGAATCAGCACCAGTACCAGCACTACCAGCGGCAGCAGAATCCGCATCGTGCCGTTCCAGCTGATCCAGTCCTTCACCGGCGCATGCTCTACGCACCATGCCGCCCTCGCCGCCGATTTCGCCAGCTTCGCGCCGCAGTTCTCGCATATATCGCCCACGGGCACGTCCTGCCCGCACTTCTTACAATAGGATGTGATCGCCATCGCCCTGCCTCCTCGTCATCCCCGCCATTGTATCACGATTCCCTCCCCCTTGCAACGGGAACACCCGCTTTCCGCCATAATGGTCTGAACGGCCGACCATTCCCCATATTTGACATTGTGAAAATTTTATCGTTAATTTTGTGTCAAAAGCATTGACAAAGATTTGACGATTTGATACACTATCCGCGGATTCGGAACCGATACCGGCGAATCCTGATGAAAAAGCATCCAACAGCCAAAAGACCACATCAGTAAGGAGAGACAGTCATGGCGAAGGAATATCCCGTCGTAGACAGTGTGGAGAGCTTTGAGAAGGCTCTGAAGCAGGTGCGCGAGGCGCAGAAGAAGTTTGCGACTTATACCCAGGAGCAGGTGGACGAAATCTTCAAGGCAGCGGCGCTGGCCGCCAACCGTGCCCGCATCCCGCTGGCCAAGATGGCCGTGGCGGAGACCGGCATGGGCGTGGTGGAAGACAAGGTGATCAAGAATCACTACGCAGCCGAGTATATTTATAATGCCTACAAGAACACCAAAACCTGCGGTGTTATCGAGCAGGACGACAGCTACGGCATGATGAAGGTAGCCGAGCCCATCGGCGTGGTGGCAGCGGTCATTCCCACCACCAACCCCACCTCCACCGCGATCTTCAAGACCCTGATCAGCCTGAAGACCCGCAACGGCATCATCATCTCCCCTCATCCCCGTGCGAAGAAGTGCACCATCGAGGCGGCGAAGATTGTGCTGGAGGCTGCCGTGGCAGCCGGCGCACCCGAAGGCATCATCTCCTGGGTGGACGTTCCCAGCCTGGAGCTGACCAACATGGCCATGAAGGAAGCCGACATCATTCTGGCCACCGGCGGCCCCGGCATGGTGAAGGCGGCCTACTCCTCCGGCAAGCCCGCGCTGGGCGTGGGCGCCGGCAACACGCCCGCCATCATCGACGAGAGCGCGGACATTCAGGTGGCCGTCAACTCCATCATCCACTCCAAGACCTTCGACAATGGCATGATCTGCGCCTCCGAGCAGTCCACGCTGGTCATGGACAGCATCTATGATCAGGTCAAGAGCGAGTTCATCGCCCGCGGCTGCTACTTCCTCCAGGGTGAGGAGCTGGACAAGGTGCGCAAGACCATCATCATCAACGGCGCGCTGAACGCCAAGATCGTAGGCCAGAGCGCCTACACCATTGCCAAGCTGTCCGGCGTGGACGTGCCCGAAAGCACCAAGGTGCTCATCGGCGAGGTGGATTCCGTCGATCTGGCGGAGGAGTTCGCTCACGAGAAGCTGTCCCCCGTGCTGGCCATGTACCGTGTGAAGGACATGGACGAGGCCTTCGACAAGGCTGATCAGCTGATCGCCGACGGCGGCTACGGCCACACCTCCTCCATTTACCTCAACGCCGTGACCCGCAAGGATCTGATCGACCGCTTCGCCGCCCGCATGAAGACCTGCCGTATCCTGGTCAACACCCCCTCCGCTCAGGGCGGTATCGGCGACCTGTACAACTTCATGCTGGCTCCCTCCCTGACGCTGGGCTGCGGCTCCTGGGGCGGCAACTCCGTGTCCGAGAACGTGGGCGTGAAGCACCTGATCAACATCAAGACCGTTGCCCAGAGGAGGGAGAACATGCTCTGGTTCCGCGCACCCCAGAAGGTGTACATGAAGAAGGGCTGCCTGCCCGTGGCTCTGGACGAGCTGAAGAACGTGATGGGCAAGAAGAAGGCCTTCCTCGTCACCGACTCCTTCCTGTACCAGAACGGCTACACCAAACCCGTGGAACAGAAGCTGGACGAAATGGGCATCCAACACACCACGTTCTATGATGTGGCTCCCGATCCCAGCCTGGCCTGCGCCAAGGCAGGCGCTGCCCAGATGGCGGCATTCCAGCCTGACGTGATCATCGCCGTGGGCGGCGGCTCCGTCATGGACGCCGGCAAGATCATGTGGGTGCTGTATGAGCATCCCGAAGTGGACTTCCAGGATATGGCCATGCGGTTCGTGGATATCCGCAAGAGAGTCTATACCTTCCCCAAGATGGGGCAGAAGGCTTACTTTGTGGCGGTTCCCACCACTG
>JAFURI010000020.1 GCA_017471885.1 Clostridia bacterium | reverse complement strand
GCTTATAGCATACTATATCCGGGTGATGAATATGAGAGCTGTGATACCTTATCCGCGGATCCGCGATCTTCGCGAGGATCGTGACTGGAAGCAAGCCACCATTGCTTCCATGCTCAACATTACGCAGACCTGTTACAGCAAGTACGAAATCGGAACCTGTGATATTCCAACGTCAATTCTCATTCGGCTGGCTGATATTTATGATACCAGTATCGACTATCTGCTTGGTCAGACCGACAACCCTGTCAGAAGCAAGTAATCCGGCAACACGAGCAAGAGGAGCAGCCATCTGACTGCTCCTCTTGCTTATACTCACAATTGCGGATAGATATCGTCATAGATTGCCCGGAACAGCGCCGCCGTATCCCGGCACTCGCACTGCAGCGACACCACCGCGTCCCTGTCCGGAAACACGATGCTCAGCTGACCGTACTTGCCGTCCGCACGGTAGGAATCATGCTCGCCCCGCCACATCAGGTAACCGTAGCCCTGACGGCCGTTTTCCACCTGCTTGCGGCTGCACTCCTCAAGCCACAGGGGGCTGATCAGCTGCCGGCCGTTCCACTCACCCTTCTGATGGAAGAGCAGGCCCAGCTTGTGCATTTCCGGCAGCGTGAGCATCAACCCGCCCGCGCCGAAGGTATTCCCCTGGGGATCGGTTTCCCATGTGGGACGGCGGATACCCATGGGTTCGAACAGCCTCGGCTGCAGATACGACACCAGATCGCATCCGGCACGGCGCTGCACCAGTATGCCCGCCAGATACGGCCCCACATTGTTGTACACAAAGCGCGTGCCCGGCTCATACTCAAAGGGCTGCGCCAGCGAGGCCCGCACCCAGTCCTCCTCCTCCATCACGCAGCGATCCGCGCCCATGAGGAAAGGCTTCGCCTGACCAAGGCACATGGTCAGCAGATCCCGCACGGTGGCTCTGCGAAGGTTTTCGCAAGGGTTGACGGGGATCTCCTTCGGGAAGGCGTCCGTCAGCTTTTCATCCAGCGAGAGAAGCCCCTCCCGGATGGCGATCCCCACCGCCAGCGCCGTATAGGTTTTGCTGGCGGAATAAATATTCCTGCGGCACGCATCGTCCCAGAAACGTGAAACCGTCTCCCTGCCGGGCCGGGAGATCATTACGCCCAGCACACGGAACGCCTCTGCCTTGGAGGAAAAAGTTGTAAGATCCATACCCGAACCTCCTCGTGCGGGGGACTTCGCCCCTTTTTTTCGCACATCTTGGTTGTCAATTGAGGGGCACGCCGCGCCCCATCTTGATTTTCGTTCGAATGGTAAGACACCAGATTACCGGAGGAGTCATTGTAACCTCCGTACCCCACCGCAGGGGTCTTCGACCCGCTGCATCGGGCCGTCTCCTGCCCGACAGGAGTTGGGAAAAGCTGCACGTGAGGCAAGCACGCGCGTCGCGCGGGGGCTTCGCCCCTTTTATCCGGGGGCTTCGCCCCTTTTTTCCGCCCGTCTTGATCGACGTTTGAGGGGCACGCCGGGGGCTTCGCCCCTTTTTTTCCGCCCGTCTTGATCGACGGTTGAGGGGCACTACGCGCCCACCCTGACCGACGCATAAATAGTTGGGTACACAAAGCAGAAAAGCCGCAGGCTCCGCGTCGCGGCGGGGGCTTCGCCCCTTTTCGACGCTGCCGCGATACCTGCCGCACGCCCGCGTCGCGGCGCAGCCGTAAAGAAAAGAGTCGAAGACTCCGCCGTGACCCCTGCAAGGGGAGCGGCCTGTATCGGCACAGCCCGGCGGCTTCGCCGCCGGAACCGGGAGTCCAGAGGGATAATATCCCTCTGGCGGGGTGCAGGGGCAGCGCCCCTGCCAGAGACGTCACTTCCCGACCAAATACCCGGACGCAACGCCCTCGTAGTTCACCAGCACATAGTCGGAAGCCCTGCGGGCGTGAACGGTCATGCAGTCGCCCTTGAGGCTGATGAGCATATCCACGCCGCTGGGGCTGTGGTCAATCAGATGACAGCGGATGCGCAGCATGCCGGGCGCGATCCATCCGCCGGAGCAGAGCGTGGGCTTGTCCGGCCAGCCGGGGAAGGTATCCACAATGTTCCCGCCCAGACCGAAACGCCACTCATTCCTGCCCATGTCGTTTTCCCATATGAGCGTATTGCCGCGCAGCTCCACGCTGCGGAGCTTCAGCGGATTCTCCTCAAAGAAGAACGGGCCGGCCTGATCCACATGAAAAGCCGGATCGTCCAGCAGCGACGGAGGCTTCAGCACATACCGGCTGGGAGACATATCCTCCATGCCGATATAGGGATAAATCTCCGCAAAGAATGCGTTGTAGATGCGCTGCACGCCCACAGGATCCAGCCGCGTGTCCGCAATGGTGCACAGCAGCACGTCCTTGTCGGGGCATGCGATCGCCAGCTGACCGCCCAGACCGTACATAGCCCAGCCGCAGCGGGTGCGCCAGCACTGCCAGCCGTAGCCGTAGCGTTCTTCCTCATTGGTGTACATTTCGGTGGTAATCTGGCAGCGGGTCATCTCGGAGAGGAACCACGCCGGAATCAGCCCACGGCCGCCGTCCATCATCACCTGTGCAGTCCTGTGCATGTCGCGCAGACTCATACACAGGCCCGTGCCGCCCTGATTCACCCCGGAGGGGTCGCACAGCCAGAACTTGTCGTCCTCCGCACCGATGGGCCCCCACAGCCGCTCCTGCAGGAATTCCAGCACGTTCTTGCCGCTGATGCGCTTCACCAGCGCCGCCAGCACCTGCGAGCAGCCTGTATCGTAATTGAACACCGTGCCCGGCTCATGGGTGGGCGGTACCGTAAAGAAGCTCTTCGCCCAGTCGTGATCCACGCCCTCCTTATAGGCGGTGGCCCGGTGACAGGTGGACATGCGCAGCATATCCCGGATAGTCTGGCGCATCAGCCTGCCGTCAGGGTTTTCCGGCAGATAGTCCCGGAAATAATCCACAATGTGATCTCCCAGCGACAGCTTTCCGTCTTCCGCCAGCATGCCCACCGCCAGCGCGGTCATGGTTTTGCTGACGGAATACATCCGGTGGGGCTTGCCCTCCTCAAAGGGCTCGTAGTACGCCGTGGCCTTGATTTCTCCGCCCACGGACAGGATAAAGCCGTGCATGCATACGTCCTCCCGGTGCAGCCGGCTGATCATATTGTCCACGCGGGTCTTCAGCTTCTGATTCATGGCTTAATCCTCCCCTTCCAGACGGAGCATCTCGCATGCCGCCTGAATATACGCGCCCGTACCCTTGAGATCATACGCGCCCACGGGCTCGCTCATGTAGTAATCATAGGAGCCGTCCCGGTAGGGATTGCCGCCCAGACCGGACACATGGCAGCACTTGCCCAGGAACATACGCCCGTCCCGCAGCTGGCCCACAAATTCCCGCTGGATCGCCCGGAAGCTCTCCTGCGCAGCCTCGCCCATCCATTTGGGCGCAAGACCCAGCCGTACCGCCTTCAGGATGGCGCAGGTCACAAGGCAGCTGACGGAGGATTCCTTGTAATTGCCGGCTGCGCGGGGACGGTCCAGCACCTGCTGCCATACTCCATCCACACGGATGGACAGCAGCTTCTCCGCCGTTTTGCAGAAGATATCCTGCAGCGCAGCAAAGCTCTCATGCTCCCGGGGCAGCAGCTCCAGCACGTCGATCAATCCCAGCATGTACCAGCCCATGGCCCGTCCCCATGCGTGCTCGCACTGACCCGTGACAGGATCAGCCCATGCCTGCGATCTGCTTGCATCCCACGCATGGCGGTTCAGTCCGGTCAGGGGATCGTATGTCTTCTCATACACCAGCATCAGCTGGTACGCCGCGTCCCGCAGGCTCTCCGCCTGCTGCACGCCGCGCTCGAAGGTCAGCGCGTACTCCACATAGAAGGGCGCCGACATGTGCAGCCCGTCCAGCCACATCTGCTGCGGATAACACTGCTTGTGCCAGAAGCCGCCCTCCGGCGTGCGGGGCTGCAGACGCAGCTGCTCCCGGAGCGTATCCGCCGCCAGACGGTACTTCTCCGCGCCGGTCTCCTTGTACAGGAGCAGCAGCTGGCGGCCGTCGCAGACGTAATCCAGATTAAAGCTGTCAAAGGTGTAATCGCGGATGGAGCCGTCCTCGCCGATAAAGGTATCCATGCCGTCCCGGATGTAGTCGAAATACTTCCTGTCGCCGGTAATGCGCCACAGCTGCTCCATGCCACGCCAGACCACGCAGTAGTCGTAGCTCCAGCGGCGGTTCAGCAGGCCTTCGCGCTGCATGGTGCAGTCCGCCATGCGGCGAGCCGTGTCTTTGCGGTAGGTTTCAAGCATGCGCAATCCTCCTTGTCAGCACGTTTCCACGCTGTCGTCCATATCGAGGGTATCACCCTTCGCACCCACCACGCGCACGCCGCGCAGATCCACGTTGCGTGCATTGCGCAGGAAGAAGCCCGCGCCCTGCATCAGCACAGCGTCTTTCATCATGGCAGGGTAATCCGGCGTTCCGTTGGGATCCATCTCCACCACCACGTTGTTCATGGTGACGCCCTCCACAGGCATCTCGGGCAGACCGTAGAAGAAACCCGCACATGCGCCGCACTGGCGGGCACGTACGCCGGTGATAACCACGTCACGAAGAGCGGGAGTAGTCTTGTCCACGGGACAAGGGGTCTTGTCGTTGATGTGAGGCCACTTCTTCTCCGGATCACCGCAGCCGTAGTACATGTTGAACACGAAGGGACACATAACCTTTTCCATCACCAGATTGAAGAGCTGCACACCCTCCACCACGCCGCCGCGGCCCCTGCGGGTCTTGAGGCGCACGCCGCGGTCCGTCTGATGGAATACGCAGTTGCCCACCACCACGTTGCGGATGTTGCCGCTCATCTCACTGCCCAGCACCACGCCGCCGTGACCATGCACGAAATGGCAGCCCTCGATGATGATGCGCTCGCAGGGCTGGGGATTGGGCGTATCCTCCGTGCCGGACTTAATGGCAATGCAGTCGTCGCCCACGTCGATGGTACAGTCGATGATACGCACGTCAGTGCATGCGTCAGGATTGATGCCGTCGGTATTGGGGCCGTCATAGGGGTTCCTGACCATCAGACCGCGGCAGGTGACGTGCTGGCAGCGCAGAGGATGCACCGTCCATGCAGGGGAATTGGTGAGCGTCACATTCTCAAGGACCACACGGCGGCAGTCTGCAAAGCATACCAGATAGGGGCGGTAGTGGATCAGGGAATGCTCCCTCAGACGCTTCCACCAGTATTCGCCCTGACCGTCAATCACGCCGTAGCCGGAGATGGCCACGTTCTGCGCATGCTGGGCGAAAATGCAGGCCTGATGCATCAGCACCGCCCTGCCCTCGAACTCCAGATCAATCAGCGGGAAAGCGTCCGGATCCTGATGGAAGCGGATAACCGCGCCGGACTGCACGTCCAGGGTCATATTATCATACAGGCGGATGGAGCCGGTGGGATACACGCCGGGGGTGACAGTCAGCACGCCGCCGCCCTGGGCACGCAGTGCATCGATGGCTGCCCGGAAGGCTTCCGTCCAGTCCTGACCGCCGTGGGAAAGCGCTTCATAGTCGCGGATATTCATGATTTCTGCCTCCTGTGTGGAAGTGTTTTCATGCATTGATTATAACACAAAAGTGCTTCAGGTCATAGACCCGAAGCACTTTTTGTGTGTTTCTGGTGGTTTGCACATATTATTCCGAGGCCTTCGGGGGGGGGGCTTCGCCCCTTTTCTCCGCCCGTCTTGACTGACGGTGAAGGGGTACGCCGCGTCCCCTATTGACTGACGCATGAAAGTTTGGGTACACAAGCCAGAAAAGCCGCAGGCTCCGCGTCGCGGCGGGGGCTTCGCCCCTTTTCGACGCTGCCGCGATACCTGCCGCACGCCCGCGTCGCGGCGCAGCCGTAAAGAAAAGAGTCGAAGACTCCGCCGTGACACCAGCAAAATGGCGCGCCGGCTAT
>JAFURI010000019.1 GCA_017471885.1 Clostridia bacterium | reverse complement strand
CGGAATCCCACAGGCGGCAGGTATCCGGGCTGATTTCATCGCCCAGCACAAGCGCGCCGTCCACCGTGAAGCCAAACTCCAGCCCCAGGTCGATCAGCTCCAGCCCGCGCTCCTTGAACGCCCGGGTCAGAATGCTGTTGATTTTCTCCGCCATGGCGGTAACCTGTGCCAGCACAGGCCTGGTGGTCCAGCCCATGGCGGCGATATGATACTCGTTCACCAGCCGGTCGGTTAGATCCGTGCCGCGGTAGTGGAATTCCACCACGCTCTCCCGCAGCGGCGTTCCGTCCGGCACGCCCAGGCGGGCGGACAGGCTGCCTGCAGCCACGTTGCGGCAGATCACCGCAATGGGCAGCAGCCGTACCTTCTTCACCAGCGTATCGCTGTCGGAAATCTCCTCCACATAGTGGGTAGGCACGCCGTTGCGCTCCAGCAGGCGCATCAGATAGTTGCTGACGCGGTTGCACATGGCGCCCTTGCCGTCGATATGCGCACGCTTCAGTCCCCCGTAGGCCGTAGCCTCGTCCTTGAAGGACAGGATCACAGTATTAGGGTCGTCCGTGGCAAAAACGGTCTTTGCCTGACCGTCGTAAAGCTGATGCAGTTTCCTCATAGCAAGAAACTCTCCTCACGCGCTAAAGTCAATTTGTCGGGAATGTTCGTGTTTTACTCGATCACAAGCGCCGCATCCTTGGCAAGCACGGCATCGTGCTGAGCCTTGCGCATCGCGTTGAGCTTATCGGCCAGCGCACTGTCCTCCACCGCCAGAATCTGGGCGGCCAGAAGGGCTGCATTGGCAGCGCCGTCAATGGCCACGGTGGCCACGGGCATGCCGCTGGGCATCTGCACGGTGGACAGCAGCGCATCCAGGCCGTCCAGCGTAGAGGACTTCACCGGGATGCCGATCACCGGCAGGGTGGTCTGGGCCGCGATGGCGCCTGCCAGATGCGCAGCCTTGCCGGCGGCGGCTATCATCACACCGAAACCGTTTTCACGGGCCGATTTTGCGAAGGCGGCGGCCTCCACAGGGGTTCTGTGGGCAGAATACACATGCGCCTCAAAGGGAATCTCCAGCTTTTTCAGCTGCTCAAAGGCACCCTTGAGAACGGGCAGATCGCTGTCAGAGCCCATGATGACGGCTACCTTCTTCATTTTCCATACCTTCCTTTCTGCGGGAAAGACAACAAAAGAGCATGGCATGCTTCTTCAAGCCACACTCTTTCAGTTCACAGATAAATACTGTTGCTTTTCGCAGGGACACGCGCAGGCAGAACGGTTCCATCGACCCGTAATCTGACGCACTGCGCTCGCCTCCTTCCGAAAATCAGTATCATTATATCCCATTGATTTCTCCTCGTCAAGGCCATTTTCCGAACGTTTTTCTTCCATTTTTATTTATTGTTTGACTATTTGTTGTTAATGGTCTGATAATGGCTGATTAGTACAAAGCATTGACGGCGCCCTGAAAACATTGTATACTTATTTGACCAGATTTTGCAAAGGAGCAGTTTTCATGCACGACGCATTCCCATTGGCCGCACAGGAGATTCTGCGCGAGCGCTTCGGCCGTGACTCGCTCATCGCGCTGGCAACGCTTGACAACGGCGCTCCCTGCGTCCGCACCGTCAACGCACTGTATTTGGACGGATCCTTTTACGTGATCACCCATGCGCAGTCCTCCAAGATGCGGCAGATCCAGCTCAACCCTGCCGTTGCCGTCTGCGGCGACTGGTTTACCGCCCGCGGTACAGGCGAAAACCTCGGCCATATTCTCCTCCCGGAAAATGCAGCCCTTGCGGACAGACTTCGCGCCGCCTTTGCCTCCTGGTACCACAACGGCCACGTCTGCGAGAGCGACCCCAACACCGTTATCCTCCGCCTGCATCTGCGCACCGGAGTGCTGATGAACTGCGGAACCCGCTATGATATCGTCTTTCCGTAAGCGCAAAAGAGCTGCTTCCTCATCAATAGAAGAAGCAGCTCCTTTTTTCTGTTATCTTGATCCCTTGTCGTAGGGTATGCCCTCCGCCTTGGGCGCATGGGACTTGCTGCTGGTAAGGGCCAGCACCACCAGAGAAATGATGTAGGGCAACATGTTGTACACGCTGCTGGGGATGTTCAGCCTGGCAAGGAAATCGAAGCCCGTGTACACGTTGCTCAGACTGCGGAACAGGCCGAACAGCAGCGCGGCCATCGCGATTCGGATAGGCTTCCACTGGCCGAAGATCATCACAGCCAGCGCAAGGAAGCCGAAGCCAGCCACGCCGTTTTCAAACTTCCACTCGGAAACGCCGGCGGTGATATACACCAGACCGCCCACGCCGCCCAGCAGGCCGGAGATCAGCACGCCGGCGTAGCGCATGCTGTACACATTGATGCCCACGGAGTCTGCCGCCTGAGGATGCTCGCCGCATGCCTGCAGCCGCAGACCAAACTTGGTCTTGTACAAAAGCACCCACGAAATCACCAGCAGGATCAGAGCCAGCAGCATAAACCAGTTGAATTCGAAGCCGCCAATATCCACAATGAAGGCCTTCTTGGCGCTTATGTACTGGATCGTGGAGGATACGTTGTCAGGGTTCTCGGCAGTGTTCATGGCCTTGACGAACACGGTGGCGGCAGCGGTGCCCAGCAGATTCATGGCCGTACCCACCAGCGTCTGGTCAGCCTTCAGGTTGATAGCCGCCACAGCCAGCAGCAGCGAATAGAGCATACCCACCAGCATGGCAGCCATGATGCTCAGGAAGATCACCGTTGCGGCAGAGGCATTCTCGGGCAGATACTTCATCACCAGCGCGCCGCCCAGCGCACCGAACACCATGATGCCCTCCAGACCGATGTTGATGACGCCGGAATGCTCGGAGAAGCAGCCGCCCAGCGCCACCAGCAGCAGCACGGAGGCGAAAATCAGCATGTATTGAATCAGCAGCGTCATTACTTGTCGCCCTCCTTCCGCAGCGCAGCTTCATCCCTGTGATTGAGCCAGCGGTTCAGGCAGTACTTGAAGAACAGTACAAAGCCGCACAGGTAGATGATCACAGAGGAAATGAAATCGGAGATCTGGGAGCTGTACATCTTCATATCCACATACGCGCCGCCGTTGGTGATATGCTGGATAAAGAAGGAGGAGAAGATGGCGCCGATGGGATTCAGGCCGCCAAGGAAGGCCGCCGCAATGCCATTGAAGCCCATGGCCGGCACGGAGGACTGGGTCACCGACCACTCCTCGAAGCCGGAGAGGAAAAACATCGCTGCGCCCAGACCTGCCAGCGCACCGGCAATGCCCATGGTAAGAATGGTATTGTACTTTTCGCGCATACCGCAGTACCTGGCGGCGTTGCGGTTCAGGCCCGTGGCCTTGAGCTCATAGCCCAGTTTGGTCTTTTCCAGCAGCACCCAGATGGCCACGGCGATGATGATTGCCAGCGGGATGGCGATGGTCACATACTTGTTGTTGGTGAACAGCGCACCCAATCCCATGGAGGGAATCACTGCAGAGGGATTGGTCTTGGACAGCACCACCGTATAGGGGCTGGCAGTGTCCTTCACCACGTTCAGCAGACTGTTGATGGTGTACAGGGCAATCCAGTTCAGCATGATGCCGGAGATAACCTCATTGACGTTGCGGTAAGCCTTGAGCATACCGGAGAGGCAGCCCAGCAGCGCGCCGGCGAGGGCGGCGGCGATCATGCACACCCACCAGGGCAGGCCCAGCGCCAGCGCACAATACAGGCCCGCGCCAGCGCCCGCCACATACTGACCGGCTGCGCCGATATTGAACAGGCCGACCTTGTATGCAAACAGCACGGACAGGCTGCACATCAGCAGCGGCGCGGCCTTCACCAGCGTGTTGCCCAGATACTTCATCTGCGCACGGGAGTTGGAGTAGGTCCAGAAATTCTTGACGATATCGGTGATGGCTTCCCATGCACCGGCGGGATTGATCAGCAGCAGGGCGATATAGCCTACCACCAGGCCCAGCAGGATGCAGACCAGAGAGGCCAGCAGCGTCTGCACCGCAGGGATCCGCAGGATGGGGGTGCGCTTCTTGGCTGCCATGGATCACATCTCCTCTCTCTTGGCGCCTGCCATGTACAGGCCCATTTCTTCAGCAGTGGTCGTGCGGGGATCCAGCTGACCCACGATTTCGCCTTCGTACATCACCAGAATCCGGTCAGATACGTCCATTACCTCGTCCATTTCCAGCGAGACCAGCAGCACGGCCTTGCCCGCATCGCGTTCGGCGACGATCTGCCTGTGAATGTACTCAATGGCGCCCACGTCCAGTCCGCGGGTGGGCTGCACGGCGATCAGCAGCTCGGGATCACGGTCAATCTCGCGGGCAACGATAGCCTTCTGCTGGTTGCCGCCGGACATGCTGCGGGCGGAGGTTACCGCGCCCTGACCGGAGCGCACGTCGTACTGCTCAATCAGCCGCTCGGCATAGCCGCGGATATTCTTCCTGCGCAGGAAGCCGCCGCGGGTGAACTCCGGCTCAAAGTACCGCTGCAGCACAATATTGTCCTCCAGCGTGTAATCCAGCACCAGACCGTGCTTGTGACGATCCTCGGGGATGTGGCTCATGCCCATGGTATTGCGGCTGCGGATGGGCGCTTTGGTGATATCCGTGCCCTTCAGGGTTACCTTGCCCTCCGTCACCGGCTCCAGGCCGGTCAGGCCGTAGACCAGCTCCGTCTGACCGTTGCCGTCAATGCCCGCGATACACACAATCTCGCCCGCCCGCACCTCGAAGGATACGCCGCGCACAGCGTTGTTCTTGTGCACACGGGAAGCGACGGTCATGTTTTCCACCTTGAGCACCACGTCGCCGGGGGTCTTCTCGACCTTTTCCACATGGAAATTGACGTTGCGGCCCACCATCATGGCAGAAAGCTCCTCCATGGTGGTGTTCTTCGTTTCCACCGTGCCGATATACTTGCCCTTGCGCAGCACGCTGCAGCGATCCGCCACGGCCATGATCTCCGCCAGCTTGTGGCTGATGAACAGAATGGACTTGCCCTCCGCGGCCAGATTGCGCATGATCTGCATCAGCTCGTCGATTTCCTGAGGGGTGAGCACCGCGGTAGGCTCGTCGAAGATCAGGATCTCATTGTCACGGTAGAGCATCTTGAGGATCTCGGTGCGCTGCTGCATGCCCACGGTGATATCCTCAATCTTCGCGTCGGGATCCACATGCAATCCGTAGCGTTCGGACAGCTCCTTCACCTTGCGGCGGGCTTCCTTCTTCTGCAGGAAACCGAAACGGTTGGGCTCCACGCCCATGATGATATTGTCCAGCACAGTGAAGCACTCCACCAGCTTGAAGTGCTGATGCACCATGCCGATGCCCAGCGCCGTCGCATCGTTGGGATTGCGGATGGCAACCTCCTGCCCGTCCTTTTTGATCACGCCCGCCTCCGGCTGATACAGGCCGAAAAGCACGCTCATCAGAGTGGATTTACCCGCGCCGTTTTCACCCAGCAGCGCATGGATCTCGCCCTTTTTCAGCTGCAGGGTGATATTGTCATTTGCAATAATGCCCGGGAAACGTTTGGTGATGCCCAGCATCTCAATAGCATACTGATTCTCCAAAAAGCATACCTCCCACATTGAACGATTCGTCTCAGTTATACAGGCAAAAGGCACGCCCCTGCGCCCGGCCTCTCGCCGGGGGTGGGCACGCATGGCGAGCCTGTTCCTTTACGGTTGCGCAGCTTCACCCGATATCTTCTGACAAAAGCCCCTGCTTCCATTGACGGGAGGCCGGGGCTTTTGTCAAAAGTCCGGGGACAGGTTACCCCATCCCCGGAACAGGCGCTTGGATTACTTCACGGTGCCGTGGTCGGTCACAGTGATGGTGGTGGCGGGCATCGCGTCGATCGCGTTGGACACGACGACAGTGCCGTCGACCATGCCCTTCACCAGAGCAACGTAGTCGTCACGGGTGAAGGTATCGGCGAACTGAGTGGTCTCGGGCAGAGCCACATAGTTCAGGCTCATATCCTCGCCGGACACCAGGCCCAGGGTCTGCACCTTGCCGCCGTAGTTGGCGAAGTTGCCGTTCAGCACGGTTTCGGTCAGCAGGGTGTTGACGGTGGCAGCCAGGCCCTTCATGGCGGAGGTCACGGTGATCTTGTCGCCATAGGCAGCGTCGATGTTGAAGGACTGGTCGGTGTCAACGCCGATGACCTTGCCGTTGACCTTCACAGCAGCCTCAGCAGCAGAGGTGAAGATACCGCCGCCGCAAGCGAAGACGATCTCCACGCCCAGGGTCTGATACCAGTTGTCCATGTAAGCGGTGATGTCGGCGTCGCCGTAGAACTGGTTGCCGTACACATACTCAACGGACACTTCGTTGGTGATGCCCAGCTCCTTGGCAGCAGCGTCAGCGCCCTGCACGAAGCCGTAGCCGAAGCGGATAACGGCGGGCACAGCCATGCCGCCCAGGAAGCCCAGGTGCTTGTAGCCCAGCTTCACAGCAGCGTAGCCGGCCATGTAGCCGGACAGCTCTTCCTGATACACAGCGCAGAACACGTTGTCGCACAGCTCAACGCCCAGATCGCCCTCGGACACGTCCAGAGCGATGAAGGTGACCTCAGGATACAGGTCCTGGGTCTCGGCGATGGTGGCGCCGAAGGCGTAGCCGGGCATCACGATCACGTTGTAGCCCTCGTCCACAGCAGCGTCGACCATGGCCACGCGCTCAGCGGTGGAGTCGCCGGCGGGCTTGAAGTAGCTGAAGTCCACATTGTTGGCTTCGCAGAAGGCCTTGCAGGCTTCGTAGGTAGTCTGGTTGAAGGACTGGTCGGTGATGTCGCCGTAGTCGGTGATCATCGCGACGCGGAAGGGCGCCTCGTCAGCAGCAGCAAAGGACACCAGGCCCAGCAGCATAGAGATCGCCAGCAGCAGAGAAACGAACTTTTTCATGTGTATCGGATCCCCTCTCAATATGTTAGCATCGAAATGCTCCAGATATATTATAGCAGTATTTTCTGGTTTTGAAAAGAGGGAGTTGCCGTCTTTTTCGTCCGATTAACCGGATAATACATCACACAGAGCCGGAGGACAGCATCCTCCGGCTCTTTTTTTCGTCAATCCTCCGCGCTCAGGCGGGAGAAGCCCTCGCCCAGCGCCTCATGCGCCTCGGTAATGAACACGAAAGCTCGCTCGTCCGCCTCACGGACGATGTCCTTGATCCGCGCTACCTCCATGCGGCTGACCACGCACAGCACCACCGGCCTTTCCCGGCCGGTGTACGCGCCCCGGGCGGACAGATACGTCACGCCGCGCTCCATCTCCACGAGAATGCGCTGCGTCACCCGCTCATACTGATCAGTAATGATAAAGCACGCCTTGTTGGAGGACATGCCCTCCAGCACCATATCCACCACCTTGGAGGAAACGTAGATACAGATCAGCGCGTACAGCGCCTCGCTGGCGCCCATGGCCACGGCCGCAGCCGCCACCACCGCACAGTCCAGCAGCAGCAGGAAGCCGCCCACCGTAATGAACGGAAACCGCTTGTGCACCATGCGGGCCGCCATATCCGTACCGCCGGTGGTCGCGCCGCCGCGCAGGATAAGGCCCAGACCCGCGCCCAGCAGAATACCGCCGAACAGCGTGCCCAGCAGCGGATCCATGGTCAGGGGCTGGAATTTCAAAAGATCAATGGACATGGAGAACAGGAACGTAGCCAGCAGCGAGCGGAACACGAACACCCTTCCCATGGCCTTCCAGCCGAGGATGAACAGCGGCACGTTCAGCAGCAGGCTTGTGGTGCCCACCGGCGCGCCGAAAAGATAGTTGATGATCATTGCCAGGCCGCTCAGGCCGCCGGGCGCGATATTGTTGGGCATCAAAAACAGCGGATACGCCGCGCCGCCGATCAGACAGCCCAGCATAATCTGCCCGTAGGCCATGATAAACTCCTTCCGCAGCGCCCTATTGGCAAATCTTTCCCTGATGTTCATACTTTCCTCCTTGCGTACAGCCCCCGACTCCCGTGCCCAGAGACAGCGCCAGCGCGCGGTCCAGCCTCTGCATGGCCCCGGGCGTCAGCTGCCCCAGATATCTGGTCAGGCGCGATTTTTCCAGCGTACGGAGCTGCTCGGTCAGGATGACCGAATCCTTTTTCAGGCCGGTTTCCTCCGCACTCACGCTCACATGCACCGGCAGATGACTCTTCTTGTCCCGGCTTGTCAGCGCCGCCACAATCACCGTAGTGCTGTGCTGGTTGCCTATATCATTCTGGATGATCACTACGGGCCGTATTCCTCCCTGCTCGGAACCCACCACAGGATCCAGATCGGCCCGGTAAATTTCTCCGCGTTTCATATTGTCACACTCCGTCCGGGATGTCAAGGGATAAAATCCCCTTCCCCATCAGGGTATGCCGCGTCAGGCCTTCCCGTTCAGTCTGCGCCGCCGCGCAGGCCAGTCCGGCATCATAGCGGACAATACTTCGTAAAACGCCGGCGAATGATTCGGCTGAAGCAGATGACATAGCTCATGCACCAGCACATACTCCACCAGCGCGTCCTCCTGCCCGGCAAGGCGCATATTCAGGGTGATAACGCCCGTTCTGCAGTTGCAGCTGCCCCACTTGCTGACCATCCTCCGGTACCGTAGCGCGGAGGCCTCAACGCCCATCCTCTCCTGCCATACAGGCAGATACCGCGCCACAAGAGCCTTCAGTTCCGCAGGATCTCCCATCTGCCCGGGTGCAGGATTCCGGATCAGCGCGCTGCGCATCCACCCTTCTTCGGAGGCAAGGAACGCTTCAATTCTTTCCGAAGGCACGCCGGGCGGCACGGACAGCATCAGGTCGCCATCCCTGCAGCGCAGCACCAGATTCCTGCAGTTTTTACGCACCGTGACCTTTATCTCATACGCTTTGTACCGCAAGCCCTTTCACCTCCGCGTGCCGGTATCATAGCATATTTCCGCCTTTTTCGCCAGCCTCCGCAAGCTGCTTCGACGGTTTTGCGCCCGCCATCCGCGCTATACTCCTCTCACAGAAGGGAGGCGGATGACATGCGGGTCAGCGTCTGGCTGTATGCACTGGAACAGCTTGTCTGCGCGCTGTGCATCCTGCCCGCCGCAGGCCGCACGGCCTGTCTCCCCCATCCGCAGCCCGGGCGGCTGATCCTGGTCTGCATGCTGTGCGCCGCTGCGTCAACCCTCGCAGCCCTGCTGCCTGTCTGCCGCGCGGGCGCGCTGACGCTGATTCTCCTCTCGCCTGTCCTTGTCTGGCCGGACGCGCCACGTCCCCTGCGGCTGAGGCTGTGCGGCGTCGTTCTTTCGCTGACGCTGCTGCTGGGCGGCTGCATGCGCCTTGCGCTGAGCACCCCGCTCCCCTGCAGCCTGTGTCTGCTGCTTTCCTGCTGCGCCCTGCCCGCGCCCGCTTCGCTGATCCACCGCGAGCCGCCGCTTCAGTGCGCCTGTGTGGAGCTCCGCTGCGGTCAGGCAAAAATCACCCTGACTGCGCTGACAGACAGCGGCAATCTGCTCCGGGATCCCCTGACCGCCCTGCCGGTGATCGTCATCTCCCGCCGCGCCGCCCGCAGGCTTATCCCCGCTCCGCAGCCCGGCAAACTTAACCCGGGGCTTCGGCAGATCACCGTGCGTACCGCCGCCGGACTAAGCGCCATGACTGTTTTCCGCCCGTCCTCCGTCCGGCTGCTTTGCTGCGGCGCATGGCGGGAATGCCGCGCCGCCGTCGGCATTGCGCCTGCGGACTACGACGGCGTGCAGGCGCTCCTCCCCGCAGTGCTGCTGGAGAGCGCGCGCCCCACCATTCCACAAGGAGGCACCTCATCATGACCATGACCTTCCGGCTCTATTCCCTTGCCCGCGACCGCCTGTCCGCCATGCTGTCCCGGCTCAATCCTGCCGAATTGTACTACATCGGCGGGCCGGATCCTCTGCCTGCGCCCCTGAGCCTTGAGGAAGAGCAATCCCTTGTGGCCTCCCTGCACAAGGATGACGGCAGCATCCGCCGTATTCTGATCGAGCACAACCTGCGTCTGGTGGTATTCATCGCCCGCAAGTTTGAGAACACCGGCGTAATGCTGGAGGATCTGATCTCCATCGGGACCATCGGGCTGATCAAGGCCGTCAACACCTTTGACCCGCAGAAGAAAATCAAGCTGGCTACCTACGCCAGCCGCTGCATCGAAAACGAAGTGCTGATGTTCCTGCGCCGCCACAGCCGCACCCGGTTGGAGGTCTCCCTGGACGAACCGCTGAAGACCGACTGGGACGGCAACGAGCTGCTCCTGTCCGACGTGCTGGGCACCGAGGCTGATACCGTCTGCCGAGCCATGGAGGAATCCGCCGAGCGGCAGATGCTCTTCGCCGCTCTTTCCCGTCTGACCCCCCGGGAGCAGAAGATCATGAATCTGCGTTTCGGCCTTTCCGGTCAGCCCGAGATGACCCAGAAGGAGGTAGCCGACGTGCTGGGCATCAGCCAGAGCTACATCTCCCGGCAGGAAAAGCGGATCCTTCAGAGACTCCACGGCGAGCTGCTCCGGGCCAGCGGTATGTAATAAGAAAAGGCTCCTGCTTTTCAGCAAGAGCCTTTGCGGTTGCGGGCTTTTTTGATGATCTGAACTGCTCTGTCATCTGACAGAGCAGTTTTTGTTATGTGCATTTACTGGGGCAGGGATACGGAGTACACCGTTTCGCCGCAGCTCAGCAGCGCGCGGCCGTTGCTGGTCAGGCCCAGGAAGCCCTCGGCCGTCACGCCCTCGGGCAGAGGCAGCGCATAGCCGTAGAAACGCTGGGAATCCACGTCCGCACGGTAGAGATAGTTGCCGGAGAAGGCATAGATATTCTTGCCCTGTACCGCCGCGCCCACGCAGGCGCTGGGCAGCGTGTAGCGCCGGTCCATATTGCCGGACAGCACGCGCAGCTCCGACAGGCTCTGGCTCACGCCGGTCTGGGTGGTCGGTGCCAGCAGCATGCTGGCGCTGCCGCGCTCGGGGATGTAGTGGTCGATCAGCTTCCAGCCGTACACCAGCATGGTACCCTCGGCGTCCTGCACACCCTTGTAATCGTAGGTGTACATCTGCTGCGTGGTAAATACGCGAAGTCTGCCGTTCTCATACAGCACCTTGTAGGTCAGCGGCTCGCCCAGCGATACCTCGCCGGTGTTCATCTTGCCCACCTGGAAGGTATTCAGCACCGTGTTGGCGGCAGTGCCGTACACGTCGATGGACAGCGTCCACATATACTGACCCTTGTCGCCGTAGAAGCCTGCATCCAGCAGAAGCTTGCCGGAGTAGGCCTCCGTCTCCTCATCCACCTGAATGCCCTGCAGATCCTTGATGACCAGCGAGGAGGACATATCCTCGCCCACCACCACCGCGGCATAGTTTTCGCCCACGCGGGCAAACTGGATCTGCCCGCCCATGCTCTCGTTATAGGTGGGGCGTCCGTTTCTGTCCACAATAAACAGCTGGCTGCCCACCCAGATGACCAGATGGTTGTTCTGCGCATGGAAGGACGCGCCGCCGCCCACCGGATAGCTCCAGCGGATGGAACCGCTGGCGGAGAGGCAGTGGATGGATGCGCCGTCATAGTACAGCACGCTGTCGCCGAAGGGCGTCACGTCCTGACTGGCGTAGCAGGGCATGACCGTGGCGGATATCTCATTGGTGCGGGTGCTGCGCCCCAGCAGCTGGAATACCGTGATCACCGCCGCGACGATCAGAATCAGGATAAGCCAGTTGCGGATCTGCTTCTGCCGGCGGCGGCCGTCGCCCTGCCGGTCAACATACATAGATTTGCCCTTGCCTTGCATAGTCTGCTCCTTTGTCCATAGCAATACAGTTTATTATACCAGCGATAGAAGCGGAAAGCAAGGAAATTCCTTTACGCAGGGGGCACATCTGTGATACAATACCCCCGACATCAACCCAAGCGAGGTATCCATATATGAAACAGGAAGTACACGGCAACCTCTCCGGCGTGAAGGATTCCCTCATCGCCGCCATGGGGCAGCTGTATCTGTATGAGGTGGACGAGGATGAATTCCTTCCCCGGGAGCTGATGCAGGTTCTGGCGAAGTTCACCGCCATGATGAACCGGGAAATCGCGGTCTATATCACCCGTGACGGCGAGATTGTAGAGGTGTGCGTAGGCACCGACCGTGACGTGGAGCTGCGGGATTACCGCCTGCGCCGCAACGCCCAGCGCCTGAGCTGCGTGCGGTGCGTGCATACCCATCCCAACGGCGACGGCCGCCTGAGCGACGTGGATCTGTCCGCGCTGCGCTCCTTCCGCTACGACGCGATGGTCGCCATCGGCTGCCAGGGCGGCGAGCCCACCTTTGTGCAGGCTGCGTTCCTGGGCGAAAAGCAGAACATCCTCATGGACGAGCCCGCCCGCTGGTACCGTACCCCGGACGATGCGTGGATGCAGCAGATTTTTGAGAGCGACCGTCTGGTGGGCTGGGGCGAAGCCGAAAGCAAAACCCACCAGAAGGAGCGCGCGGTGCTCATGGGCATCGAGAGCGAGGAATCCCTGCAGGAGCTGGCCCGGCTGGCTGACACTGCCGGCGCGGAGGTGGTCGCCTCCTTCCTGCAGAAGAGGGACAAGCCCGACAACGCGCTGTTTATTGGCCGCGGCCGCGCGGACGAATTGTGCCGGCAGTGCCAGGCGCTGGAGGCCGACGTGTGCATCCTGGATGAAGAGCTGACCGGCATTCAGGTGCGCAATCTGGAGGATATCCTCCATGTGAAGGTGGTGGACCGCACCACGCTGATTCTGGACATCTTCGCCCAGCGCGCATCCAGCGCGGAGGGCAAGCTGCAGGTCGAGCTGGCACAGCTGCAGTACCAGTCCACCAGGCTGATCGGTCAGGGTCTGGTGCTGAGCCGTCTGGCCGGCGGCATCGGCACCCGCGGCCCCGGCGAAAGCAAGCTGGAAATGAACCGCCGCCGTATCCGCGAGCGCATGACCGAGCTGCGCCGCCGTCTGGACGCGGTGGAGAAGCAGCGCGCTCTGCGCCGCAAGAGCCGCGAAAAGAACGACGTGCCCGTGGTGGCGCTGGTGGGCTATACCAACTCCGGCAAGTCCACCCTGCTCAACACCATGACCGGCGCAGACGTGTACGCACAGGATCAGCTCTTTGCCACGCTGGACGCAGTCAGCCGCCGCATGGAGACCGCCGAGCACACCCCCTATCTGCTGACGGATACGGTCGGCTTCATCCGCAAGCTGCCGCACACGCTGGTCAGCGCCTTCCGCTCCACGCTGGAGGAGGCCGCGCTGGCGGACGTGCTGGTGATCGTCTCCGACGGCGCCAGCAGCGAGATGCTCCATCAGCACGAAACCGTGGAGGAGGTGCTGAACGATCTGGGCGCGACGGAGCAGCCGCGGATTGAGGTGATCAACAAGGTGGACCTGGGGCTGGCGAACCCCGCCATTCCCGGCGCGGTGATGATCTCCGCCAAGACCGGCGAAGGTTTGGAGGAGCTGAAGGACCGGATCGCCCGTGAGCTGCAGAAGACCTACGCCCCGGTGACCTTCTTCCTGCCCTTCGCCCAGTACGGCGTGCTTTCGCAGATTCGTCCGCTGGGCCGGGTGGTCAACGAAAACTACACCGACGAGGGCATCGAGCTGACCATCGTGCTTGCGCAGGCTGACCGCGACCGGCTGGTCAGCCGCTACGGCAAGGATATCCTGAAGAAGTAACGCGGCAGTAGGCGCTGCCGCCGGTGCATACAGCCTGTTGAACAAAAAGCGCGCAGACAAATATCTGCGCGCTTTTTATCATCCTATCATCCTGCATATCCGCGTCGCGGCACACCCTCTGTGCGCCGTGACCCCTGCACTCACCGCATCAGCTCGTACATCATAATGCCCGCCGCCACAGCTGCGTTGAGGCTCTCCGCACCGCCGCGCATGGGCAGCTTCACCCGGTGAGTGGCCACAGCCTGCACCTCAGGGGTCACGCCGTTGCCCTCGCTTCCGATCACCAGACAAAACTTTTCACCTACCGCTTCGCGCTCATAAAAGGGCGTTCCATCCAGCTGGGAGGAAATCACGCTGAAGCCCTCCCGCTTCATTTTCGTCAGCTCGCCAGGGAGATCATCGGTCACCCTTACGCCCATGCGGAAGACGCTGCCCATGGTCGCCCGAAGCACCTTCGGGCTGAACAGATCCGCACACTGGCCGGAAAGCATCACGCCGTCCAGCCCCGCCGCATCTGCCGTGCGGATGATGGTACCCACGTTGCCCGGATCCTGCACACCGTCCAGCACAACGATTTTCGTGCCCGACGCAGGCGCATCCGTGATGCGCACCACCGCGGCAATCCCCTGGGGCGTTTTGGTATCGCATACCGCCGCAAGCACATGCTCCGGCATGGCATATACCGGAATATCCTCTGGCAGCGCAAGCTGCTCCAGCCGCGCCGCGTCCGCCAGCACCGCCTCCACGGGGAAGGAGGACTTCAGCGCCTCCTCCACCATCTTGCGGCCCTCCACCAGAAAGCATCCGGTTTCGCGGCGGCCCTTGCGGTCCTTGAGCGACTTCCACAGCTGGATTTTCGGATTTTTCAGACTGGTCAGGTGTTCCATCCCTCAGCCTCCGTATCAGTTCGTTCCTCTGAAGCCCTTGCCGATGATGTCGCCGGTGTTCATGATCAGCACAAACGCGTGGGGATCCACCTGACGCACATACCGGCGCAGCATGATCGCCTCACGGCGGTTCATCACCGTCATGAGCACGGTGCGTCCCTCATGGGTATAGGAGCCCTCGCCGCGCAGTTCCGTCGCGCCCCGGTGCAGGGTATTGTTGACGTAGTCCGCAATCTGCTCCGGCTTGGTGGTGATGATGTGGAAATACTTGTGAATGCGGATGTTCTCCAGCACCATATCCACCAGCAAGCACTTCATCAGAAGGCCCAGCACGGAGAACAGGCCCGTCTCCATGCCGAAGGCCACGCAGGCCATCAGCGTGATGACGCAGTCGGAGACCATCAGCGCGTTGCCGATGTTCAGGCTGGTGTACTTTTTGAGGATCATGGCCACGATGTCCGTGCCGCCGGAGGATGCATCCAGATTGAACAGGATCGCAGAGCCCACCGCAGGCAGGCCCACCGCGAAGATCAGTTCCATCAGCGGCTGGCTGGTCATGGGCTGGGTCAGAGGAATCACGCGCTCCCACACCCAGATCAGGGTGCTCATCAGCGTACTGACGTAGGCCGTGCGCACGCCGAAGCTCCTGCCGAACACAAGGAAGCCGATCAGCAGCAGCGCCATGTTGATCACCATGACAAAGTCGCCTGGCGTGATGCCGGGGAAATAGTGACCAAGCACCACCGAAATGCCGCTTACGCCGCCGGTGGAAAAATTATTGGGGAACTTGAACAGATACACGCCTGCCGAGGTGAGTATCGTTCCCAGCGTCAAAAGCAGCCATTCCCTGATCACCTGTTCGCGGGACTTCTTCTGTACGTCCATGACTAAGCTCCTCTTTTCCCGAAAAGTACTCGCCTATTATAACACCCTGCGCGCCGGGATGCAACGCATCCTCCGTTAAGAATGACGGATTTCTTTCATTTTCCTTATTCCAGATCCCGCAGCTGCTCCAGACACAGCGCCAGCGAAGCCGGCGTAGCCTCGGCATGGGCCAGCGTCAGGGTGTACATCTTCTCCTGAAGAGCCTCCGTCAGCCTTCCGTCATTTTCCAGCATGCCTGGCCAGAGCCTCAGGAAAGCCTGAGGGAACTCCGCGGCAAACGCCATGAGGAAGCGCCTGAGCAGCGCCGAGGATACCGCAGGCAAGCTGTCGTCCGCGGCGATCTGCGCATCCGCAGCCAGATCATACACGCCCTCCGTCATACGCAGCGCGCCCATGGCCGTCTCCTGCTTGGGAACGGAGGAGGGAATCACCCATGCCTGCCGCACAGGATTATCCCCGCTCATGCCCACAGGGATGAAGCGCATCAGCCGCAGCTTCAGGGTATCGGGCAGATCCGTCAGCAGACGGCTGCCGTTGCCGGCCATGCACAGCGGGATTTCCGGAGGCAGGCGGTCATTGACGGTAGCGTCCTGCCAGGCCCGCTCAAGCATCAGGCCGGAGGTGGTCATCAGCCACGCGAAGCCGCACAGCACAAGGGACTGCAGGAGGCTGATCTCTCCCCGGGCCAGCGCGGCGTTCATGCTCTCATGAAGCACGGGCGCAAAGCGGGTCAGCGCCTCATCCAGCAGGAGCATGCTGCGTTCGAAGGCCCTGCGGCTGGTGCGGGCGCTCTTCAGCTGGATGGCAAGGTTCTGGCGCAGCGTCTCATCCGGCAGGGCTGAAAGCTCCTGCTCCAGTTCCTCCGGACGGCGCATCAGCGTATGCAGCAGCATGCTGTGCACACCCATAGGCAGATGCACCGTAGCGCAGGGTCTGCTCATACCTCTGAGCCACAGCTGCATCGCCGTACTGCCGCCGCCCACGTCCATACTCAGGAAGCCGCCGCGCTGGTAGCCGGAGGATTTCATCCACGCCGCCAGGGCCTGATCCGCATCCACGCAGCGTACAGCGGCGCCCTGCGTCACATTCAGGGGCATGCAGGTCTCCTGCGAAACCACGGGCGCAAGGGAGCGTACCGCATCCAGCATCGCGCTCCGGCGGGCCGGGGACAGATCCGCAGGCAGCGCCACGCGCCAGCCGACGCTGCGCGCGCCGTTCATCTTTGCACACAGGACGGACGTGGTCATCACCTGCTGCAGATACATCAGGCACACCTTGCGGTCGGGGCCCTGCGCGCTCCACTTCAGCGAGGTGCGCACACACTCCAGCTCCTGCGCACTGCCGGCATGGCCGTCCACCAGCGGGACAGGATTCTCCGTATCCCTGAACAGAGCGGCAGTGGAAGGCCATACCCCCTGCAGCGGCTCTGCCGGCAGGAATTCCCTGTCGAAGGGCGCAGGACGGGAGCCGTGCAGCAGCGTCCTCACAAGGCAGGGCAGCTGCACCGGAGTCACCTTTTCGCCCTGACGGATCGCCGCAGAGGTGGCGCTCACACCCATATCCAGCGCGATCACCGCGTTTTCGGCCATCTCCGCGCGGAACACGGGCAGCTGATTGGGCAGTGCGCCCAGACACACGCCGTCCCGGCTTACCGACAGACAGGAGGGGAACGCCTCCGTCTTCACCACCGACCACAGATGCTCATCGTCGCAGATCCACTGTCCGCGGCAGGGCGTGGATACCGTCAGTCCATGACCGTGGGTATACACATGATACGCCTTCCACTGATCCTGGGGGAATGCCACAGAGGGCCAGACCGCCACCGTGGGCGTTTCATCCGGCTGGAGGAGGACGATATCCGCCTCATCGTACACCCGCAGAAAGGTCACCTGACCGTGCTTTCCCTGCAGGGTAAAGGACGCTTCCACCGCGCCCAGCTCCGTCACCTGCATGCAGAAGGAATCCGCCAGCAAGCACTCCGGATGCTCCGCTGCCGCCATGGCCATTTCCCGGGACAGGGGCGGCAGCGCCATGCAGGGCATGCCGGTATCATCCAGGGGCAGCGAACAGCTGACGCACAGCGCCGGATCCCCCAGCGCGTCAGGCGCAGCATGGGGCAGCAGCGTCAGCTTGTCCGAGAAAGGATTACTCCCCGCCTGCACAAAGCTTTCGCCCAGCACCTCCTGCACCACATAAGCCGCAGCGGCGGAGGTCTCCGGCCATGGCCACTGCAGCGTCACATTCTCCTGAATCCTTTCGCCGCCAGCTTCCGCCTGACGGGCAATCTCCCACAGCTGCTCCCGGGCTGCGGGAGAAAAGCCCCTCTCTCCGGCGCATCGGCTGATCCACGCCTTCAGTCCCTTTGCCGCCTGACGCTGCCAAGCGGAGGATGCGGTCATCAGCGAGCATTCCGCCGCAACGGCCGCCAGAGCCTGCTCCTCCCCGTTCCGACGGGTGGGCTCAAAGCCGGTCGCCGAGCTGGAGCGGGCAAAAGGCGCGCCCTGCCACAGCCACGTCCGCTGGGGGCCGAAGCTTTCCCGGATCACAGGCGCAGCCATGCCCAGCGCGTTCAGCACGGGATTCCCCGCCGGATCCGCCTGATACCGCTCCTCGCGGCATTCAAACCCTGCGGTGTCCTTCAGACCGAACACCGCCAGCGCGCGCACGGACAGATCCGCCAGCGCGTTTTCCTCCTGTGCGGCGACGACACGGCTGTGGCGAAGCCCCTCCTGCAAAAGCGCGGAGGCAAACCGCTTCGCCTCTTCGCCGGGCAGCAGATTCAGCCTGCGGATCAGTACCGCGCGATCCCGCTCGTTGAGCAGCGCGGACGGATCAACAAAACGCTTTCTCTCCTGGTCGTACCATGTGACGCGTTCGGGCAGCAGACCGCTCAGATCCGACGGCGATGCGGCAGGGAGTACGCCCAGCTGATCGTGCACCAGCCCCAGCGAAACCCTTGCACCCTCCCCGGACAGCGTAACCAGATGCATTTTTCCCCGCTCCGAAGGGCGGCGGGCTGCCAGGATCATAGCGGCAAAGGGCGTGTCCGCCTTCACCTCCGGCGTGTCCAGCTGCGCGCCGGGCTCCGCCCATGTATCCCACAGCAGCACGGTTGCCGCAAGGCCCCGCCAGTCTGCCTCAACGGCCTTGTCCTGCATATCGCGCGCACGCCTGCGCACGCCGTACATCACGTCCGCATTGGGCGCCTCGCCGGATGCGTCCATGGTCTGCGCCAGCACGGACAGGAAATCTTCGCCCGCGGCACACAGGCCCATGCCCTGCTCAAGGACGACCTCGCCCTCCAGATCGGGCAGCAGACGGAACGTGGGTCTGCTCATATCCTTTGCCATCAGTCGCCCTCCTCTCCCAGCAGCGCGTTCAGGAAGCCCGCCATGGGCTGCTCCTCCTGCACGGGCGCGGCTGCAATACCCGCCCGCATTTCATTGATTTCAGGCCATGCAGCCTCGAGACTCTTTTTATCCTCCGCCGCCAGCAGCGCAGCGCTGAACAGCCCGCATTCGGCCTGCATATCCTCCGACACCTGCGGCGGAATCATCCGCAGGCCGTCCTTTTTGCCCTTGATCACGTCTGCCTCGGCCCGCAGGCAGCGCTCCTCCAGCTGCTCCAGACTCTGCTCCATGCGGATCAGCTTGGTCCGGGCGTTGGCGATGCGCCCCGCATCCGCCGCAGCCTCCTCCGCCTGACGGATCAGCCGCGCGGCCTCCTCCGTCTGCAGGCGGAAGCGATCCGCCTCCTCCCGGCAGCGGGCCGCCGTCTGCCGCAGCAGCGCCATATGCGCCTGACCGCCGGTGCGGTGCAGACATTTTTCCTGATTTTCCTCCAGCGTTTTGAGCCTTGCCTTCAGACCGTCGATGGCCCGGGAAAGCTGCTCCAGCTCCGGATCCACCAGACCGCTGCGATGCACCATGGTATCCACCAGACCGCTGCGCTCGGCGGAGCGCTGAACCATCACCAGCTGCGCATGGGTTCTGACAATTTCGCTGTAGTTCTCTTCGGATTCGCGCATGGCCGCGTCCATATCGCTGCCGGTGCGCATCTGGGGCGGCAGGGAGGCAATCACCTCGCCCATCCAGCCGCGGAAGCCCTCCGTCAGGCGCATCAGCGCCTCCAGCTGACCTGCAATCTGCCCGCGCCGGTCTTCCTCCATCTTTCTCACGCCCATGAAATGCCGCGCATACCAGCCGATCAGCTTGTCGCGCAGCCAGCGTGGCTCGCTTACGCCCTGACGGATCACGCCGCCGAACTCGGCTTTGAGCGCAAGGGCGGCAGTCATCAGCCGTTCAAAGCCCCGGCGGAAGGCGCGCGCATCGCTGCCGAAGGCCTCCCAGTCGAATCGGTCAAAGGCCGTGCGCCAGCCGTATACGCCTCGGCGGCCCGTACGGAGGAAATCAGCGGCGCAGTACGCCGCCAGCCACTCCGGCATGCGGGCCTGCTGATGTCCTTCCGCAGCGGTCAGATACGCGCCCTGACCCAGTCCCAGCAGGTAAATGGTGTCCGTCAGGCCGTCCTCAGCCCACTGTTTCAGCATAGCCTTGGCCTGCGCGGGATGCTCCTCCTCCGCGCGGAAATAGGGCAGCAGCACCACGGAAGCCAGCTGCGCCTGCGGAAGCCGCTCCTTTATACAGCGGGACAGTACCGTCAGGCCCGCCGCGCCCACGCCGCCCATGGCGGAGCCGGTCAGCACCACGCGAACCTCCTCGCCCGCATCGCATGCCTCCTCCAATTCCCGCAGAAGATTGCCAAAATCACCGCCGGGCTGGTTCATCTCACTGCCCGCAAGGCCGGTCAGCAGGGCGACCGCCACGTCGCTGCGGCCATGGAAGCCCCGGCGGAGATCATCCGCCGCTGCGGCGTCGTCAAAGAGCGTACTCAGCAGCAGCTCATCCTCCGCAGAGGCGGCCACCGCCTGCAGCGATGCGGCTTCTTCCGGCAGTTCGCCCGGCCAGAGGCGGCAGCGCAGCTCCGTGCGGAAGCATGCCGGCTCCCCTCCCCGGGGCCAAAGGCCGCGCAGCAGATCATAATCCGCACACCAGTCCTGCAGCGCAGTATCCGGGGCATCGGTGTCCACCAGCAGGATATCCACCTTTCCGGCTCCAACCACGCCCGCCAGAGCACAGTAAGCAAAGGCCCGGGCCGTCTGTTCGCCCGCGCCGCCCAGCGCCAGGATGCAGCACTTCATACGCACACCTCATTCCGCATTGAAAAGGCGCGGAGGCCGAATTGACCGAGCCTCCGCGCCGAAAATCCATAAATCAGTCCTGATAGCCGCCCGGATTGCCGGACTGCCACCGCCAGGAATCGCGGCACATGTCCTCCAGCGTCTTGGTTGCCTCCCAGCCCAGCAGCTCGCGGGCCTTGGTGGGCTCGGCAAAGCATGCGTCCACGTCGCCGGGGCGGCGGGGGCCGATAACGTAGGGCACGGCGATATCGTTGACCTTGGAGAAGGCGTTGACGATATCCAGCACGGAATAGCCCACGCCGGTGCCCAGATTGATGATCTCGCATCCGGCATGCTTCGCGGCATAGTCGCAGGCCTTTACATGGCCGCGGGCCAGATCCACCACATGGATATAGTCGCGCACGCCGGTGCCGTCATGGGTATTGTAGTCGTTGCCGTACACGGTGAGCTGCTTGAGCTGACCGGCGGCCACCTTGGTGATATAGGGCATCAGGTTGTTGGGGATGCCGTTGGGATTCTCGCCGATGCGGCCGGACTCATGAGCGCCGATGGGGTTGAAGTAGCGCAGCAGCACCACGCTCCACTCCGGATCAGACGCCACCAGGCCCTCCAGAATCCGCTCGATCATGTACTTGGTCCAGCCGTAGGGATTGGTACAGCCCTTGCAGAACATATCCTCCCGCAGCGGCACCTCGTCCGGCACGCCGTAGACGGTAGCGGAGGAGGAGAACACCAGCCGCTTGCAGCCATGGGCCGCCATCACCTCGCACAGGGTGAGGGTGGAATCCAGGTTGTTGCGGTAGTAGGTCAGGGGGATGCGGACGGACTCGCCCACAGCCTTCAGTCCGGCGAAGTGAATCACAGCGTCGAACTGGTTTTCGTCAAAGATGCGGTTCATGGCGGCTTTGTCGCACACGTCCGCCTCATAGGCCTTCACGCTCCGGCCGGCGATTTCCTCCACGCGGCGCAGCGCCTCAGGCTGGCTGTTCATATAGTTATCGACGACCACCACGCTGTGGCCCGCCGCCATCAGCTCCACGCAGGTATGGGTACCGATAAATCCGGCGCCGCCGGTACAAAGAATGTTCATGGGCACGTCCTCCTCATATCCTCAGGCAGCGCAGCTGCCCTATGCTCCTTTCTTATTGTACAAAAAAACGGCTCCTTTGGCAATAGCATCACAGGAGCCGGGTGAAAAAAACGTTACAGCACCGGCGGATAAAGCCCCGCATCGTGGAGCTTTTTCAGTTCCGCAGTCACATAGGGCTTGTCCTCCCGGTAGGTCACGCCGAACCAAACCGCCCGTGTGGACAGCACTTCTACCCGCAGCTGATCGGTATGCATCAGCGTGTCGATATGGGTGGGCAGCACGAATTCCTTCGTCAGGGGATCCCCCTCCCCTGAGCGCAGGAATGCGGAAAGATCCCGTTCCGCCGCCTCGAAGTACCAGGGCGTCAGCCCCCAGAAATTCATGGACACCGGCGTATCCGCCGCCAGCGGTACCCCCTCTGGCGCGCTGTGATAGTCCCGGATCACACCCTGTCCGTCAGGCCTGATCTTATAGGTCTCGGTCACCTTCACAAGCTGACCGTGTTCATTGGTTTCGCACACGCCGCGGGTGACAGTGCCGTTCGTGGAAACGGTATTGCCCAGATGATAGGCCACCATGGAAGCGGCGATCCGCTTGTCCCGCATGGAGCGAAGGCTCTCCGCCATGATTTTGAAGGCGTCCTTGCCGTAGTAGTCGTCCGCATTGATGACGGCGAAGGGCTCGTGAATCACGTCCTTTGCCGCCAGCACCGCATGCACGGTACCGTAGGGCTTGGTTCTGCCTTCCGGAGGACAGAAGCCTCCGGGAAGCCCGTCGTACTCCTGAAAGACGTAGTGCACCTCGCACTTGCGGGCGATCCTGTCCCCCGCCAGCTCCCGGAAGATATCCGCCATGGAGCGCTTGATGACGAAAACCACCTTGTCAAAGCCGGCCTCCACCGCATCGTGGACAGAGTACTCCATCAGGATTTCCCCGCCCGGGCCGATCCGGTCTATCTGCTTGTTGCCGCCGTAGCGGGATCCCAGGCCCGCTGCCATGATCAGCAATGTGGTCTTCATGCCAAGCCTCCTTATCACGCGCCAAGATTCCTGTCTTCCGTCTGATTTGCATCCGTCTGGGCTTCAAAGCCCTCGGTACTGTCGCTCTTGAAGAAAACCGTCAGCGTGCGGAAAAGCAGCTTCACGTCCACCCAGAGGGAGAAGCTCTCAATGTACATCAGGTCCAGCATCAGCTTGTCCTCGGGCGTGGTATTGTAGCGGCCCTCAATCTGCGCATAGCCAGTCAGACCCGCCTTCATCTTCTCACGATAGACAAACGCAGGCAGCTGGAGCTTGTACTTTTCCACATTCTCCAGCATCTCGGGCCGTGGGCCCACAAGGGTCATATCGCCCTTGAGAATATTCCAGAACTGAGGGAATTCATCCAGCCGGAACCGCCGCAGCACCGCGCCCACGCGGGTGATGCGCTGGTCGTTCTGCGTGGCGGAAACCTGCCTGACGCTGTCGTCATGCACGGTCATGGTACGGAATTTGCAGATGGAGAACTTCCGTCCGTTGACGGACATGCGCATCTGCCGGAAGATCACCGGCCCGCCGTCCTCCAGACGGATGCACAGCGCGATAAGTGCGAACACCGGCGACAGCAGCACCAGCACCAGCGCAGAAAAGACGATATCCGTCAAGCGCTTGAGGATCCGCTGGCCAAGGGTGATCTTGCCGTATTCCATCTCCAGGAAGGGCGCGTCGTCCACGACGATCTGCCGCGCATTGGAGAGCATGATATCCTGCAGCTGCGCCCGGGAAATCACGTCCCTGCGGTGCTGATAGCACAGCCCCAGCAGCCGCATCTTGGCCTCCTCCGGCAGCGTACCCATGAAGATAACCTCGTGTTCCCGGATCAGCCGCTCAATCTCCGGATCATTCCACAGCGCGGTTTTTTCCACCTTCCACTGCAGGGCGTAGCGGCCGATCTTGCGCCGCAGCACCGCTTCTTCTTCCGGCGCGCCCAGAATCAGCAGGCACCTTTTCGGCGGATTGATGGTGAAGTATACGCCGTTGCCCAGCCGCACCCAGAAGGTGATCAGCAGCACCTGTGCCGCCATGCATACCAGCAGCAGCGGAAAATCCTCGCCGAAGAGCATCAGGCGGCTGTTCTTGTCCGCGTTCACGTTCATGATCTGCAGCTGAAGGTATGTGACGAAATCCGTGGCCAGTATGGCCAGCGACATGGAGGAAATCACGGGTTTGCTCTTCTTTTTGCCCACAGCATAGCCGCCGTACACGGCATGCATGGCCACGCTCATGGCGCAGTAGGTGAGCAGCGTGGTCGCCAGCGTACGGGAGGGCCGGGCCAGCTGGAAGTTGTGCACCGCCATCAGCCCGAAGAACATCAGCGCCAGACACGCGTAAATCACGGTGCGGAAAACGCCCATCATAAGCGCGGTTCTGTGACGCATATAAATCTTGCGCAGCGTATTCATTGTAAGGAGGCAATCCTTTCATCCATCGGTATGACAGGACGCAAAAATCCTGTTCGTATTATGATATCAAAAGCAGCTGGACCTGTCAAGGAAAGGCCCGGTGGACGCTATGCTGCTGCCGCTTTCGTTTGACTGATTATACCACATTCCTCTATCGATTGCAAACGAGACGTATTCTTCCAGATTTATCCTGACATTTTTTGCTTTTCCCATTGACAGACAATTAACAATATGTTATCTTTGCGCAGGACTGTACAAAAATCTGCCAAAGCGACAGGAGGTACATATTTATGAAGGGTTTCGGCATGATCGAAATCAATAACGTAGGCTGGCTGGAGAAGGATATCCCCGAGATCGGCCCCATGGATGCGCTGCTGCGCCCCATTGCGGTTGCGCCCTGCTCCTCTGATACCCATATGAGCCACGGCGGCAGCGGCCCCGCCTTCAACGTGATTCTGGGCCACGAGGCCGTGGGCGAGGTGGTGAAGGTCGGCGAGATGGTGAAGAACTTCAAGCCCGGCGATATCTGCGTGGTGCCCTGCTGCACCCCCGAGTGGACGGCAAAGGCCATGCAGCAGAAGGGCTCCAACAACGCCCATGACTTCGGCCTCATGAAGAGCTTCAAGTTCCTGGGCAGCAAGGACGGCGTGTTCGCCGAGTATTTCTCCGTCAATCAGGCTGACGCCAACCTGGTGCTCAAGCCCGAAAACGTGTCCGTGGAGGATGCGCTGATGACCACCGACATGATGTCCACCGGCTTCTACGGCGCTGAAATGGCCAACATCCAGATCGGCGACACCGTGGTGGTGTTCGGCATCGGCCCCGTGGGTCTGATGGCTGTGGCCGGCGCCGAGTGCTACGGCGCGGGCAAGATCATCGCCGTGGGCACCCGTCCCAACTGCGCCGAGCTGGCCCGCGAATACGGCGCCAACCACATCGTCAGCTACAAGGACGGCGATCTGGTGCAGCAGATTCTGGAGATCAACGGCGGCAAGGTGGACAGCGTGATCATTGCCGGCGGCAATGCCGACACCATGCTGCAGGCTCTGGCCATCGTGAAGAGCAACGGCACCATCTCCAACGTGAACTTCTTCGACGCCAGCGAGACCTTCACCATCCCCACCTACATGTGGGGTCTGGGCATGTCCGATATCACCATCAAGGGCGGCTTCTGCCCCGGCGGCGCTTACCGCATCGAGAAGCTGCTGAACATGATTTCCAACGGCCGCGTGAAGCCCGGCAAGCTCCTGAACTACAAGTACGAGGGCTTTGACAAGATTCCCGAGGCCTTCGAGGTCATGGACAAGAAGCCCCGCGACCTGATCAAGCCCGTGATCCACATCAAGTGGTAATGCGCTGACAGCAAAAACCCTCCGTATGACGCAGTCATACGGAGGGTTTTTTTGCTTTTATTGACCCAGCAAAGCCGTATACACTTCCTCCACCGGGAGGGTAACCTTCACCAGTCCCACGGCCACAAACCTGCCGGCCATTTTCCTGAACCCGCGCAGGATCAGCTCGCTCGCCTTCAGGAAGGCTTCCTCGCCGTCGTCTCCGGCAAGCGCCAGCGTGCAGTGCGGCGCCCACCGTTCCGGCAGATACCACTCCCAGCCTTTCGTGTCAAACTCTGCCATACATTCATGCAGCTCCCGCTGGATGCGATACATGGCCGAATGCATGACCGGCGCGGCAAAAATCGTCCGGGTGTCGTTGAACATGCCCACCGAGCCGATATAGGCCGGCAGCTGCCCGTGCGTCCCGGCAAACTGCTGCAGCAGGCGGATGCACCTGCTCTCGTCCACGTCATTGAAGCATGCCAGCGTCAGGTGCGGTCTGGTTCCGTATTCCAGGAACCGGGTACTCAGGCCTTCATCGGCCACGCGCCGGGCCAGGGACGTCATCTTTTCCTCCGTTTCCGGATCAAAATACAGCTCAACCGCATACTTCATTGCCCGCGCACCTCCCGTCACACATTTTCTTTTATGCCTGACCCAACGTGAAATAATCCGGCAGCAGCAGGAAATTCTGCCCGTTGCTGCCCGGCAGGGGAATGAAGTGGGACTCGGGATCCACGTCAAGCCAGGCCTGAATCGCCTGCGACTCGCCGTCCTCCACCCTGCGGATGTTGACCGAGGAGCGGGGCTCCTCGAAGTAGCTGAACAGCACGTCCTCATGCAGGGCGATGGACTGATACCTGTCGCCCCTGAGCAGCCCCTCCTCCACAATGGCGAAGTGATGGTACACATACCGGAACATGCTCTCATGCCTGAGGTAAGCGATGCGTCCTCTGCGGCGCTCCGGCTGTTTTTCACGCTTCCAGTCCGCTTCGTCCCGGGGAACGTCATGCCAGTAAATATTGTACATCTGCGCCCAGGAGCAGGTTTCCTCCTTCTGGGGCCAGCGGCTCAGGAGCGGCTCCAGCGGGCTCATGAATTTCTCCGGGCGGAAAGCCTCCCCCAGCGCCTCGTAATACAGGAACAGCTGACGGCCGAAGTAGTACAGGCCCGCAGTCATCATCCGATGCTGATCAATCAGCGCCTGCGCCTTTTCGCGGCACTGCGCCAGCAGCCCTGCCAGCTGCGCGGGATCATCCGCATTCAGCCTTCCCCTGTAATGGCAGCGATACACAGCGAGGCTTTCCATCAGTCTTCCTCCCACTGGATATGCACACGGCGGCAGTTCTCGGTTTCAGTCAGGGTACCGTCCCAGGGCATGTTCTCGCCCACGAAGGTCACATGGCTGTCCCTGAGGCGCAGCCCGTCCACGCTGCGGGCATAGATGGCGGGAATGCTGTGGGGATAGATGTGCCGCTCGGAGGGCTGCTCGTCAAACAGGCCGCCGGGCTGGGTGCCCTGCTTCTCCAGCGTCAGGTCGATATCGGAGAGACGCACGTTCTCGATCATGCAGTCCTCCTCGCCCGCCACAAAGATGCAGCTCTCGCACTTGAGATAGACGTGATCGAAGCTTACATTGCGGATCTTGCCGGGATAGCTGTCCGGTCGGCCCTTGCGGCGGGTAGCGCTGACAAACACCGGCTCGCCCTTACCCCACCAGCCCGGCGCGCCGGGAATGGCGTAGCGGTCGGCATAGCGGCGGGTTGCGCCCGTCAGATGATGGATGTGGATATTTTCCACCGTGCCGCCGTCGCGCACCCACACGCCGATACCGCGGGAGCAGTCCTGCACCACGCAGTCGGAGAGGATCACGTTGCGCACGTCGCCCCAGGTCTCCGTGCCGATCTTCAGGGCGGAGTCGCGGGAGTGCAGCACGCAGTTGGTGATGGTGATGTTCTCGCAGGCTCCGTATCGCTTGCTCATCAGTTTGGTGGCCTTGAGGACGATAGCGTCGTCGCCGGTGGAGATGATGCAGTCGGAAATCACCACGTCCTGGCAGCTGTCGGGGTCAATGCCGTCGTTGTTGGCGCCCCGGTCGTCGTTGAGGATCATGATGCCGCTGATGCGCACGTGGCGGCAGCCTGCCATATGCAGCGTCCAGAAGGCCGCGTCCTTGAGGGTCACGTCCCGGACGGTGAAGTTGGTCACGTTCTCAAAGAGCATCATGCGGGGACGGAATACCGCGCAGGACTTGGGGCACTCATGGAAGTCGTTGTCCTCATTCAGGTCCATGAAGACCTTGTCGCCCTGACCGTCGATCACGCCAAGACCGGAGATGGTCACGTTCACCGCGTCCTTCGCGCCCAGGAAGAAGCCGCCGTCCCAGCCGTCCATATCGGTGGAATCGTCGTGGGGGAAGGCGCTGATTTCGCTCTCATCCAGGCTGGAGAGCAGCACCGCGCCGGAGGCCAGATGCAGCTCCACATTGCTCTTGAGCAGCACCGTGCCGCTGAGGAACCGGCCTGCCGGGATCAGCACCCGGCCGCCGCCGTTTTCCGTCGCCAGGTCAACCGCCTTCTGAATGGCAGCTGCACAGTTGGTTGCGCCGTCCGCCACCGCGCCGTAATCAAGGATATTGTACTCCGTCATGGTCCTTCTCCTCCTTATTGCTGCTTCTGTTTGTCAGCCAGTTCCTTTTTCGCCGCTTCAAGAGCCTTTTTGTAAGGCATCAGCATGCCCTCGGTCATTTTACTTCCGGCCTTCTGCTTAATCTTCGGCGAAGTCATCAGCGCGCCCACCAGATACATGGCCAGCATGCGGGGCCATTGCTTCTGCGGGAAATCGTACTGACCGTGGGCCTTGTAGAATTTGTGGTCAGCCTTCATCATGCCCTGCATGATCCAGATCAGGTCGCGGAAGACCTTCATGCCGCCCACGCCGTAGAAGTTCTGCGGAGGCGCATACTTCTCCTCCAGCGCCCAGCACAGCTGCTTCGCCAGCTGATCCACCGCAGCGTTGGTATCGCCCTCGTCGGTAGCCACGCCCGCAAGGAAGTTGCCGCCCACCTGCGCCCTTGCCTCCACAATGGTCTGCAGATTGCGCTCCCGGCTGTAATCGCCGCTGATCAGGTAACCCATGGGCATGCCCATGGTGACCGTGCGATGACCGTTGCAGAACTGTCTGTCGTCGTAGAGCTTGAAGGCTGCGCCCATGGAGTGATCCCGCACGGTGAAAGCATACACGATGGATCGCCCGGCCTGAATCTCACCTCGCAGGAAATCGTCAAAGCCGTCCCTGTACACGCACTTGCCGGATACGGCGCAGCTGAAGCACCCAAGGCACCCGCCCTGGAAGGGATACTCCCGGATATTGACCACCCGCGTCTTCATGGGCGTCACGGCACGGAAGCGGTCGATCATGCCGCCCAGCTGACGGTCGTCCTTCTCGCAGTCGGTGACGATGACCACCTCCCCCGGGAGGGTTTTTTCCACGTCAACTGGCACGGCGGCGGGATGCCGCTCACCTGCGGGCAGCTTCGCCGGCGCAGCCTCGCACAGCCCTTCCTTCATGCTGAACAGCACATACCGGAAGAAATCCGCCGCCGCCTTCCTTCCCTTTTCACAGGTCAGGTCGTCCATATCGGCAGACAGACCCCGCACATACTTGAGGCCCAGATCATGGCAGTTGTCCTGAATATAGGCGTGGGCCGTCACGTCGTAGAAATGCTTGGAGGTGGACAGCTGGGTAGCATATTTACCCTCCAGCTTCACCCCGTTATGCTTTACCAGCTCAATAAAGCGGTGCAGCTGATACGGCGCGATGAAGGTATACACCGGATAGGAGAATACGATCAGCTCCGCTTTTTCCAGCGCGGACACAGCCGGCGAAAAGTCCTTCTCCAGCGCCTTGATCCGTGCGCCGGCGTGAAGCACCTCAAAGGTATGCTCCGGATACAGCAGTTCCAGATACCTGACCGTTTGCAGGGTGACGCTGTTTTCGCCCTTGGGGCTTCCGTTGATCACAAGGATATTCATACCGCAGCCTCTTCTTTCTTCACTTTGCCCAGACGGGAGAACCAGCCGAAGGTCATGGGCCAGATCACGCCGCCCATCATCACCATCAGGAAATAGCGGATACCGTGGGTGAACATGGCGTCGCCCCACAGCGCCGTGAACAGGGGCTTCGCGCCCATTCGCACCGCCAGCACCAGCACGAGACCCGCCGCTACCTTGATCGCCTGCGCCCACCAGACAGCCTTGGTCTCAAAATGAATGTACTTCGCATCCAGATACCACGTCAGCGCCATACCGATCATAGTGCCCAGCAGCGTCCACGCAGCCTTCTCACCATGAGCGTCAAACTCCGCCACATTGGCGGCGCGCTCCGGAGCAAGGTACACATAGCCCAGCAGCACCAGCGCCGAAAGGATAAAGCCCGCGCTGAGCCACAGCCGGCCCCTGTCAGAGCCTTCGTGCCTGGCCATCAGCGGCGCCAGCAGACCTACGGTCAGCGCGCCGGTGATCAGGGACACGCCCACGTCCAGCGGCGTATGCACGCCCAGATACATCCGGGAGAAGCCCACCAGCAGAATGGTCAGCACGCACAGTGCGCTGCCCCAGCGCTTCTTCGTCCACAGCGCCATGGTGCCGAATACCGTTGCAGCAGTCTGCGTATGTCCGCTGGGGAAGGAATATCCCGTAGCCGCCTCTCTGGCGGACTCCACAATCTCAAAGGTGGGATCCAACACCCACGGCCGGGGAATCAGGAAAATGGCCTTCAGCAGCTGATTGACCGCCGTGCCCGCCAGGCTGATGAACATCAGCCTGTAGCCCCACTTCTTGTTCACACACCAGAGGATGGCCATGCCCAGCACCATCAGGATGGTCTCCTCACCCAGCCGGGTCACAAGACCCAGCAGCACATCCAGCACAGGATTGCGGATGGTCTGCAGCATCTTCAGAAACTCCATCATATCTCTCCTTTTACTTCAGCAGCTCCGCGGGAACCTCCATCGCCATGCGGCGATAGCCCGCCTTGCTGGGATGCAGATGATCGCCGGAATCGTACTCCGGCAGGAACCAGTCGATCCTGTCCGGATCCCGCAGCGCCTTGTCAAAGTCAATGCAGCCGTCGATCAGATCCGTCGTGCGGATGAAGTCGTTGTACGCATGGCGCATCTCCTGGCGGAAGGGCGCGTCCGTACGCCATCCGCCCATGGGCAGGAGCGTACCCACATACACCCTGTAACCCATGGCCCTTGCCTGGGCGATATACGTCTTCAGTCCCTCGATCAGCTCCTCCACCTTCGGCAGATCGCTCATGGGGCGGAAAACGTTCACCGCCTCGCCCACCGGGTGGATGATATCGTTGATGCCCTGCTGGATGATCACCGCGTCCGCGCCCTCGGTGGGCACCTCGTGCAGGAAGCGGCGGCTGCCCTTGAGGCCGTAGGATTCATAGGTCAGGCAGTGATACTCCCTGAGGATGCGGGAGCCGCTGGTCGCCCGGCGGATGATCGCCGTGCGGTCATACCCCTCCTCCCGGCAGCGCAGAGCCAGATCGTCCGGCCAGTTCTGGGCGGTGATGGAATCGCCGTAGCAGACCACGGTATGCCTGTCCTCCGCCGCCAGCAGGGACACGTTGCTCAGGAAATAGAACAGATGGGTCTTGCGGGAGGTATTAATGCTGATATTCGCATTCTCCGTTTCGTCGCCGTTGGCGTAAAGGCCCTCGGACAGCGGCCCGCAGGTGAACACCACGGAGCGCATCAGCGTGAAGTCCTTCAGGTAGAAGCTGACGTGAACCACGTCCTCCGCCTTCACCTGCACCGCCACCGGATCGCTGACGATATTCCCTTCCGCAGGAACAGTCGCCTCCGCGGCCCCGCCGAAGGTCACGGGATGGAAGGTATCCCCCGCCAGCAGGGTCACCCTGTTCAGGGTCACGCTCTCCGTACCGCAGTAGTTATCAAAGGTCAGTCGCAGCGCGCTGCCTGCAAAGGGCACGCGGATGGGATAGCGGAGGGTGATGTTCTTCGCATACCGCTCCGGCCTGTTTTCCGCCACGCTCACAGCGTTGCCCCAGACGCTTACCCATTTCTGCCGATTCATCTGTCACGCACCCCTTGTATTGATGGACTTAATCCTTTTCATTATAGCACAGTCCGCAGACAAAAGAAACTCCCCCGGCGCGTTTGGGCCGGGAGAGTGAATATCATACCTGTTTTTCCGTATAGAGCCGGTCCTCACGGGCGGCGAGGGCTGTCATCTGCCCGTAGGCTCCGTCCACAATGCGGTCGCGCTCCTTCATGGGGTCGTTGTCCGGATCATACACAATCTCCGTACCGAAGCTGATGGTGCGCATTCCCTTGTGCGCGTACATGGGCAGAAAGCGGCAGCGCTTCCCCGTACGGTTATAGTACACCTGCGCCAGCATGGCAAACCCGCGGAACAGCTCACCCATGCTGCCCTTCTCATGCTCGTAGCCGGGATTGTCCCTGTCCGCATCGGGGTTTTCGGGGAAAATCAGCAGATTATCGCCGGCCTGCATGGCCTCCACCGAGGTGCGGAAGGTGTTCATCAGCTCCCGGGGCTTATTGCGGAAAACGGAGATGCTCTCCAGCTGGTTCATGCACCATACCGATACCGGGCCGATCAGCTTCGCCACGGGCCAGCGCAGCGGCCCCAGCCATGTGATCCTGCTGATAGTATGCTTGTACACATACGCCGCCACCTCATCCTTGTGGATGTTCAGTTCGCTCATCACCCACGGGCGGATGGGTACGGGGATGTAAAGCATGCAGACCACCGGGCCGTAGATCTCGCCGTGGTTGCACAGGAACACAATGGGATTGTTCTCATCCGGGCGGATGTTCTCCGTTCCCTTCAGCTCATGACGGAAGAAAGGCCGCAGCAGCGCGATGATGATCCGCGTGCCGAAGGGCTGATGATGCCGCTTCACCACCACGGACTCCAGCTGCTTCTCCAGCGCAGGATTCTCCCCGCCTTCCTCGCGCAGCCGCATGAACCGGCTCAGCTTGCCCAGCCATCGGCTGCTCAGCGGGAAGCGCAGCACCGCCAGCACGGCGGCAAGCACCACCAGCAGCGCCGGAAGCACCATGACCGGCTGGAATCGGGAGGCAATCTGCGCGGCGTCCCTGGGCAGATCCTTGCCGGTGACAAAGCACAGCACCGTCAGCGCCACCAGCGCCAGCATCTCGCCCAGCAGCACCGCCACCTTGCGCTGATTGCTCCGCAGCTGATCATACCCGGGAGTATGATCATCCCGCACGGCAAAGCGTGCCACTTGCGCCATCACCTGCTCCATGCGGGACAGGCAGGCGACGCACAGCGTCACGCCCGCCGAGCACAGGCCCAGATGCACATACATGCGGATCACGGACAGCGGGCCCTGCCGCAGCATATCGCTGAACAGCGTCAGTCCCCAGATCCACAGCGCAAGGCCCGCCAGCAGCAGATTGGTAGGATCGGCCTTTTTTTTCCGTTCCCGGCGCTGCAGAAGCCATTCCGCCGCCTCGCGGAAAAACAGCATGCAGCCCATGGCCACCATCAGGCGGATGAGCATCTGCTCGGCCGTAGCCGCAAGGAAGGTATACATGACGATCAGCGTCATCACCAGCGCGGCGATAATCAGCGTAGACAAGGTTTCGTAGGTCGTATAGGCGTGGGTCCGGCGGACGGATTCCACAGTGCGGGAGGCGTCTTCATCATCCTGCGCAGGTGAAGGGTGATATGGTTCCCTGTCGCGCAGGAGGCTGTAGCATTCCATCACGCTGCATGCAGCCCAGCCGCCCAGCATCTGCCAGCCCGCTTCGCCGCCCACGTTGTACCACAGCGTCACAGCCACCGCCGCCAGCAGCGCGCCCTGCACCGCCGCCACGCCCTGCATCAGCCGCTTTTCCGTCAGCCGACCGCTCTGGCGCAGATTCACCAGATACCGGCAGCCCTCGTCCCGCAGGAGCATCAGCAGCACCAGCACCAGCATCAGCCACGTTTTCGGACTGCTGAAGGCAATGGGATACAGCACCACCACCAGCAGGTTCATCATCAGCAGCAGCGTCAGCAGGGCAGCCTGCCACCGCTTGGCCTGCCGGGACAGATACGTCCTGCCCGTGCCTGCATACGCTGACACGAATACCATCGCCACCTGACCGCACATGAACAGCGCTCCGCCGAAAATCGGCATGTCCGCCAGAATGCTGCTGGCCATCATGCAATATAGATAGGCGTAGAGCCCATGCAGCGCCGTCAGCTGCCATTTTCTGCTCTGATTCCTGTGCTGCTTCACCGTACGGATGCTCCTCTCACGTTCTCCTGCTCTGTGATTGTACCACATGAAGTTTTGCGATACAATATGGTTTCAATTTACACTTTATTCACGAATTCCCCAAACGTCCCGATTTTCCTTGCTTTCAGCCATTTCCTGCATGTTTTGCGGCATAATCGGGGCTTGACCTTCGGCCCTTTTGGGTGGATAATAGAGATATAACCAATCACACCCGCCGCAGAGGCAAAGGAGGCCCCGTCTTGTATACCGAACAGGATCTTATTGCAATCCGAGCCCAGCAGAAGAAGCGCTGGCTCACGCTCGCCGTTCCCTGCATGGTATTGCTGTGCGGCCTGATCGCATCGCTGGTCGTGCGCGTCGAATGGCTCACTTCGCTTATCACCATCATCATCGGCGTGATCCTCATTGCCGGGTACGATCTGTTTATCCGTCCCCTGCACCGCTACGACGTATTCCTGCGCAACGCGCTGCACGGTCTGGTGAGGGAGACGCAGTGCGAGTACCACAGCATCACCCGTACCGAGGAGCGCGTGGAGGGCGTGCTGTGCCGCACCATGACCGTCATCGAGTATGAGGACGACGGCCAGCCCTACGAGCGCATCTTCTACTTCGACGCACTCAAGCCCTTCCCCCAGCTGGAGCAGGGCCAGAAGCTGCGCGTCCGCTTCCACGACCGCTCCGTGGTGGCGCTGGAGTGCATCTGATGCGCAGTCCCCTTCCCTTATCGCCGACGCATCCCGATCTCCGGATCATTCCCGGAGATCTTTTTTTCCATTTTCCTTGACTCTTACGCTGCGTCATGCTTTATCCTGATGCCGAAAGGAGGGCTGCGCCATGATGACCATCGGCGAGGTGAGCCGCATCGCCCATATCAGCGTCCGTACGCTGCGGCACTACGACAAAATCGGTCTGCTCCATCCCTCTGCTGTGAGCGAAGGCGGCTACCGCCTTTATGACGAGGAGGCGCTTAAACGCCTGCACCTGATTCTGCTCTTCCGGGAGCTAGAATTCCCTCTATCGGACGTGCGCCGGATTCTGGACACGCCGGACTTCGATCTTTCCCGGACGCTGGAAGACCGGATCCGGCTGCTGACCATGAAGCGGGAGCACATCGATACCCTGATTGCGCTGGCCGCCGGCCTGAAGCTGAAAGGACTGAACAATATGCGCTTTACAAACGATGACTTTGCCGCCTACGACGCCCGCAGGCTGGACGACTACGCCGCCCAGGCCAAAGCTGCATGGGGCGAAACCCCCGCCTGGCGCGAGTATGAACAGAAGACTGCCCACGCCTCTGCCGAAGACCGTAAGCACACCGGCGATCAGCTGATGGCCTTGTTCGCCGAATTCGGCCGCAGCCGGCATCTGGATCCTGCCTGTCCGGAAGCTCAGGCCATGGCGCGGCAGATACAGGATTTCATCACCCGGAATTATTACACCTGCACGCCCGCCATCATGCGCAGCCTTGCGGACATGTACGACGGCGGCGGCGACTTTACCCGGAATATTGATCAGGCCGGCGGCAAGGGTACGGCGGCGTTCATCGCCCGGGCCATGCGCATCCTGTGTGAAAAAGAACTGTAAACCTTTTCCTTCTCCAGTAGCCAAAGGACCTCCGTATGTGGTATAATATCCCACGATCATAAACTGGAGGTCAACTGTATGCGTCGTATTTTATGTCTGCTTCTGTGCCTGCTGACGCTTGTGCCCGCCTGCGCGCTGGCGGACAAGACTATCACCATCACCTTTACCGGCGACGTAACCATGGGCAGCGAGGAGCGCAAGCGTGAAAAGGATTTCTCTTTTGACACCTTTGCCGAAACAAAGGGCTACGATTACTTTTTCGCCAACGTGCGCGACTTCTTCGCCGAGGACGACCTGACCGTGGTGAATCTGGAATGCGTGCTGTCCGACTCCAGCAAGGGCGAAAAGAAGGACAAGACCTATCGCTTCCGCGGCCCCACGGATTTCATCAATATCCTGAAGAACGCCAACGTGGACGCCTGCAACATCGCCAACAACCATACCATGGACTACGGCAAGAACGGCTATGCCTCCACCCTTGCCGCGGTGCAGGGCGCAGGCCTTGGCGCCTTCGGCAACGGCGACGTGTTTATCTTTGAGAAGGATGGCATCAAGATCGCCTTCCTCGGCGTAAACACCACGGCCTTCACCAGCCGCAAGGCCTGGGCCAAGGAGGAAATGGCCCGGCTGAGGGCCGAGGAGGGCGTGGACGCCATCATCTACACCTATCACGGCGGCACCGAGTACGGCAGGGTTCACGCCAAGCGGCAGACCACATCCGCCGAGTGGGCCATCAGGAACGGCGCGGATCTGGTGATCATGCATCACCCTCATGTGATCATGGGCTTTGAGATCTTCAACAACCGCACCATCTGCTACTCGCTGGGCAACTTCTGCTTCGGCGGTAACAAGGAGGTTCGTGAGCGTGCGCTGGAGGCCATGGTTGTCCGCGCCGAGCTGACCTTTGCCGACGACGGCACCTATCTGGGTCAGCAGCTGAAGCTCTACCCCGTGCATACCTCCGGCAATCCCGAGGTGAACGACTACCAGCCCCGGCTGATCACGGATCCCGCCGCCGCGCAGATCGCCATGGACCGTGCGCAGGACGATACGGACTTCACCCTGAATCCCTTTGATCCCGCGCTGGGCTACGCGCTGCAGGACTTTGTGCCTGCGGTGACCCCCGCCGAATAATCCCCCGCAGCGCATTTCAACCCCGCACAGGACTACGACCTACGGAAGGAGAAACGAAATGCAGTTTGAAAGATGGATCAAGGAATCCTTTACCGTCATCGGCAAGGAAGGCTCCACCGCCGACGGCCCCGGCTTTGTCCAACGCCTGTGGGCGGATGCAAACGCTCATTTCAGCGAAGTACAGCCGCTTGCAAAAACGGACGCGCAAGGCCGTCCGGCAGGCGTGTGGGGCGCCATGTCTGATTTCTCCCGCTCCTTCCGACCGTGGGAGGAGCACTTCAGCAAGGGGCTGTACCTTGCCGGAGTCGAATGCCGCGACGACGCCCAGGCCCCCGAAGGATGGGTCAGATGGACGATTCCCGGCTTCGAATATCTTTGCGTACAGTCCGGGGACGGCAACACATTCTCCCGGATGCTGGACTACATGGCCGAAAACGGGTTTGCGCTTGCAGGCGCCGTGCAGGATTTCACCTGTCCGGCAAGCGGCAGGAGCTACATGCTCTTCCCCATTCGCAGACTCGGCTGACCCAATCAGAAAAACACCCTCTGCACAAACACTTGTCATGCAGAGGGTATTTTTTGCTATGCACGCCTTCCCGCAGAGGGGGAGGTGTTTTTACTTGTAATCCACCCAGGTATAGTCGGGGCAGCAGATGATCAGGGTCTTGCCGCGCTGCAGCTCGATCTCCTTGCCGTCGGGACCGTAGAACACCGTGCGGGATTCCATGTTCTCACGCTTCCAGTAGCCGGCAATGTGCTTGCCGCCCATGAAGAAATCAGCATTGCCCTCGGCAGACTTGGAGCCCTTGCCCTTGTAATAGTAGGGGCCCACATGGTAGGCGATGGGCGCGTCGGCACTGGTGTAATCCAGATCGATGAACTGCACGATCACGTTGGCAAAGGCCAGCTGCTCCTGGGTATCGCGATCCTCGTAGGGGATCAGCTCGCCGTCATCATAGCGCATGTAGCGGTAGTACATGTTGCTGTCGTAGTCGTACTCCAGGTTGGAGCCGTAGTGGATCATGGCCTTGCCGGTCTTCTTATACACCCAGCGCACCACCACCAGCTCGCCGCTGTCGCCCTCGGTGGGATACTCGTCGGTGAACTTGAAGGCATGGTTAGGCGCCACGTGCGTCTCGGGAATCAGCTCGTACATGGCGGCCACGTTGGCGTCCACATGATGGGGACGGGTAGCGCCCTTGCGGGAGGTGTAGTACTGCTTCCAGGGCTTGCTCTTGCTCACCAGACCGGAGAAAAGGATGCCCTTGTCGTCAGCGCCCAGCTTGGTAAACTCCTTGCGGACGTTGGTCTTGCTGTATTCCTGCTGACCATAGAACAGGAAGCCGGCGTCCCACTCCTCGCGCAGCCATGCATGGCCCAGACGGGCGGAGCGCACGGGGCCCACGCTGTCGGGGATCAGATCGGAGAACAGGAAGGAGATACGGGTCATGCCGCGGGCGTGCAGAGGCGTCTCGTACACAATATCGGCATAGCTTGCGCCCCAGGGGGAAACGTTGGGGCCGTCGGGATTATCCACGCCGCCGTCAGAGTTGTCAATCTGCACCAGCATGGGCAGATAACGGCCGGTTACTGCAAGACCGGCAAAGCCGTCGGGCGCTTCCAGATCAGCCAGCGTCAGGCCGGTGGTGGGGCTGACGCCCTCTTCCACTTCGTTCAGGCCGACTTCCTTCAGCTTGATCTTGCGCTTCTCATTGGGATCGATACGGGTCATGCCATCTTCGGCCAGAACGGGCAGCGCCGTAAACAGCAGTACCAGTGCCAGCACTACGAGCAGAACGCGCTTCATGATATACTGTACCTCCTTGTACATTTCGATATTCATGCGTACAAAATTGATTATACCAGTTACTGGCTGCGCATGTCAACGCAAATGCTACTTTTTACATGATTACACAGATTACTCCGCTTCGCCCTCTTCGGGCAGATCCTGCACGGCAAGGCGGATTTTCCAGTCGCAGTACTTGCTCCAGACCTGATCCACCACGTCGTCCTCTTCCACCACGCTGAACGCCAGCGTATTCTCCTGTGCCTCCACCCGGGTGATGAGGATCTCCTCCCCGTCGCCCTCCTCCGAAAGAAGCACGGCATACTCCTCCCCCGCATAAGGGATGGATGCGCCGTAGCGAAAGCGGTAGACCATGCCGTCCGGGCCGGTCAGCTCAACCTTCGCGCCGATGAGCTCACTCATCGTCCTCTTCTTCCATCAGCGCCAGGAACTTCTCGAACACGGTTTCCTGCAGCTCCTCGTCCTCCACGTAAACGTAGCACTCGTTGCCGTCCTCGTCCTGCTCGATCTTCATGATCACTACTTCGCCCTCGTCGTCCTCGGAGGAGTGATCCTCGTCCAGCAGCATCAGGGCAATGTACATGCCGCCCTCGTGCTCCAGCGTAGCCAGATGCTCAAAGGCTACGGTATCGCCGGTCTCGTCGTCCACCAGTTCCACAATGTTGTTTTCTTCCATGGTCATAATGAATCCTCGCTTTCATGCCTTTCGGCTTCAGTACTGCTGCTGGTTGATGGTATCCAGATACTGCTGAAGGATCACCGCCGCAGCCACCTTGTCCACGTTCTGACGACGCTGGGCGCGATGCATGTTGCCCTCCAGCAGCGCGTTTTCCGCAGTGACGGTGGTGAGCCTTTCATCCTGATAATACACCTCCAGGCCCGCCTTTTCAAGCTGCTGGCAGAAAAGACGTACCTTGGCGGCCTGAGGACCTTCGGTGCCGTTGAGATTCAGCGGCAGCCCGGAGAGGATCAGGTTGGTATCGTACTGCTGACAGATCGCCAGCACCTTCTTCACGTCAGGGCCGAAGCCCACGCGATGGATGGTATCAATGGGCGATGCTATGATCCGGCTGGCGTCGCTGACCGCTACGCCGATGCGCGCGTCACCTACGTCCAGCGCAATGATGCGTTCATTCATGGCTGTACCTCGCTTGTCCTGTGTGATCAGAAGCTGAACTGTCCCGCGCCCTTGCCAACCACAGCAATACAGGGCTCTGCGGACAGCTTCTGCCTTGCGCATTCCATGACGCTGTCCAGCGTGACCGCCTCAATGCGGCTGATGGTTTCCGCCGGGGTCACGGACTGATCCAGCAGCAGAAGGCTCCGGCCCATGGCCTGCATCCGGCTGCCGGGACTTTCCAGACCCAGCAGATAGCCGCCGCGCAGCTGCTGCCTTGCGGCCCGGTATTCCTGCTCCGTAATGCCCTCGTCCATAAGCTTTTTCAGCTCGCTGCGGATTTCCGCCAGCACCGTTGCGCCGTTTTTGGGGCTGACGCCAGCGTACACGGCAAATGCGCCGCAGCCCAGATAGCTGTTGGGATAAGTGTAGATGGAGTAGGCCATGCCCAGCTCCTCGCGGATGCGCTGGAACAGCCGGGAGGACATGGAGCCGCCCAGCAGGTTGTTCAGCACCGCCTGAGGATATACGCCCTCCGTGCCGTAGCCCACGCCCGGGAAGCCCAGGCACAGGTGCAGCTGCTCGGTGTCCTTCTCCTTCACGGCATGCACACCGGTGATGATGTGCTGCTGCGGAAGGGTCAGGCGCGGCGCTTCGTTGCGCCATGCGCCGAAGTGCTGATGAATCAGTTCCTCCACCTGCTGCGGATCATAATTGCCGGCCAGCGCCACCACGGTATTCTGCGGGGTGTAGTGCTTTGCCCGGTAATTGAACAGATCCTGCCGGGAATAGCTGCTGATCAGCTCCGCCGTGCCCAGAATAGGCTGACCCAGACTCTGGCTTCCGAACATGGAGCCGCTCAGCAGCTCGTGCACCAGATCCTCGGGCGAATCCTCGTCCATGGCGATCTCCTCAAGGATCACGCCGCGTTCCTTGTTGAATTCGTCCTCATCCAGCGTGGCGTGGCAGGTAAGATCGGCCAGCATATCCACCGCCAGAGGCAGATCCTCGTCGATGACGCGGGCATAATAGCAGGTGCAGTCCTTGCCGGTAAAGGCGTTCATCTGGCCGCCCACCGCATCCATCTCCTCGGCAATCTGCCGGGTGGTACGCTTTTCCGTTCCTTTGAACACCATGTGCTCCAGAAAATGGCTCAGGCCGTTTTCCGCAGGAGTCTCCATCATGGAGCCCACCCGCAGCCATACGCCGATGGATACCGAGCGCAGGTGCGGCAGCCTTTCGCCAATCACACGCAAACCGTTGGGCAATGTCCATACGTCATTCATTCGCTCTTCCATCCCCATCTTGTTTGCCACTATGCTTTCCACCCGCTTTCTTTCTTATGTATGCGAAGAGTCCAGGGGACGCCGTCCCCTGGACCCCTGCCAAGGGCGCTGCCCTTGGATTCCGCCAGAGGGGCGTCGCCCCTCTGGACTCCCATTTCCGGAGGACTGCGTCCTCCGGGATATTCCATAGTTGTCCTTTCCCTTGCAGGAGTCCCGCCGCGCAAAGGGCGCGGCGCGACGCACAACCTGTAGCCTCATTCCCTTTCCCACGCGCGCGCAGCCGAACCGAAGGACACCGACTCAATCGCGGAATGGGATTCTTAAGGGCTGAAAGCCCTTAAGCGGGTTGTCAGGGCAGCGCCCTGACCGGGGTGAAGGGACAGCGCCCCTGCCCTCGTCATCAGCTCCTGCGGGGAGGACGGTTGCGCATGCCGCCTTCGGGGCGACGGGGCGCTTCGCTGGTGTACTCAATGTCGTTGCGGATCAGGTTGATCTTGCCCTGGGCATTGATCTCGCTGACCTTCACTTCCAGCTCGTCACCCAGCTTGACCACATCCTCCACCTTCTCCACGCGATGGTTGGCCAGCTTGGAGATGTGGATCATGCCGTCCTTGCCGGGCAGCAGCTCCACAAAGGCGCCGAAGTCCTTGATGCCCACAACCTTGCCGGTGTAGACCTCACCCACCTCGATATCCTTGGCAATGCCTTCGATGATCTTGCGGGCCTTGGCGGCAGCTTCCTGATCGGGAGTGGAGATGAACACGCGGCCGTCGTCCTCGATGTCGATCTTCACGCCTGTCTCAGCGATGATCTTGTTGTTCATCTTGCCGCCGGGTCCGATAACCTCGCGGATCTTCTCGGGATTGATGGTGAAGCGGACAATCTTGGGCGCCCACTTGCTCAGCTCCTCGCGGGGCTGACCCAGGGTATCCAGCATGATGCCCAGGATGTGCAGGCGGCCGGCCAGAGCCTGAGCCAGAGCCTGCTTGAGGATCGCGCGGTCGATGCCGGCAATCTTGATATCCATCTGGATGGCGGTGATACCGTTCATGGAGCCGGCCACCTTGAAGTCCATGTCGCCCAGGAAGTCTTCCAGGCCCTGGATATCGGTCAGCACAGCCACCTTGCCGGTCTCGGCATCCTTGATCAGGCCCATGGCCACACCGGCCACAGGAGCATGGATCGGTACGCCGGCGTCCATCAGGGACAGGGTGGAGCCGCACACGGAGGCCATGGAGGAAGAACCGTTGGAGGACAGGATCTCACTCACCAGGCGCAGCGCATAGGGGAACTCCTCCTCGGAGGGGATCACAGGCAGCAGCGCACGTTCCGCCAGAGCGCCGTGGCCGATCTCGCGGCGGCCGGGGCTCTTCAGACGGCCAGCCTCGCCGGTAGCATAGGGAGGCATGTTGTAGTGATGGATATAACGCTTGAAGTCCTCGTTGGACAGGCCGTCCAGCACCTGGCCCTCGGAGGTGGAGCCCAAGGTGGTGACGGTCAGGGCCTGAGTCTGGCCACGGGTGAAGATGGCGGAACCGTGGGTGCGGGGCAGCACGCCGACTTCGCACCAGATGGGACGGAT
>JAFURI010000002.1 GCA_017471885.1 Clostridia bacterium | reverse complement strand
TTCACCATCACCGAGAAGGGCTACGCCCTGACCAACGTGAAGGGTGAAATGATGCCCGTGGTGCTCGCCGACATCGAGGAAGGCCCCGACAAGGCCCGTCATGCCATGTCCGTGGTGGCTGCGATGCTGTACGCCCGCTATCAGGCCGGCGCTTATCCCGTGGCCATGGTGTCCATGGACAACTGCTCCCACAACGGCGAGAAGCTGCGCTCCAGCGTCATGACCATCGTGGAGGGCTGGGTGAAGAGGGGCCATGTGCCCGCCGGGTTCGCCGCCTATGTGGCTGACGAGACCAGGGTATCCTTCCCCTGGAGCATGATCGACAAGATCACCCCCCGTCCCGCCGACGTGATCCGCGACCAGCTGACCGAGCAGGGCGTGGAGGACATGGCTCCCGTCGTCAACGGCAAGAACACCTACATCGCGCCCTTCGTCAACGCTGAGATTCCCCAGTACCTGGTGGTAGAGGATCGCTTCCCCAACGGCCGTCCCGCGCTGGAGAAGGCCGGCGTGTACATGACTGACCGCGACACCGTCAACATGACCGAGCGCATGAAGGTCACCACCTGCCTGAATCCCCTGCACACCGCCATGTCCGTGTGCGGCTGCCTGCTGGGCTATACCTCCATCGCCGCTGAAATGAAGGACGCGGAGCTGGTGAAGCTGATCAAGACCATCGGCTATGTGGAAGGCCTGCCCGTGGTGGTGGATCCCAAGATCATCTCCCCCAAGGCCTTCATTGACGAGGTTGTCGAGCAGCGCCTGCCCAACCCCTTCATCCCCGACACTCCCCAGCGTATCGCCACCGATACCTCCCAGAAGGTCGCCATCCGCTTCGGCGAGACCATCAAGAGCTACATGGCCGACGCTGACAAGGATCCCAAGACCCTGACCGCTATCCCGCTGGCGCTGGCCGGCTGGCTGCGTTATCTGCTGGCTGTGGATGACGAAGGCAAGGAGATGGCCGTGTCCTCCGATCCCATGCTGGCCACCCTGCAGGCTGATCTTGCCGGCGTGGAGCTTGGCAAGCCCGAAACCCTGAAGGGCAAGCTGGACGGCATCCTGACCAACAAGGTGCTCTTCGGCGTGGATCTGAAGGAAGCCGGTCTGGCCGACAAGGTGGAGAAGTATCTCTCCGAAATGCTCGCCGGCCCCGGCGCTGTGCGTGCTACCCTGAAGAAGTATCTGGCCTGATCATCCCTGAACGCTGCAGTTTTCGGCTGCAGCGTTTTTTATTTGCTAATCTTGCCGGAAATTAATATCACGTTAACATATCTGTGCTATACTGAACCAGTAAAATGTACTCAACCGGAGGCGCATTATGAGCTACATCACCTTCGATCAGGTGTGCAAGGATTATCCCGCAGGCGACAGTGTGGTGCACGCGGCGGATCACGTCTCATTCGGCATTGAGCAGGGCGAATTCTGCGTGGTACTGGGCCCCAGCGGCGCAGGCAAAACCACTGTGCTGAACCTGCTGGGCGGTATGGACAAGGCCACCAGCGGCGTGATCACCGTAGGAGGCAAGGAGGTTACCGGCATGAGCGGACGCCAGCTGACGGAGTACCGCCGGCTGGACGTGGGCTTTGTGTTCCAGTTCTACAACCTGATGCCCAACCTGACCGCCCTTGAAAACGTAGAGCTGGCCCAGCAGGTATGCCCCGGCGCACTGGATCCCCGGGAGGTGCTGGAGCAGGTAGGGCTGAGCCACCGGCTGAACAACTTCCCCGCCCAGCTGTCCGGCGGCGAGCAGCAGCGCGTATCCATCGCTCGCGCCCTGTGCAAAAATCCTGCCTTGCTCCTGTGTGACGAGCCTACCGGCGCGCTGGACAGCAAGACCGGCGCACAGGTGCTGGAGCTGCTTACCCGGCTGTGCCGCGACTTCAACACCACGGTGGTGATCATCACCCACAACGCCAGCATTGCGCCGCTGGGGAACCGGGTGATCCGCATGCGCAACGGTACCGTCAGCGAAATCACACTCAATGAGCATCCCGCGCGGGTGGAGGATATCACATGGTAACGCGCATTTCTCCGCACAAGGCGACGCCTGTCCGCAGGGGCACGCTGCGCCGCAAGCTCCTCAGGGACATGCGCCAGAATCTGATGCAGTTTCTCGCCATGTTTCTGCTGTGCGCGCTGGGCACATGGGTTTTCACCGGTCTTGATTCCAACTGGCGGCTGCTGGAAAAATCCACCGAAACCTACTTCACCCGGTACAATCTCTCCGACTTCTGGGTAAAGGGCGCCTCCTTCTCCCGGCAGGATCTGACCCGGCTGGAGCAGGCGGAGGGCGTGGCAGAAATCATCCCCCGCATTGCCATGGAGTTTGACGCGCCCGACCTGCCCGGCGGCGTCAGCGTAGCGCTGAACGCCTTCGACGGCGACATGACCATCAACACGCCCCTGATCCGTCAGGGGAAGGCGCTTGCTCCCTCCGATCTCCGGGGATGCCTGCTGGAGGAGCAGTTTGCCCAGTATCACGGTCTGCAGGCAGGCGACGCTATTACGCTGGATATTCTGGGCCAGCGGCAGACCTTCGTCATCCGGGGGCTGGTGCTGTCGCCGGAGTATATCCTCACCACCAAGGACGTGGTACCAGATCCTGCCCGCTACGGCTTTATGCTGGTATCCGCCCGTTCGCTGCCCGCCCTCCCCTACACCGAGGTGCTGGTGGATATGGATCCCGGCGCGGATGCAGACGCGGTGCAGGAGCAGCTTATCGCCGCAGTCCCCAGCGCCCTGGTGATCAATCAGCGCAATCATGCGCCTACCGTTACCGCCCGCAACTATGTGGAGATGTTCCGCAGCCTGTCCTATCTGTTCCCCGTGCTGGTGTATGCGGTGGCCGCGCTGATCGTGGTGTCCACCCTTTCCCGCATGATGGAGAATCAGCGCATCCAGATGGGCACCCTCAAAGCGCTGGGCTACCGGGATCATCAGATCCGCAACCACTACCTGTGCTATGCGCTTGTGCCCTCCATCACAGGCGGACTGCTGGGCACGGTGGTGGGCCACTATACCCTGCCGGACGTAATCTGGCCCATGGTTTGCACCAATCTGCGCTATCCGTGGCAGCTGCGCCCGCCCATCTCCGGCCTCAGCTGGGGCGTGACCGTCCTCTCCGTGGGCCTGTCGGTGCTGATCTGCCTGCACACCTACAACAGAGCCGCCCGAGAAACCACCGCCAGTCTGCTGCGGCCCAAGCCGCCCCGTTCGGGCGTGCGAATCCTGCTGGAGCGGGTCACCTTCTTCTGGCAGCGCTGCCACTTCAACACCAAAATGATCATCCGCAACCTGATGCGCAACAAGGGCCGCACCTTCCTGAGTCTGGTCGGTCTGCTGTGCTGCAACTCGCTGATCATCTGCACCTTCGGCCTGCAGGAGTCCATCAACTTCTTCATCAACGATTACTACTTCGGCACCATGAAGTACGATATACGCGTGGAGCTGGAGCAAGGGGAAGCCGGACAGCTGGACAGCTATCAGCGCAGGCTTGAGGCGGAAAACGTGGACGGCGTGATGGAGCAGAGCATCTCCCTGTACAGCCGGACTCAGAGCCGCGCCGTGCTCCTGACCGTGCTGCCGGAAAAGCAGACCTCCGTGATGCTGGGCGAGGGGCACACCCTCCTGACCATGCCGGACGAAGGGCTGATCCTCAGCCGAAAGCTTGCCCGGGTGATGGATATCCAGCTGGGCGATACCGTGGAGGTATGGCTCACCGGCGATACGGATCCGCTTCACCTGACCGTCAGCGGCTTTGCCGATACCAACATCGGTCAGGGCGCTTTCATGGGCATCCGTGCATGGGAGCGGTGCCGCAAGGGCGAGTTCATCCCCACCGCGCTGCTGATCCGCCAGCCCTCGCCCCTTGCCCTGCAGCAGCTTAATGAAATGGACGAGCTGTCCACCTTCAAGTATCCGGACGAGCAATGCGCCGCCACGCTGAAGATCATGGATTCTACCAGAATGGCCTTTACGCTGCTGAGCGGCGCCGCGCTGGGACTGGCCTTTATCATCTGCTATAACATGGGTCTGCTGAACTTCACCGAGCGGCTTCGCGACTACGCCACCCTGAAGGTGCTGGGCTACCACCAGAAGGAGATCCGCCAGATTATGCTCCGGGAAAACAACTATGTGGCCCTGCTGGGCGTAATGATCGGCGTCCCTCCGGGCGTGTGGCTGACCAGCGTCATCATGAAGATGTGCGAGTATGAGTCCATGGTCTTCGCCACCAAGGTGTCGTGGACGTCCATCCTCGCCGCCAGCCTCATCACCTACGCCTTTTCCTTCTTCATTCAGGGCCTGCTGACCCGCAAGGTTCGCACCATCGACATGGTGGAGGCCCTCAAGAGCGTCGAATAACATTCCCACCGAAAGGACGATCATGATGAAACGAATCCTCACCTTCCTTCTGTGTGCCCTGCTGCTGTGCTCCTCCGCCGCTGCGGAAAGCAGCTTCTCCGACTGCGCTATTGCCAACGGTACGGTGCAGGCCGTAAGCTTTGCAGATGTGACCGCCCCCTACTCCGGCGTGCTGGGTTCCTTTGATCTTGCCATGGGCGACAGCGTGACGGCAGGAGATCAGCTTTTCACCATGCTGACCACCACCTTCTACGCTACCGAGGACGGCGTGATCCGCGGCCTGTTCGGCGCGCCGGGAGACGACGCATCTGCCCTGACTGCCCGCTACGGCGCTGTAGCCGCGCTGGAGCCGACCCAGCAGCTTCGCATTCAGGCCAGCACCGTCGGCGCTTATGACGACGAGGAGAACCGTACCATCCGTCCGGGCGAGACGCTTTACTTCCGCTCCAGCAAGGGCGAGAAGGAGGAGGGCTATGGGCGGGTTATCTCCGTCAGCGGCAGAAACTATGTGGTGGACGTGCTGGACGGCGAGTTTGAGCAGGGTGAATCCCTGACCCTGTACCGTGACGACCGCTACGGCAAGAAGGACAACGTGGGCAAGGGCAGCGTGATCCGCCGCGATCCCGTGCTGATTCAGGCTCAGGGGCGCATCGCCGCTATGCTGGTGAAGGAGGGTGACCGAGTGAAGGCCGGCGCCCCGCTCTTCACCATCATGGGCTACGACGCGGATACAGACGCTTCTCCCGCTATTTCCTCGCCCGCTGACGGCGTGGTGGGCAGCGTTGCCGTCGCCGCCGGTCAGCAGGTGTGGAAGGGTCAGCTGCTGGCCCGCATCTATCTGACCAACCAGCTGGAGGTGGTGGCCGAGGTGGATGAAATCGACCTGAACGGCCTGCGTGTGGGCGACCGTCTGAGCCTCACGCTGGACGCCGACGCAGACGCCGTTGTCACCGGCACGGTGACGGAGATTTCCGCCCTCGGCGTGACCCGCCAGAACGCAGCCTACTACACCGTGCACGTCTGCATCCCTGCCGACACGGCCATGCTGGGAGCCAGCGCCTCGGTGTACATTCCCCGCGACTGATTCCAATACGGCAGCAGCCATTGCGGCGGCTGCCTTTTTCCTGTATACTGTACCTAACCAAATAACGAAAGCGAGGACGCTGCCATGCGTTTGATGTTTGTCCGGCACGCGGAGCCGGATTATTCCGTGGATTCCCTCACCCCGAAAGGTCGCTTTGAGGCGGAGCTTCTTTCCCGCCGCCTGTCAAAGCTGAACGTCAAGGCCTTCTACTGCTCGCCTCTGGGCCGGGCGAAGGACACCGCCGCGCCTACCCTGCGCCGCATGGGGCGTACCGCCGAGATCCGTCCCTGGCTTGCGGAATTCCGGGGCCGCAGCTTTGATCCGGAGGCCGGCCGTGAACGCATCTGCTGGGATTACCGTCCGCACCAGTGGCTGGGCCGCGAGCAGCTGTATCAGCCCGATCTGTGGACGCAGGACGAGTTGTTCGCGGGGGGCAACGTGGAGGAAATCTGGGCGGAAACCAAGGCCGGACTGGATGAAGTGCTTCGGGAGCACGGCTACGTCCGCGACGGGCAGATTTACCGGTGCGAGGATAATCAGGCTGACACACTGGTGTTCTTCTGCCATTACGGCATAGCCACCGCCATGATGGCGTATCTGCTGAATCTGCCGCCCCTGCCCCTTTGGCAGACCATGTGCATGCTCCCCTCCTCCGTCACCACGCTGATCAGCGAGGAGCGGGTGAAGGGACAGATTGCATGGCGCTGCAGCCAGTACGGCGATCAGAGCCACCTGTATGCCGCGGAAGAACCCGCCTCCACCGCCGCCATGTTCCACGAGGTTTACGACGGCTATGACACAACCGACCCTCTGGACTGGATTCTGCCGCCCAGAGAGCATTCTCCGCTGTTTACAGAATAAGAGACCGGAGGGTTCAACATGCTGTTTACCGAATTCGGAGATCCCTGCAAGCCCGCCGTGCTGTGCATGCATGGGATGATGCAGGACTGGCACGCCGAGTACGAGCTGCTGAAACCTCTGGAGGCCCATTATCGGCTGATCATCCCCGCCATGGACGGCTTTTACGAGGGCGGTCCGGAGTTTACCAGCTTCGCCGACCAAAGCAGGCAGATTGAGGAATATGTGCAGGCCCATCATGGCGGTCGTCTGCACGGAGCCTACGGCGCGTCTCAGGGCGGGCTGATGCTGACGGAGCTGCTCACCCGCGGACAGATTGCCATCCGCACTGTGATCATGGATGGCGTATATGTGGCACATCAGGGCCAGCTCTCCGGCTGGGTTACCTATAAGATGTTCTGCCGCTATAAGAACACCGGCAGCTTCCCATGGCTGATTCATGTGATGATGAAGCTAATGGGTACCTCCCTTGAGGAGATGATGGGCGGCATGGAAAAGAGCCTGTATCTGGACGCAAGCGACGAATCCGTGCGGCGTAATTTCATGGAAAACTACACCTACCGCACCCGGCCGAAGATCGCGCATACGTCTGCGGAGGTACATTTGTGGTGCGGCAGCAAGGAGCCTTATGCCCTCAAGTCTCACCGGATCCTGAAGCGGTATCTGAAGCATTGTCAGGAAGAAATCATGCCGGGACTGGGTCACGGCGAGTTTCTTCTGAAGCATCAGGCAGAGATATGCCGGAAGATATGCGAAACCCTGCAGTAACACGCAGAAAAAACGCCGGAATGCCATAAAAGGCATTCCGGCGTTTTTCCGTTACTTCTTCTGTCCGTAATAAGCGTTGGGGCCGTGCTTGCGCATGAAGTGCTTGTCCAGCACATGCCTGGGCGCGGGCGCAGCTTCCGGCTTCACCATGCGGGTGAACATGGCCATCTTGGCCACCTCCTCCAGCACCACGGCGTGATACACCGCCTGTGCGGGATCCTTGCCCCAGGTGAAAGGGCCGTGGCTGAAGCAGATCACGCCGGGCACATGCTTGGGATCAATGCCCCGCTCGTTGAAGGTCTCGATGATCACCGTGCCGGTGCCCTTCTCGTAGTCCTCATCCAGCTCAGCGGGAGTCAGATGACGGGCACAGGGGATGGGGCCGTAGAAGTAATCCGCATGGGTGGTGCCGTAGGCCGGGATATCCTCCCCTGCCTGCGCCCAGCCCACCGCATAGGGGCTGTGGGTGTGCACAATGCCGCCCAGCGCAGGGAAGGCCTTGTACAGCTCCAGATGGGTCTTGGTGTCGCTGGAAGGGTTCAGATCTCCCTCCACGATATTGCCCTCCAGATCCAGCACAACCAGCTGATCAGGGGTCAGCTCGTCGTACTCCACGCCGCTGGGCTTGATCACCACCAGGCCCTTCTCCCGGTCAATGCCGGACACGTTGCCCCAGGTATAGGTCACAAGCCCCCGCTTGGGCAGCTCCATATTGGCCTCATAGACAGCCTTCTTCAATGCTTCCAGCATGGTTCGCACCTCACTTCATATTGGCGGCGGCCTTCGCGGACTCCAGCGCCTGCTCAAACTTCGCAGTATAGGCGTTCAGACCCTCCACGTCCGCAGCATCGGGCGCAATGGTGCTGCCCTTTGCGCCGGCAAACACGCAGTCGTTCAGGTAGCTTTCCAGCGTCTGGCCTTCCTTGCGGTTCACGCGATAGGCCGCCAGCAGCGCCATGCCCCAGGGGCCGCCCTCGCCGGCAGTCTCCATCACGGAGATGGGCGCGTTCAGGCTGGCAGCCAGCATGCTCTGGCCCGCCACAGGCGTCTTGAAGTATCCGCCGTGGCCCAGCAGAGAGTCGATCTGCACGTTTTCCTTTTCCAAAATCCGCATGCCGATCTTCAGCGCGGTCATAGCGCCCGCCACGATGGAACGGCTGAAATTGCCGAAGGACAGCCTTGCGTCGGGGGTGCGGATCATCATCGGACGGCCCTCGTCCAGCCCTACCACCGGTTCGCCGGAGAACATGGGCATGTTCACCACGCCGCCGCAGTCCTTGTCGCCCTTCATGGCGGAGGTGAAAATGGCGGTGTAGATATCATTCATGCTCACCTGCAGGCCTGCCGCCTCGACAAATCCCTTGAGCATGCCCGCCCAGGCATTGATGTCGCTGGTGCAGTTGTTGCAGTGTACCATGGCCACAGGCATACCGCTGGGGGTGGTGACCATGTCAATCTCCGGATAGACCCTGCTCAGGGGCTTCTCCAGCACCACCATGGCGAATACGGAGGTGCCGGCGGATACGTTGCCTGTGCGCACGGCGACGGAATTGGTGGCAGCCATGCCGGTGCCCGCATCGCCCTCGGCAGGCGCGCAGGGCGTACCGCATTCCAATTCGCCCGTGGGATCCAGCAGCTTCGCACCCTCGGCGGTGATGCAGCCTGCATCCTCGCCGGCGCCCAGCACCTTGGGCAGCACGTCGCGCAGCCTCCAGCTGTAGCCCATGGCGGCAACCTTTCCGTCCACCAGGTCGATCATCGTCTGGTCATAGTCGCACTTCGTGCTGTCAATGGGGAACATGCCGCTGGCCTCACCCACACCCAGCGCCTTCACGCCGGTGAGCTTCCAGTGGATGTAGCCAGCCAGCGTGGTCAGGTGGGACAGTTCCTTTACATGCTCCTCGCCGTTGAGCATGGCCTGATACAGGTGCGCAATGCTCCAGCGCTGGGGAATATTGAAGCCCAGCAGCTCCGTCAGCTCCGCTGCGGCGGGGCCGGTCATGGTATTGCGCCAGGTACGGAAGCCTGCCAGCTGCTTTCCATCCTTGTCAAAGGGCAGATACCCGTGCATCATGGCGGATACGCCGAAGCCTGCCAGCTTCGTCAGCTTCGCACCGTACTTGCTCTCCACGTCCTTCTTCAGGTTGCCATAGGCGTCCTGCACGCCGGCCCATGCGTCCTCAAGGGTATAGGTCCAAACGCCGTTCACCAGAGAGTTTTCCCAGGTATGGTCGCCGGATGCAATAGGCGCGTGATCCTCGCCGATCAGCACCGCCTTGATACGGGTAGAACCCAGCTCAATGCCCAGAACAGCCTTGCCGCTCATGATAAAATCCTTCATCGGTTCATTCACCTGCTTTTGCTTTTTTACGGAATAACCTGTATTCCCAATTCGATAAGGCGAGGGCCTTTCCCTGCTTTACGCCGCAGGATTCGACCAAACTTTCCGGAAAATTTTCCACCATAATAACCATGATCAAGCTGCAGACGGTTGCAATTCGGGCCGGGAAATGGTATCATATCATTATCGTTAAGCCATGTTCCGCATCAGCGGCTGCTTATAAGGAGGCGTTTCCCATGAGATATCGCGGCGTAATCTTCGCTATGGACGGCATCATCTGCTCCACCGACCGTTATCACATCAAGGCGTGGCAGAAGCTGGCCGACCGTCTGAACGTTCCCTTCGACGTCACTGTGTACAATGAACAGATGCGCGGTCTGAGCCGTATGGACAGTCTGGAGGTATTCCTGAAGCACACCGGCCTGACCTGCTCTGAAGCAGAAAAGGTTGCCCTCTCCGCCGAAAAGCACGGCTATGTGGCCGATATGCTGGAGCAGCTGGAGCCCGATGATCTGTCCGACGAGGTTCGCAGCACCATGCGTACCATCCGCCGCCGCGGCGTAAAGCTGGGCGTGGGCTCCTCCAGCACCAACGTGCCCACCATCCTGCGCCGGCTGGATCTGGCCACCTTCTTTGACGCAGTCTGCGACGGCAACACCGTGCGCCACGCCAAGCCTGATCCCGAGGTCTTCCAGCGCTGTGCCGGGTTTATGGGCCTGACCCCCTCCGAATGCCTCGTGGTGGAAAACGCCAACGCCGGCGTGCAGGCCGCGCTGGGCGGACGCTTCCACTGCGCCGCACTAGGCGACGCCAAGGACAACCGGCTGGCTACCTATCATCTCAAAACCTTTGCTGATCTGGCCGGCATCGTGGACTGACCGAATCAGCCTGATCATACGAAGAGCGCCTGTCATCCATGGGATGACAGGCGCTCTTTGTACTTGTCTCAATTCTTCAGATAGCCCTGATAATCCGCCGTGCGCAGCAGCTTCTCGGCCTTTTCCACCTGCTCCTTGTCGGGAGTAGGCACGCCCTTGAGGGGATATTCCAAGTTCAGCTTCTCCCACTTGAACAGGCCCAGCGTGTGGTAAGGCAGAATCTCCACGCGCTGCACATGGTCAAGCGTGGCGATGTAATCGCCCATCTCCTTCAGGCCCTGCTCGTCGTCGGTGAGGCCGGGCACCAGCACATGGCGGATCCACATATCCTGACCCTTGTCGGACATGTACTGCGCCATGGCGAGAATGTTCTTGTTGGTGCGGCCGGTGAGGGCAATATGCTTCTCCTCGTCCAGCTCCTTGAAGTCCAGCATCACCAGATCGGTGACCTTCAGAAGCTCGTCAAACTTCGCGAGCCACTCTGCATCATCCGGGCGGAAGGGCTGACCGGCAGTATCGATGCAGGTATGCACGCCCTCCTTCTTCAGGATCTTGAACACCTCGGTGATGAACTCCAGCTGCAGCAGGGGTTCGCCGCCGGAGAAGGTTACGCCGCCGTTGTTGCGCCAATAGGTGCTGTAGCGCAGCACATACCTGGCCAGATCTTCGGCAGTCCACTCCTTGTCGCCGTTGTGCCAGGTTTCGGGATTGTGGCAGTATTTGCAGCGCAGCGCGCAGCCCTGAAGGAAAACAACATAACGGACGCCCGGGCCATCCACCAGGCCGAAGGACTCCAAAGAATGTACATATCCGATCTTGCTCATCTTATCGTACCTCTATGCTTGATAGGAGGTTTCCCTCCGCTTTTATTATACCCGATTTTTCGCAATTGTAAACCGTATTCATCGGGATAGTTCACGCCCCGGCGGAAGGATGCATGCAAAAACCCGGCGGAGGATTTCTCCTCCGCCGGGCGATGGTTCCTGTTCAGGCCGCTTGGATTACAGAGAGGCGTGGCAGGTACGGGCGATAACGTCCATCTGCTGCTCGCGGGTCAGGTCGATAAACTTGACAGCGTAGCCGGAAACGCGGATGGTGAAGTTAGCGTACTCTTCCTTCTCCGGATGCTCCATGGCGTCCAGCAGCTTCTCCTTGCCGAACACGTTCACGTTCAGGTGGTGAGAGGGCTGGTCGAAGTAGCCGTCCAGCACCTGCACCAGGTTGCCCACGCGCTCGTCGTCGTTGTGGCCCAGAGCGTCGGGGTTGATGGTCTGGGTGATGGAGATGCCGTCCAGAGCCCAGTGATAGGGCAGCTTGGCAGCAGAGTTCAGAGAGGCGATCAGGCCGTTCTGCTCAGCACCGTAGGAGGGGTTGCCGCCGGGAGCCAGGGAAGCGCCAGCCTTACGGCCGTCGGGGGTAGCACCGGTAGCCTTGCCATACACCACGTTGGAGGTGATGGTCAGGATGGAGGTGCTGGGCTCGGAATCGCGGTAGGTGTGGTGCTTCTTGATCATGTCGATGAAGGTCTTCAGCAGCCACTTGGCGATGTCGTCAGCGCGGTCGTCGTCGTTGCCGTACTTGGGGAACTCGCCCTCGGTGACATAGTCGATAGCCATGCCGTCCTCGTCGCGGATCACCTTCACGGTGGCATACTTCAGAGCGCTGATGGAGTCGACGCAGTGAGAGAAGCCGGCGATACCGGTAGCGAAGGAGCGCTTCACGTTGGTATCGATCAGAGCCATCTCAGCAGCTTCGTAGTAGTACTTGTCGTGCATGTAGTGGATCAGGTTCAGTACGTTGACGTACAGACCAGCCAGCCACTCCAGCATGCGCAGGTAAGCGGGCTTCACTTCGTCCCAGGTCAGGGTGTCGCCGGTCAGAGGACGATAGGCGGGACCCACCTGCTTCTTGGACTTCTCGTCCACGCCGCCGTTGATGGCGTACAGCATGGCCTTCAGCAGGTTGGCGCGGGCGCCGAAGAACTGCATTTCCTTGCCGGTCTGGGTAGCGGACACGCAGCAGCAGATGCTGTAGTCGTCGCCCCACACGGGCTTCATGACCTCGTCGTTCTCGTACTGCACGGAGGAGGACACGATGGAGATGTAAGAGGTGTACTTACGGAAGGCCTCAGGCAGCTTGGAGGAGTACAGGACGGTCATGTTGGGTTCGGGAGAGGGACCCATGTTCTCCAGGGTATGCAGGAAGCGGAAGTCGTTCTTGGTGACCATGTTGCGGCCGTCCAGACCGGTGCCGCCAACCTCCAGGGTGGCCCACACGGGGTCGCCGGAGAACAGCTGCTGGTAAGCCTGCACGCGGGCAAACTTGACCATACGGAACTTCATGACGATGTGGTCAACCAGCTCCTGAGCCTCAGACTCGGTGATGGTGCCGTTCTGCAGATCGCGCTCCACATAGATATCCAGGAAGGTGGAGATGCGGCCCACGGACATGGCGGCGCCGTTCTGGGTCTTGATGGCGGCCAGGTAGCCGAAGTACAGCCACTGGAAGGCTTCCTTGGCGTTGCTGGCGGGCTTGGAGATATCGAAGCCATAGCCCTTGGCCATGATCTTCATTTCCTTCAGAGCATTGATCTGCTGACGGATCTCCTGACGCTGACGCACGATCTCATCGGTCATGGTGCCGTCGCCGCAGTTGGCGAAGTCCTTTTCCTTCTCCTCGATCAGGAAGTCGATACCGTACAGAGCCACACGACGGTAGTCGCCCACGATACGGCCGCGGCCATAGGTGTCCGGCAGACCGGTGATGATGTGGCTGGAACGGGCGGCGCGCATTTCAGGAGTGTAGGCCTGGAACACGGCGTCGGAGTGGGTCAGGTGATACTCGGTGAAGATCTTCACCAGCTCGGGATCGGGCTCATAGCCGGCCTGCTTGCAGGAATCCACGGCCATCTTGATGCCGCCGAAGGGCATGAAGGCACGCTTCAGGGGCTTATCGGTCTGCAGACCGACGACCTTTTCCAGATCCTTCAGTTCCTCGTCGATATAGCCGGGGCCATGAGAGGTCAGGCTGGAGACGACGCTGGTGTCCATATCCAGCACGCCGCCCTGAGCGCGTTCCTGCTTCTGCAGCTTCTGCAGAGCGCCCCACAGCTTGTCGGTAGCCTCGGTGGGACCAGCCAGGAAGCTCTCGTCACCGTAGTAGGGGGTGTAGTTGTTCTGGATGAAATCACGGACGTTGACTTCTTCCTTCCAAATGGAACCCTTGAAGCCATTCCACTGCTCAAAATTCACCATGGGTGTTCATCCTCCTGTAGTTTATATTTGCAGGACGCCGCTCAGGTCCTTGTCCCTTCGCTGCGTTACTGTCTGCTTGCATGTGTTATATACCCGCTCTTCTCCCTGCTGAAACCGTTCCGCACAATTTTACAAGGCAAATCTTGCAGAAACCATTTGGACGCAGCAAGCGAAAGGCGGACATACTCCACCGCACTTTATGATACCGCATTTTCCCGAAAAGAGCAATACTTTCAACAAAATTTCGTCGGCTTTTTGCCGGATTTTCCATCCTTCTTCCACCCCCGCTTCCTCCGGGGAAAAATTGCGTTCCCGCTCTTGTGTCCCGGCCCCTTCCTCGTTTATAATATAGATAATGTTTTTGTGATCATCCATAAAGGAGGCCCCGCCATGCCTGCTGCCTATACGCCTGAAAGGATCAAGTACCTGAATCTGTTGTCCGAGCAGTATCCCACCCGTCAGGCGCTGTACACGGAGATTATCAACGTCAGCGCCGTGCTCAGTCTGCCCAAGGGTACCGAGCACTTCATGAGCGACCTGCACGGCGAGTACGAGGCCTTCTGCCATATCATGAACAACTGCTCCGGCGTGATCCGTGAGAAGGTCAACCTGTGGCTGGGCGACGACCTGAGCGGCCGCGAGGTTTCCGAGCTGTGCACGCTGATCTACTACCCCCGGGAGAAGCTCAAACTCCTGCGGGATGAGGGCGCGCTGACGCCCCAGTGGTACCGCAAGAAGCTGGAGCAGCTGGTGTTCCTTGCAAGGGTGCTGTCCTCCAAGTATACCCGCACCAAGGTGCGCCGGGGTATGCCGGAGGAGTACGCCTATATTCTGGACGAGCTTCTCCACGCCCAGAGCGACGAGGACGACAACCAGCATCACTACCACGAGCGCATTGTGGATACCATCATCGACATTGACAGCGCGGACGGCTTCATTGTGGCGCTGACCACGCTGATCAAGCATCTGGCGGTGGAGCGGCTGCATGTGGTGGGCGATATTTTCGACCGCGGTCCCCGTGCGGACAGCATCATGGATATTCTGATGGGGCACCACTCCATCGACATTGAGTGGGGCAACCATGACATCCTGTGGATGGGCGCCGCCTCCGGCAGTCTGCCCTGCATTGCCGCCGTGGTGCGCAACAGTCTCAGCTACAACAACATGGAAATCCTGGAGAACGGCTACGGCATCCCCCTGCGCCCCCTTACGCTGTTTGCCGAGAAGCTCTATCCGGACATGAAGCCCGAGAAGGCCGCGCTGGAAGCCGTCACCATCATGATGTTCAAGCTGGAGGGGCAGATGATCCGCCGCTGTCCCCAGCTGGGCATGGAAAACAGGCTGCTGCTGGACAAGCTGGATTACGAAAAGGGCACGGTGATGATCGACGGCCGCGAGTGGCCCTTCATCCGCCGTCCGCTGCCCACGGTGGATCCTGCCGACCCCTATGCACTGACTCCCGGAGAAGAAGCCGTGATGAAGGGCCTGCAGGACGCCTTCCGCCAGAGCCTGCGCCTGCGCACCCATATTGATTTCATGTACTCCGTGGGCCGCCTGTACCGCCGCTACAACGACAATATCCTCTTCCACGGCTGCGTGCCCATGAACGAGGACGGATCCTTCCTCGTCAAGGAGCTGGAGGGCGAAAGTCTGAGCGGCAAGGCGCTGATGGACTGCGCCGACCGCATCGCCCGCCGGGCCTTCTATCAGGGCGATCAGGCGGCGCTGGACTTCATGTGGTACCTGTGGTGCGGCGACGACAGCCCTCTGTGCGGCCGCCACATCCAGACCTTTGCACGCTTCTTTGTAGAGGATGAAAACGCCTGGAAGGAGCCGCGCAATCCCTACTACGCCCGCTATAACGATCCGGGCGTGGTGGACAGGATTCTGCAGGAGTTCGGCCTCACCTCGCCCTTCAGCCGCATCATCAACGGCCATACGCCCATCCGCGTCACCCACGGCGAAAGCCCCCTGAAGGCGGACGGCAAGCTGATCGTCATCGACGGCGGCTTCTGCCGGGCGTATCAGAAAACCACCGGCATCGCCGGCTACACCCTGATCGCCAACAGCCACGGCATGCGCCTGATGAATCATCAGCCCTTCACTACCCTGAAGGACGCGCTGACCTCCGGCAGGGATATTCACAGCCAGTCCATGGAATTCCTGGTGTATCCCCAGCGTCTTCGCATCGCCGATACGGATCAGGGCCGCAGGCTTCAGGAACGCGTAGACGACCTGAAGGATCTGCTCGCCGCCTGCCGCGCCGGCGTGGTGAACCTCAAAAAATAAGCCGTTGAGACACAGTTGACCTTACCGTGCTATGCTGAAGCCGTAATCCCCCTTCGAAAGGAGCAGCGCCATGTTCAGAATTCTTGTGGTGGAGGACGACGCCGAGCTGCGGTCGCTCTTCCGTCAGGTGCTGGAGAAAAACGGTTATCAGGTTACCGGCGTGTCCGACGGCGTGCAGGCGCTGGACGCGCTGGATCTGGATTATTACGATCTGATTATTTCGGATATCATGATGCCCAACATGGACGGTTACGAGCTGGTGCGTCAGCTGCGCGAGGCGGCCATCACCATCCCCGTGATGATGATTACCGCCAAAGACGCCTTCGACGACATGCGCCGCGGCTTTCTCTCCGGCACGGACGACTACATGGTCAAGCCCGTCAACGTCAATGAGATGGTGCTCAGGGTAGGCGCGCTGCTGCGCCGGGCGCGGATGATCGCCGAGCGGAAGCAGACGCTGGGGCAGACCGTGCTGGAATGCGACAGCTACACCGCCACGCGGGACGGCGTATCCGTCACCCTGCCCCAGAAGGAGTTCCAGCTCCTGTACAAAATGGCTTCCTTTCCGGGTAAGATCTTCACCCGCCAGCAGCTGATGGACGAAATCTGGGGCTACGGCTCGGAGACAGACTCCCATACCGTGGACGTGCATATCGGCCGCCTGCGCGACCGCTTCCGCGACAATCCGGATTTCCGCATCGTCACTATGCGCGGCGTAGGCTATAAGGTGGTCAAGGAATGAGCAGACAGAAAAAGCAGCGCGGCATGAACATCCGGCTGCTGTTTATCCTGGTCGCCATGCTGGAGATTCTGGGTACGCTGGCCGCAGCGGCCCTGCTTTCCGGCCTGCTGAACCATTTCCTCAAGACGGACATCGAGGTACATCCGCTGATCTGGCTGATCGTCTTTAGCGTGGCCATCGGCGTGGCTGTATCCATCACGGTGAACATCTTCCTTCTGCGCCCCGTGGTTCGGCTTTCCCGCGCCATGCGCAAGGTGGCGCAGGGCGATTTTACCGTACAGCTTAAGACCGACAGCAAGATCACCGAAATCCGGGACAGCTACCAGAGCTTCAACCTGATGGTACAGGCGCTGGGTGCTACGGAAACCCTGCAGAGCGACTTCGTCTCCAACGTCTCCCACGAGTTCAAGACCCCCATCAACGCTATCGAGGGCTACGCCATGCTGCTGCAGGGCTCCCCCTCCCCTGAGGAGCAGCACAGCTTTGTGGAGCGGATTCTCCTCAACACCCGCCGTCTTTCCACGCTGGTAGGCAATATCCTGCTGATCTCCAAAGTGGACAGCCACGTCATCCAGGCCGCGCCGGTGTCCTTCCGGCTGGACGAGCAGATCCGTCAGGCGCTGCTGCTGCAGGAGCCTTCCTGGTCGGAAAAGGAGCTGGATATCGACGTGGAGCTGGAGGAGATCACCTATACCGGTCAGGAGGGACTGCTCCAGCACGTCTGGACAAACCTGATCGGCAACGCAGTGAAGTTCAACTCTCACGGCGGCCTGCTGCGCATCAGCCTGCGCAGGGATGCAGGCGGCACGGTCTTTACCGTGGAGGACTCCGGCCCCGGCATTGCGGAAGCGGAGCAGAGCTTCATCTTCAATAAATTCTATCAGGCCGACAGCTCCCACAGGCAGGAGGGCAACGGTCTGGGACTGGCGCTGGTCAAGCGCATTCTGGACAGCTGCGGCGGTTCCATCGCCGTGTGCAACCGTCAGGAGGGCGGCTGCCGCTTCACCGTGACACTGCCCTGATGAATATAACACAAAGGCTCCGTGCGCAGGAAAAACGATCCTGCCGCACGGAGCCTTTGACGTCCGCCCCCTGCGATAAAAAGGAACGGCGCCGCTTTGCGTCGAATAGTACAGAATTGATTATTATGCAAAGGAAGGCGCGTTACTGATGAAAAAGCCCATGACCTCCGCGCAGCGCACCCACATGATGCTCAACCAGCCCGTCGGCCGCATTATCTGCCGTCTGGCAGTGCCGTCCATTATTTCCATGCTGATCACCAGCATCTACAACATGGCGGATACCTTCTTCGTCAGCCAGCTGGGCACCTCCGCCTCGGGCGCGGTGGGCGTCATTTTCTCTGCCATGGCGATTATTCAGGCCGTGGCCTTCACCATCGGCATGGGCAGCGGCAGCAACGTGAGCCGCGAGTTGGGCGCAGGCCGCGATGAAGAGGCCCACAAGTTCTGCGCCGTGGGCGTGGTGACGGCCTTTGTCACCGGCATGGTGCTGTGCGCCGTGTGCCTGAGCAACATTGACTGGCTGGTGCGCTTTCTCGGCGCCACCGAAACCATCGCGCCCTACGCCGTTGACTACGCTACCTATATCTTCTACGGCGCGCCCTTCATGATGGCATCCTTCGCCATGAACAACATGCTCCGCTTCCAGGGCCTGGCTGCCTACGGCATGGTAGGCATCACCACCGGCGGCATCCTCAACATGATCCTCGATCCCATCCTGATTTTCGGCTTCAACCTGGGTACCGCAGGCGCAGCCATCGCTACCGCTATCTCCCAGTTCGTCAGCTTCTCCATCCTGCTGGCAATGTGCAACACCCGGCCCGACGCCATCACCATCCGCCTGCGCAACTTCAAGCCCACGCTGAAGATGTACGGCCGGATCCTCAACAACGGCCTGCCCTCCCTGGGCCGTCAGGGCATCGCCAGCGTATCCACCATCATTCTCAACACCACCGCCGGCGCGTGGGGCGACGCAGCCATCGCCGCGCTGTCCATCGTCAGCCGCTTCGTGATGTTCATCAACTCCGCAGTCATCGGCTTTGGCCAGGGATTCCAGCCCGTGTGCGGCTTCAACTTCGGCGCAGGCAAGTACTCCCGCGTACGCGAGGCCTTCCGTTTCGCCGTCAGGGGGGCGACCATCATCCTGCTGTGTCTGGTGATCATCGCCCTGCCCTTCAGCCGTCTGATCGTCACGGTCTTCCGTGCGGATGATCCGGAGGTCATCCGGATCGGCACCCTGTCCATGCAGCTGCAGCTGTCCACCATGCCGCTGTGGGGCATGATCGTCATGGGCAACATGTTCACCCAGTCCATCGGCTACGGCGTGCGCGCCACCATCATTTCCGCAGCCCGTCAGGGCTTCTGCCTGATCCCGCTGCTGCTGATCCTGCCGCCCGTCTTCGGCCTTGTAGGTCTGCAGATCTGCCAGCCCATCGCCGACGTGCTGACCTTCTTCCTGTCGCTGCTGATCGTGGGCAGCATCCTCAGGCAGATGAAGACTATGCCGGACAAAGCCTGACAAGGAGGTTACAATGGCCGTCACTAAAAACCGCCAGTCTCCCGAAACCCTCCGCACCATGGCCCGCAAGGCCTTCCCGGAGAAAAACGTCACAGACGTCAGCGAGCTCACAGCAGGTTACTTCAATGCAGCCTACATGGTCACCTTCGACGACGGCAGCCGCAGCGTGGTGAAGATTGCCGCAGCCACGCCCGAGGGAGTCTTGACCAACGAGCACAACCTGATGACCGCCGAAGTCCGCGCCATGGATATTGCCCGCAGCCACGGCATTCCCCATGTGGCTCAGGTGCAGTATCACGACGCAACCCGTACGCTCTGCAGCGGCGAGTACTTCTTTATGGAAGCCCTGCCCGGTAAAAGCTACGATCAGCTGCGCAAAGACCTCTCCGACGAGCAGCGCGCCGCCATCGACCGAGAAATCGGCGCCTATGAGAAATCTCTGCAGTCCATCCGGGGGACGCATTTCGGCATGCTTGGCGACGACGGACATACCTTTGCCAGCCAGTGCGACTTCCTTGCCTGTCTGATTGATAACGTGATGACCGACGGCGAACGCAAGAACGTAGACGTTCCCCTGACCAGGGAGCAGCTTCTCACCGCATTGGAGCAGGATCGCGCATTCTTCCGCGAGGTGACCGCGCCATCCCTGGTGCATTGGGACATGTGGCCCGGCAACATCTTCGTTCAGGACGGGCGCATCAGCGGCGTGATCGACTGGGAGCGCGCCATGTGGGCTGATCCCCTCATCGACGACCGTTTCCGCCGTCACAGCCGCACGCAGGCGTTCCTGGAGGGCTTCGGCCTGACACAGCTGAGCGAAAGCCAGTACCGGCGTATCCTGTGGTATGACGTTTTTCTCTACCTGACCATGATGGTGGAGTGCTTTTACCGCCTGTACGAAACGGACGAGCAGTATCACCGCGCCAGGCTGCGCCTAATTGCCTCCTGGGAGGAGCTGGAGCACCGCCGGACGGTCTGATTTCTCCGCCCAAAGCGTGACTTCTTCCAATCAGACCGGTGTTTTTTTGTCGTCAGTTTGATTTTTTTCTTTACACTTTCCCTCCGAACGGATATAATAGAAAAGTGGTTTATTTCCGAATCACTTCCAATACAACCCATGAAACCGACATGACGGGAGGTTTTCTCAATGGATATGAACGTGCGTCCCGAAAGCATGGCCCGCATCACCACCCTTGAGCTGGCCAACGCCTTCATCGATGAGCAGATCGCTGCCCTGCGCGCGCAGATCGGCGACAAGAAGGTGCTGCTGGCGCTGTCCGGCGGCGTGGATTCCTCTGTGGTGGCCGCCCTGCTGATCAAGGCAGTGGGCAAGCAGCTGGTCTGCGTGCATGTGAATCACGGCCTGATGCGCAAGGGCGAGAGCGAGCAGGTGATCGAGGTCTTCGGCAAGGAGCTGGACGCCAACCTGATTTATGTGGATGCCACCGACCGCTTCCTGGATCTGCTGGCCGGCGTGTCCGAGCCCGAGCGCAAGCGCAAGATCATCGGCGCGGAATTCATCAAGGTGTTCGACGAGGAAGCCTCCAAGCTGGAAGGCATCTCCTTCCTGGCCCAGGGCACCATTTATCCCGATATTCTGGAGAGCAAGGGCGTGAAGGCCCATCACAACGTAGGCGGCCTGCCCGAGGGCATGCAGTTTGAGCTGGTGGAACCCGTGAAGCTGCTGTACAAGGACGAGGTCCGCGTGGTCGGAGAGGCTCTGGGTCTGCCCCACGGCATGGTGTACCGTCAGCCCTTCCCCGGCCCCGGTCTGGGCGTGCGCTGCCTGGGCGCCATCACCCGCGACCGCCTGCACGCGCTGCGCGAGGCTGACGCCATCCTCCGCGAGGAGTTTGAGAAGAACGGTCTGGCCGGCAAGGTGTGGCAGTACTTTGTCGCCGTGCCGGACTTCACCAGCGTGGGCGTACGCAACGACCAGCGCTACATGGGCTGGCCGGCCATCATCCGCGCCGTGAACACCACCGACGCCATGACCGCCACCATCGAGGAGATCCCCTACGCGCTGCTGCACCACATCACCGACCGCATCACCCACGAGGTTGAAGGCATCAACCGCGTCTGCCTTGACCTGACCCCCAAGCCCATCGGCACCATTGAGTGGGAGTGATGTCGCTCCACCGCAACCCCTTGAAAATCAAGGCTTTGCGGCGTTGAACATCCTCGCTGGCAACGATTTGGCAACATTCTGTTGCCTGACCATTATCTGAAGAATAATTGAAGGCGCTAACTGACATGCATTGTCGGTTGGCGCCTTTTGTGTTGCCATCAATCTTTCGGATGAGGGTAGGTGTATCGCCATTGATCGTAGTCAGCTTTCGTGATCTCTCCGGTCTCCAGCTTCGCTGCCTGTTCCTGCCATGCAAGGAGGATGTCCAGCATATTCAGGTAGGTCATGCCCTTCGACTTGTCCAACCGCAGGCAGACCTCGCCGTCGATCTCGCCGACCTTGATGCCATAGCGATCCTCCAGCGTGAACAGGGTGTGAGCCAGGCCAATATAGTTGTCGATATCCGGTACAGCCAGCGCACGGGGCGAAACCTCCAGGGTTTCCGCCAGCTTCTCGATCAGATCAGCCTTGGGCGTACGGGAACCGGATTCATACTGTGCCAGACGGACGTCGGCGGTGCTTTCGCTGAAGCCCACTTCCTGTCCAAGATATTTCATCGTCATGCCGCGCAGATTGCGGAAATGCTTGATGCGCTCGCCTGTTGCCATCGTTGTCAGCTCCTTTGGGATACTTCATAAACACAGTATAGCTGATTTGTTTAGCATCCGTCAAGACTACCAAGCAAAAAAGTTTAAGAAATTTTACTTAACTTGCAATGTTTAGTGCGTTCGCTTCGTTATATTAACGGTAGATGCTTAGTATCCTGAGCAATCTATGCTACAGATCCGAGGTGATATGATGACTGAAATGATGAAAAAGCCTTTCCTGCGGGCAGAGGACGTGGCGGAAATCCTGAGTATTTCCAAGCCCTACGCCTACAAGATTAT
>JAFURI010000018.1 GCA_017471885.1 Clostridia bacterium | reverse complement strand
TATGGACTCCCGCTTAAGGTTCTTCGACCCTTAAGAATCCCGTTCGGGTGATATGTAGCTTGGTTTGCAGGCGCGACTGGCAGAGCCAGCGCGCCATTTTGTTGGGGTCACGGCGCGTGACAGACGCGCCGCGACGCGGAGCCTGCGGCTTTTCTGCTTTGTGTACCCAACCACTTATGCGTCAGTCAAGCTGGGACGCGGCAGGCCCCTTAACCGTCAATCAAGATGGGCGGATAAAAGGGCCGAAGGCCCCCCCCCGCGAAAAAAAGGAACAGCCCCGGTCTTTGCCGGAGCTGTTCTTTTCCTTCACATGGGATACGTCAGCAGGAAATGTCCGCCGCTGACTTTCAGCGTGTAGCCGTCCGCAGGCAGCATGGCGGTCTGGCCTGCCTTCAGAGTCATTTCGCCTCCGTCCCAGACAATGCAGCCGTCCTCGATCGCCGTGATGATGCCGAACTTCTCCGGCGTGGGCGCAATCTCCATGCCATTGCACTTCTCCAGCCGTTCCAGACCGAAGAAGTCGTTCTTCAGCAGCAGGCTGCGCACTCCGGCGGCGTCGTTCTGCATTACCTGAGGCACAGCCTTCACAGCGGGCAGGGTCACGTCGGTTACGTCCAGAGCCTTGTCCAGATGCAGCTCGCGCTTCCTGCCGGCCTGATCCACGCGATCCCAGTCGTAGAAGCGATAGGTTACGTCGGAGGACTGCTGGATCTCATACAGCATAATGCCCTTGCCGATGGCGTGCACCATGCCCGAGGGGATGTACAGCACGTCGCCGGGCTCCACGTCCACACGCTGCAGAAGCGCCTGCACCGCGCTGCCCTGAGCGGATGCTTCCCGCAGCTGCTCCGTGGTGGTGCCGGGCACCACGCCGAACACCAGCTGTGCGCCGGGCTCCGCCTTCAGGATCACCCACGCCTCGGTCTTGCCGTACTTGCCCTCCACGCGGCGGGCGTACTCGTCGCCGGGGTGCACCTGCACGGACAGCGCGTCGTCCGCATCCAGCAGCTTCAGCAGCAGCGGGAACTCGCCCTTTACGGCAGTGCCCACCAGCTTGCCGCCGTGCTTTTCAATCAGCGCGGACAGGGTTTCGCCCTCGTCGGTGACGCTGTTCAGGCCGGGGATGGCGCTCAATTCAAGAGCCTCACCTGTGCGGGGATCGGGGATATTCTTGCCGTAGACGCTGCTCAGTCGGCTGCCGCCCCACGGGGTGGCCAGACCGCAGCGATAGGCGGGATTCATTCGGATTGGTGCCAGCATGGTCAATTTCCTCCTTCTTCATAGGCCCTGCGCGCCAGCAGCCATGCGCCCATCACGCCGCTGTTGTCGCCCAGACCGGGGGATACGATGTAATCTGCAAGTCCTGCGTCCACCGCCGGACTGCTGATGTACCCGCCCAGCAGCTCCAGCGTTTTTTCACGGATCATGGGGAACAGGAACTCCTTGTGCATCACGCCGCCGCCCAGAATGATTTTCTCCGGGGAGAAGGTCATCATGGCATTGTGGCACATCTGCGCCAGATAGTATGCCTCCAGCTGCCACGCGGGATGATCCTCCGGCAGCTCCTGTGCGGGGATGCCCCAGCGCTTCATGATGGCGGGGCCTGAGGCCAGACCCTCCAGACAGCGCCTGTGATACGGGCAGAAGCCCTCCGGAGAGGGATCCTCCGGGTGCGGGGTCAGCAGCTGATGCCCCATTTCGGGGTGCATCAGGCCGTGGACGCACTCGCCGCCGATGATCAGGCCGCCGCCGATACCCGTGCCGATGGTCACATACACGCAGCTGCCCAGCCCCTGGGCTGCGCCCAGACGGCTTTCCGCCAGCGCAGCGCCGTTTACGTCCGTGTCCAGGAGGACGGGGACGTTCAGCGCCCTGCGGAATTCATCCAGCAGGGGATAGTTACGCCAGTCCAGCTTGGGGGTGGCGGTGATACAGCCGTAGGCGGGGGACGCGGGGTTCAGATCCAGCGGGCCGAAGCAGCCCACGCCCAGAGAGCCGATCTGCTGATCGCGGAAAAAGGCGATCATCTCCGGCATGGTTTCCTGCGGCGTACGGGTAGGAATGGAAACGCGCTCCAGCATGACGCCCTGCTGATCCAGAATGCTCATGACCATTTTGGTGCCGCCTGCCTCCAGCGCGCCCAGACGAAGGGATGCGTTGCCGGTGGTGGAGGGATGCATGGTGATTCCTCCCTTGTCGGATATTGATTGGAAAAGCTTTTTTCAATCATACACCCAAAAGAAGTTTTGCGCAAGCATGCAAAAAGGATCCGCCCGGCAGACCGGACGGATCCAGGGGAAAGAGAGAGAGGCAATCAATAGTTCTGGGGCTTGAGCATGAAGTAGCTCTGGGGATGGGCGCAGGTGGGGCAGATCTCGGGAGCCTTCTTGCCGACCACGATATGGCCGCAGTTGGAGCATTCCCAGATCATGTCGCCGTCGCGGGAGAAGACCACGCCGTCCTTGATGTTCTGCAGCAGGCGGCGGTAGCGCTCCTCATGCGCCTTTTCGATGGCTGCCACCAGTTCAAACTTGGAGGCGATCTCTTCAAAGCCCTCCTCGTGGGCTTCCCTGGCCATGCGGGCGTACATGTCGGTCCACTCGTAGCTCTCGCCCTCGGCGGCATGGAGCAGGTTGGTCATGGTATCCTGGATGGAGCCGCCCTCCAGGTACTTGAACCACATCTTGGCGTGCTCCTTCTCGTTGTTGGCGGTTTCCTCAAACAGGTTGCCGATCTGGACGTAGCCGTCCTTCTTGGCCTTGGAGGCAAAATAAGTGTACTTGTTGCGCGCCATGCTCTCGCCGGCAAAGGCTTCCATCAGATTCTGCTCGGTGCGGGTGCCCTTCAGTTCCTTCATGTCGGTTTCCTCCCATATGTTAAGCGTTCGTCAGTTTTCGTGCTGACATACTGATAAACATATTCGACGCAGGTGAAACATATCCTTCTGAAAAAAGTTTGGCCGTCCGCGGTCGTTTTGTTGTTAATTTAATAACTGCGCCGGAGGGCCCCGGCAGGGGCTGCGGCGGTTGACATGGTTTTTACGCCCGTGGTATAATTGACATGCGATACAGGCATGAAAGGAATTGGCATGGACAAGCGTAACTGGCTGATCATCGGCGCGGCGGCTGTGCTGGCGGCGGCGATGATGCTATTGTCGCCCCTGATGCGGCGCGGCGCGGAGGAGGATGCGGTGCTGATCACCGTGAACGGTCAGCCGTATGCCCGGATCCCGCTGTCCCAGCCACGGACGGTGACCATCGCCCAGGAGGATGGTTCGGTCAACGTGGTGGAGATCACACAGGACGGCGCGGTAATGCTTTCGTCCACCTGCCATAATCAGCTGTGCGTGCAGATGGGCATGGTCACGCGGGAAAACTGGACGGCGCGGCCCAATCAGCAGTACATTATCTGCCTGCCCAACAGGGTGAGCGTGGAGGCGGTGTTTGCGCCATGAAAAAAAGCGCTGCGCTGCTGACGGCGCTTCTCCTGCTGCTTGGCGGCTGTGCGGATACGAAGCAGGCGCGGCTCAGCGGCACGGGCTTCTACTTTGATACCGTGGTGACCGTGACGCTCTACGGCGCGCCGCAGGGCCTGCTGGAAGAAATATGGCAGGAATGCGCCCGGTACGAGCGGATGCTGTCCCGCACGCTGGAGGGCAGCGACGTGGACCGGATCAACCACGCGAACGGACAGACCGTGACCGTGGATGCGGAAACGTGGCGGATTCTGCAGCGGGCGAAGGAAATCAGCAGCCTGACAGGCGGCGCCTTCAGCATCACCATTGCGCCGCTGTCCTCCATGTGGGACTTTACCGGCGGCACAAACCGTATTCCCGCAGATGAGGAACGGCTTGCCGCGCTGCCTCTGGTGGACGACGGCCGTATTCAGCTGGGGGAAGGGAATACCGTTACCCTGCCTGTGGGCATGAGCGTCGATCTGGGCGGCATTGCCAAGGGCTATATCGCCGACAGGATTGCGGAAAAAATCTGCGGCAGGGTTTCCGGCGCAGTGCTGAACTTCGGCGGCAACGTGTATGTGATCGGGCGCAAGCCCGACGGCAGCGCCTTTACCGTGGGCGTGGCGGATCCATCCGCGCCGGAGAGCGCGCTGGCGGTGATCGACGCTGCGGACGTATCCGTGGTGACCAGCGGAATCTATCAGCGGCGCTTCACGGCGGAGGGGAAAACGTATCACCACATACTGGACCCCGGAACGGGACTTCCGGCAGATACGGATCTGGCTTCCGCTACCGTGGCGGCGCAAAGCTCCATGACGGCGGACGCACTGGCCACGGCCTGCATTGTGCTGGGAAAGGACGGGGCGCTCCGGCTGCTGGAGGAAAACGGCTTCGACGGACTGCTGATCACCCGGGAAGGCGAGATCCTGACAACGGAAGGCTTCAGCCAGCGTTATTCCCTGAAAACGAACCGGTAACGAAAGCGTTTCTACATTATATATGATATATGCAAGGCAAGGAGGACCCTTTCATGGAAAAGAACACTTCCCGCAAGCAGCTTCCCGCATTCATGGTGCTGTGCATCATTTCTCTGGTGGCCGCCGTCGTGCTGGCCGCGACGAACCTGATCACCAGAGGCCCCATTGCGGAGCATCAGGCGGCGGAGCTGCAGGCAACCCTGAGCACCGTGCTGCCGGCGGATACCTATGAAGCCGTGACTGTGCCCGAGGGCTACAGCGTGACCAGTCTGTATGAGGCAAAGAACGGCGGCGAAACCGTGGGCTGGTGCGTGACCGCATCCGCCATGGGCTACGGCGGCAACGTGGCTGTGACGCTGGGCGTGGACAAGAACGGCGCGGTGACCGGCTGCGTCGTGGGCGATTTGAACTTTGCGGAAACCGCCGGCTACGGCGCGCGGGCCCGCGAGCCTGAATTCCAGAACCAGTTCAAGGGTCTGGACGCGGTGGCTGGCGGCACGTTTGACGCGCTCTCCGGCGCGACTGTTACCTCCGACGCGGTGCGCAAGGCGACCAACAACGCCCTGACCTGCGTGGTGGCGGTGGGCCTGGGCCAGACCCCTGCGGATCCTGTGGTGGCCTTCTCTGAAAAGTAATTCCTGCGCTCCTGCTTCTGCAGGAGCCTTTTTTCTTGACGGGGAACCGGCAGAAACAGAAAAAAGTCGGAAAAATAGCATAAAATGCTACGATTTTTGTTGGGATGTTAAGGTAAGATTCTTGACATTGTAATAATTCTGTAATAGAATGTAGACATCGGAATATGCGCGGCCGGGTACAGGTGCGCCTGTCCGCGAATGAAGACTGAGGTGAACGATTCATGAAGCAGTATTGGAAGAGATTGGTGGCAGCCGCAGCAGCGCTGGTGATGCTGCTGACCATGTCCCCCATGCAGTGGGTGGAGTCTGCCAGTGCGGAATCTGTCATCGGCACGACGACGGTCGATGAGGTATTCCTGCGCAAGCAGCCCAGCACCAGCGCAGGCTATTGGTTCAAGCTGCCGCTGGGCTATGCCTGCACGGTGATGGAGGAGGTAACGGAGCGGGGCGTCAAGTGGTTCAAGGTAACCAGCACGCATCCCACTTCCGCCACTTCCAATACGTATATCGGCTATATTCACGGCGATTATTTCATTGTCGGCAATCCTGACAACGAATCCGACGTGAACGACAGCGCGCCTGTGGAGGAAGAGGAGAAGACCACCACCTGGGTGGGTGAAGTGAAGTCCCAGGTGAACTTCCGCAAGGGCACCAACACCGATTCGGAAATTATCAGGAAGCTGACCGCAGGCACGATCGTGCAGCTGGCAGAGGCGCCTCCGGCTGATTATGCCGAGAACAACTACTGGTGCAAGGTGACCTATGAGGGCGCGGAGGGCTACGTCTGGTCCTCCTACCTGACCATTTCCGAGGTGAAGGACGAGAGCGGCGATACTGCCGGCGATTCCACCGGCGGCACTACTGGCGATTCTGCCGGCGGCACCACCGGCGGCACTACGGTTCCCGGCACCGGTTCCGGTATCGTGGTGGGCGAGGTGAACAGCGACAAGGTCAACTTCCGCAAGAAGGAAGACGGCGACCTGATCGAGCGCCTGAACAAGGGCACCCGTGTGGAGGTGCTGTCCATTCCAGCGGCGATCGACGCCAGCCACTGGTACAAGGTTTCCTATGACGGCAAGACCGGCTACATTCAGGCTCCCTATATCACCGTGCTGGGCACCACTACCGGCGATATCAACGATTTCGGCCAGGTACAGCTGATCAAGACCTCCGCCAACCTGCGCGCGGCCCCCGGTGGCAAGGTGCTGGCCCAGTGGGAGACCCCCGGCCAGATCATCCCCGTGACCGGCCCCGCCCAGACTGAAGGCGGCTATACCTGGTATCCCGTGCTGTACAACGGCAGCTACTACTTTGTGCGCAACGACTGCGTGCAGCTGGTGTCCGGCATTGTCAGCGGCGGCGCTACGGAGAGCGTTACCGTGCTGGGCTACCTCAAGACTGTCAAGAAGGGCGTCAACCTGCGCCAGACCCCCGGCGGCAAGGTGCAGGATCAGGTTGACAAGGGCGTTACGGTGAACCGCCTGTCCGACCTGATTGCCTCCGGCGGATACAACTGGTACAAGGTGCAGGCCTCCGGCCTCGTGGGCTATATGCGCAGCGACTGCGTTACCGCCGTCAACAGCGACGGTACCGAGACCACGCCGCCCACTGTGACCGTGGCGCCTGACAATACCACCAGCGCCTACGGCTTCGTTATCACTACCGAGAAGAGCGTCAATCTGCGCACCAAGCCTGCGGGCAAGTCCCAGGAGCAGATCGACAAGGGTGTGATCCTGCCCATGACCGGCAATTCCGTGGTCAGCGGCAAGTACACCTGGTATCCCGTGCGCGCGGCCTCCGGCAAGACCGGCTATCTGCGCGGCGACTGCGTCACCTACTGCACCTCCGACGGCACCGCTACCACCGAGCCCAATGCGGGCACCGGCACAGTGACCACCGCGCCCAGCGTCACCGGCTACGGCTATGTGATGATCAAGTCCAGCGGCGTGAACGTCCGCAGGACGCCCGGCGGCGCTACCCAGGGTCAGGTGGACAAGAATACCGTGTGGCCCATGACCGGCTACAGCACTACCTCCGGCGGCTATACCTGGTATCCCATCAACGCCAACGGCCTGAAGGGCTACGTCCGCGGCGACCACTCCTTCAAGCTGTCCGCTGCGCAGGAGCAGAGCTATCTGGCCGGCAACGGCGTGCCGGATGAATCCGTGACCGCGCCTGTGGTCACCAGCCAGTATGTGCAGACCATTGCGGACAAGGTGAACCTGCGTGCCTCCGCCTCCAAGGATGCGTCCGCGCCCTATAACGTGGCGCTGGGCACCGTGATGGGCTTCAACGCCAGCCAGACCGTCGGCGGCAAGGTATGGTACCGTGTGGTTTACAATAATACCGAGGTCTGGGTCATGGGCGAGTACGTCAAGGTGATGACCGCCAAGGAATACGAAGACTATATCAAGGCCAACCCCTCCGCAACGCCCCAGACGCAGGTGATCAAGGGCTACGTGAAGACCATTGAGAGCAGCGTCAACGTGCGTGTGACGGCGGGCAGCACCAACAAGCTGGGTCAGATCAAAAAGGGCGTGGTGATGCCCTACAGCACCACCGCTACCGCCAAGGGTCATACCTGGTACTATGTGGAGTCTCCTCTGGGCAGGGGCTACGTCCGTGACGACGTAATCACCTTCTGCGACAAGGACGGCAATGCGGTAAGCAGCGGCTCCTCCGGCGGAACCACCAGCGGTCAGGAGGCTACTTACTCCACCCTGCGTCTGGGCTCCAAGGGTACGGCGGTCATCAACCTGACCACCGAGCTGAAGCTGCAGGGCTTCTACTCGGGCGAAGTGACCAACGAGTACACCACCTCCGTGCAGCAGGCCGTGACCGCCTTCCAGACGGCCAACAACCTGAAGGTTGACGGCATTGCCGGTCCCGAGACCCAGCACAAGCTGTACGGCACTGTGCCTGTGGGCTCCGGCGACAGCAGCAACCTGTCCTTCACCATTTATCCTGCTGAGAAGATCGACTGGTACACCGGCGGCATCCAGCAGCTGTGGGCCAAGGGCTCCAGCTACAAGGTGTACGACGTGAAGACCGGCATCGTCTGGTGGGCGCATCGCTGGAGCGGTGCTTCCCACGCGGACATTGAGCCCCTCACCGCGGCGGACACCGCGCGCCTGTGCCAGATCTACGGTGTGGACGACGCCCAGGACATCTGGGACGAAAACCTCTGGCACCGCCGTCCCTGCCTGGTGACCATCGGCAACCGCACCTTCGCCTGCTCGCTGATGGGCATGCCCCAAAACCCCGACTGTGACACCATCGACAACAACAACATGACAGGCCAGATCTGCATGAACTTCACCAACTCGAAGGGCCACGATTCCGGCAAGGTCGATACCTACCACCAGAAGGCGATCCAGGAGGCCTATGATTGGGCCAAGAGCCGTTATGGTGCAAAGTGATCCCTGAATACACGCGAAGGGCTGCTGTACAGAAGTATGGCAGCCCTTTTTCAGCGCTTACGGCTGATATGATTGTTCTTCCTTTGTATACAGAAAAAAGTACAAAGGCAGTACAATCCTGAAAGCGTTTACCCTGCATACGAAAACGTTTTAGGGGCGAAAAATGCAGGATGGGGATGCCGATGATGCAAAACAGGGCGATTTTGCCTCTTGACAATCGCCGGGCGCGGCGGCTATAATAGAGGAAACGTGCATATTTCATATGCACGAAATTAGAAGGAGGCAATACCATGAAGAAGACATTGGCTCTGGTTCTGGCTCTCTGCATGGCGCTGACCACTCTGGTCGCGTTCGCTGATGAGACCTATACCTACAACACCTATATGTCTAGCTTCCCGACGACCTGGAATCCCTTCCAGTACCAGACCGCTACGGATGGTACCATGGTGGATTACATGTCCGACGGCTTCTACGGCTTTGATTTCAACGAGGACTTTGACGGCTACGTCATGGTTCCCCGCATGGCCGTGGACTTCCCCACCGACGTGACCGCTGAGTACGTCGGCGAGCAGTGGGGCATCGCTGAAGGCGAAACTGCCCGCGCTTGGAAGATCCAGATCCGTGAGGACCTGAAGTG
>JAFURI010000145.1 GCA_017471885.1 Clostridia bacterium | reverse complement strand
TACAACCACGCATCCATCGTTGTCTGGGGTCTCTCCAACGAGATTACCATGAAGGGTGACACCGATCCCGACCTGCTGGAGAACCATCACATCCTCAACGACCTGTGCCACGAGATGGACAAGACCCGTCCCACCACCATGGCCGTGGTTTCCATGTGTTCCATGGACGATCCCTATGTCCGGATTCCCGATACCGTCAGTTATAACCATTACTTCGGCTGGTACGGTGGCGACACCACCATGAATGGCCCCTGGTTCGACAAGTTCCACGCCATGCATCCCAACCTGCCCATCGGATGCTCCGAGTACGGCTGCGAGGCGCTGAACTGGCATACCTCGAATCCCATGCAGGGCGACTATACCGAGGAGTATCAGTCCTACTACCATGAGGAGCTGATCAAGCAGTTCTTCACCCGCAAGTATCTGTGGGCCACCCATGTGTGGAACATGTTCGACTTCGGCGCGGACGCCCGCAGCGAGGGCGGCGAGAACGGCCAGAATCACAAGGGTCTGGTCACCTTCGACCGCAAGTACAAGAAAGACAGCTTCTACGCCTACAAGGCCTGGCTGTCCGACGATCCCTTCGTGCATCTGACTTCCAAGCGCTATGTGGATCGCGTGGAGGACGTAGCGAAGGTCACCGTGTATTCCAATCAGCCTGAGGTGGAGCTGTTTGCCAACGGCGTGTCTCTGGGCAAGAAGACCGCCGAGGATCACTTCTTCCGCTTCGAGGTGCCCAACGCCGGCGAGACGAAGCTGGTGGCCGTGGCCGGCGAGTGCCGCGACGAGAGCGTCATCCGCAAGGTGGATACCTTCAACGAGGCCTATCGTCTGGTGGAGAAGGGCGCGATCCTGAACTGGTTCGACGTGACCGCTCCCGAGGGCTTCCTGTCCCTGAATGAGAAGATGGGCACCGTGCTGCAGACGCAGGGCGGCCAGCAGCTCTTCGCCAGCATGTTCGGCAAGTTCCTGGGCGGCGGCGAAGGCGGCGGCATGAAGGCCATGGGCTTTGAGCTCAACGCTGACATGATGAGCATGATGAACGGCTTCACCGTGCTGCGCCTGTTCACCCTGATGGGCGGCATGATGGACGTGAAGCTCACCAAGGAGCAGCTGCTGGGCATCAACGCGCAGCTGAACATGATCCCCAAGCCCCAGAAGTAATCTGATACAAAATAGCAGCCGCCTGTTCCGTTTCCGGGACAGGCGGCTGTTTTGTATGGGGACTAAGGCAGGGGAGGCTTACTTGCCCGCCATCTGCTTTTCGGCCTGCTCGATCAGACGCTTGACCATGTAGCCGCCGATATAGCCGGCCTGGCGGGAGGGCAGATCGCCGTTGTAGCCCTGCTTCAGGTTGATACCAAGCTCGTTGGCGATCTCGTATTTCATGTTGTTCAGGGCCTGCTTGGCTTCGGGCACCATGCCGCCCTGCTTGGTACCGGTCTGGTTATTGTTGCTGCCCGCGCCGGACTGATTGTTATTGTTGTACATGAACATCGTCCTCCTTGCATTGTCGATGGGGGTTACTGCTTGCCGGCCATCTGGTTCTCGGCCTGCTGGATCATGCGCTTGACCATGTAGCCGCCCACGTAGCCGTTTTCGCGGCTGCTGAGGTCGCCGTTGTAGCCCTGCTTGAGGTTGACGCCCAGCTCACGGGCAATCTCGAACTTCATGTTGTCCATGGCCTGCTGGGCCTCGGGCACCATGCCGCCCTGCTTGCGGGAGCTGTTTTGCTGGTTCTGTCCCTGCTGATTCATTGCTGCTTCACCTCCTGTTTCGTTCATCGGGAATAGCATGTGCAGTTTTGCAGCCTCTACGCTGGCAATGCAAGGGACGCAAGGTAATCCGTGCCCGGAAATGAAAAAAGGGACAGACTGATGCTGTCCCGTGCGCGTCATGCAGCGCGCTGATGCAGAGCAGACGTGCCCTGAACCTCCGGCGGAGGCGTCGCCACGGCGGCAGACTCCCGGCCAAGCCGCCGGCATGCAGGCGGTGACAGGGGAGGCTGATGCTTCCGCAGAGGCGGCTGCATGCGCCCGGGGCCGAAAAAACAGCCGCGCTTCTCATCACGGCGCAGTGCCGGGTGCGAAGCACGGCAGGGGCCGCGTCCGATTCGCTTCAGGTTATGCAGCTGCCGGGGAAATTATGCCGCGGAGCCGCCGGTGATGCGCTGGATGATCTTCTCCATTTCGCTCCGGAGGGAATCCATGTCCGCAGCGCCGTCCAGACTGTCGCCCAGCTTCTCCAGTTCGCCCATCAGGCCCAGGTCGTCGGTGATCTCAATTACGCTTACGCCGCTGATCACGCCGTTTACCCGTTCGCGGACAATCTCGCGGAGCCGGTCGTCAAGGCCGCCCTGATACTGGTCGTCAAACTCAAGGGCTACCACGGCGGTGTTGCCGGCCAGCATCACCTGCGCGTTGTCCACCTCGCTGAGCTTTTCCAGCTCATCCTCAATGGATTCAACCGCCTTTCGTGCATCGCTGACGCTGGTTACGCCCTCAGCCGTGGGATCCGGCGATGCGCTTTCGTCAGGCAGCAGGCCCATGGGGCTGTCGGCGCCGGAATCCGGCATGGTTTCCGGTTCGGCTGCAGGGACGTTGGTGACCGTGACGGTGGGTGACGCAGAGGGTGAAGCCGAGGGTGTGGGTTCCATGCCTGCGGCGCAGCTGGTGAGCATCATGCCCGCAGCGGCCGTCAGGCTCAGTGCCAAAAGGGTCTTTTTCACGTTTTTCGCCTCCTCGGCGGTATTGTCGCCAGCCGCAGCCGCTGTAAATCAGACAAAGTTTTGAAAAATTTACACCTGCTGGCTTGTATCCTGCGCAAATCGCGGTATAATAGAATAGTCATGGTATGCCACGGCTTTTTCGGCGTGGTCTGCGGAGAAAGGAATTTACTGGAAAGGTGCGCGAAGGAATGTCAACGCTGATTCAGTCGCTCTCTGCGCTGGCGGCAGCCGGCGCGCTGATGTTCTCCGCGCCTCTGGACGCGGCCGCGCCCCAGCACGACGTGGACGGAGAGCTGTTCCTCATCAACCGGCAATGGCGCGTCAGCGAGTATTATGTGCCGCAGGTTCGCGTGGCAAAGGTCAGCGGACAGGTGCGAAACATGCGGCCTGACGCCGCAGCGGCGCTGGAGGAAATGTTTGCGGCCTGCAAGGCGGAGACCGGCGCGTCCATGGTTTCTGTGAGCGGCTACCGCAGCTGGGGCAAGCAGAACCTGCTGTACAGCCGCAAGGTCAAGCGCACGGGCAGCAAGGAAAAGGCGGATGAATACGTTGCCCGGCCCGGAGCCAGCGAGCATCAGCTGGGGCTGGCCATGGATCTGGGGCAAAAGAGCAAAAGCAATCTGACCGCCAGCTTCGGCAGGACGAAGGCAGGGCGGTGGGCAGCGGAAAACAGCTGGCGCTTCGGCTTCATCCTGCGGTATCAGGAGGGCTGGGAGGACGTGACTGGCTACGAGTTTGAGCCGTGGCATGTGCGCTATGTAGGAAGGGAAAACGCGGAGAAGATCTATCAGGCAGATCTTCCGCTGGAAACATATCTGCAAAAGATCCGGGGCGAGACGCTTTTGTCCATCGTGACCGGAGAGATCATTGAGGATTGAGGTGCATTCAGGTGGAATGGAATCGCAGGCTGACTGCATGGGCGCTGGCTGGTGCAATGCTGACGACGGGAACGCTGGCTGCGGCAGAGGACATCGGCACGGTGATTGACGAACCGGATACGACGGTGGTGGTGGCTGCCATCGTGCCTGTACCGGCGTCTCTTGCGGAGCTTCCCGGCCTGGACAGCCGGTATCTGATGCTGGCTTCCGCTGCGGAGCCCATGGCTGCTGATTACGAGCCCATGGGGCTGGAGAACATCATCTCCCGCCGCAACGATAATGACGGCAACAATGAAAACGGCGGCATTTACATGGCCTCCAGCCAGAACATGCAGCTGGTGGATTCCACTCTGTTCGCGCTGCAGAGCATGTTTGCCGCTGCGGAAAGCGAGGGCGTGGTGCTGTATCTGCGTCAGGCCTATCGTTCCTATGCGGATGAGGTGAGCCACGCCGAGCGCATGGCGAAGCGCAATCAGACTGCCGACGTTCCCGGTCAGAGCGACTGGCAGACGGGTCTGGCGGTGACGGTGGTGCCCAAGGCGCTGCGTACCAAAACGTTGACTGCGGAGGCATACAACGCTACTGCTGAGGCGGCGTGGATCAGCGCTAACTGCGCGCGCTTCGGCTTTGTGGTGCGCTATCCCGACGGCAAGAGCAGCGTGACCGGTCATGAGTATGCCCCGTGGCATCTGCGCTATGTGGGCCAGAGCGTGGCCGAGTACATGGTGCAGCGCAACATGACGCTGGAAGAGTTCCGGCAGGAGCTGGATCTGGTTGCCGGCCCCTATGTGATGCCTGAAGGCGTGAAGGTTGAGGTGCGCGCTGCTTCGACTCCCGCGCCTGCAGCCGCCATGCAGACGCCCGTGCCCGCCGCGCAGGCCGACGTATCCGCCTCTGAAGCGCAGCCTGAAGCGACCCCGGTCGCCACGCCTGCGCCGCAGGTGGTGGTGAGCGGCGATCTGCCTGCTATGGACAATCGGTTCCTGATGCTGGCCTCCGCTGCAGAGCCGCTTTCCGGCGGTTATGTGCCCGCGGGGCTGGAGAATATTGTTTCCCGCCGCAACGACAACGATGGCAATAATGAGAACGGCGGCATCTATATGGCTTCCAGCGCCAGCATGCAGCTGGTGGATTCCGCGCTCAACGGCCTTGAGAGCATGTTTGTGGATGCGGAGAAGGAAGGCGTTGTGCTGTACCTGCGCCAGGCCTACCGTTCCTATGAGGATGAAGAGGCCCGATACGAGCGTATGTCCGCCCGCGGCGAGGTGGAGGACAAGCCCGGCGAGAGCGACTGGCAGACGGGACTTGCGGTGACGGTGGTGCCCAAGTCCCTGCGCACCAAGGGTCTCACGCAGGAAAACTACCTCAAGACCAAGGAAGGCCAGTGGGTAGTGGCCAACTGTGCGAAGTACGGCTTTGTGATCCGTTATCCCGAGGGTGGCGAGGGCGAAACCGGCCGCGGCTACGAGCCCTGGCATCTGCGCTTTGTGGGCGTGGAGGTCGCGCAGTATATGACGGAGAAGGGGATGACGCTGGAAGCCTTCCGCGCAGGCGCGGATGCAGCTACCGGCGGCTATGTGATGCCTGAAGGCGACGCGCAGGCGGCGAAGGAATGGACGCCTCCGCGCACGGCAACGCCCCGTCCCACCATGACGCCCATTCCCGACGTGATGCCCCGCGGCATCGAGCTGCTGGAGCAGGATGCGGACGGCGACTGGGAGTTCTCCCTGTTCGGCAACTGATATGAAGGAGCAACCCTGAATGAAGGAAAGCATGAAGCGGCTTTTGTCGCTGGGCGTGGCGGCCTGTCTTCTGACCGGCTGCGCCGCGGCGGAGGACGATGAGGAAATCAGCCTGGAGGATACGGGGATCATCTGGGAGGAAAGCACCTACGACGACGTGTCGTGGAACTTCCCGGTGGATCTGAGCGATATGGAGCCTGATCTGGTGCGGCTTGCCAACAAGCAGATTCTGCTGAGCAAGAACTTCATCCCCGACAATCTGGTGAAGATTCCTTCCCGCAAGGTGGACGGCGACGGCAACAACAAAAACGGCGGCGTCCGCAAGGCCTCCGGCGGAGAAATGCAGCTGACGGAGGAATGCGCTGCTGCGCTGGTGGAGCTGATGGAGGCCGCCAATGCAGACGGCCACAAGCTCTATCTCAAGAGCGCTTACCGCTCCTATCGTACCCAGAACACCATGTACTACAACCGTCTGGAAAAGAACAACGGCAAGGATGACGGCTGGGTGGCCATGCCTGGCTCCAGCGATCACCAGACCGGCCTTGGCTGCGACGTGGTGCCCGGCAACTGGACCGACCGGGGCATGAACGAAAAGATGGCCGAGGAAGAGGAATGCCAGTGGATGGCAGAGCACTGCCATGAGTTCGGCTTCATCATCCGCTATCCGGAGGACAAGGAGGCGGAAACGGAGATCAACTACGAGCCGTGGCATCTGCGGTACGTGGGCGTTCCCGTGGCCACCTACATCATGGAGAACGGCCTGTGCCTGGAGGAGTTCCATCAGGAGCTTCAGGCCGCTATCGATCAGTTCCTTCAGGACGGGGGAGACCCGGATCTGGTGGAGGATTTCATTCAGGTTTCGGCGGATAACGATTGATTCACCATTACCGCAGCGGCGCATAGGGCACGCTGCGGTTTTCTTTTCGCCTGAAAAGACACAAAATAATAGGAAAAGATTCCGGAAAAGCGTTGCTTTTTCCCGATCAAAGGCGTATAATGTATAGATGTGGGCAGAAATGTTGTAAGCGTTTCCAGCCGCCAAATTTTCGCCTGTACAGCCGCAGTTCCTGACTGCACAGACGGTATGAAGGAGCGGGAATTACCAATGACGATCAAGAGTCAGAACAAGTGGGTTCGCGGTGCGATCCCCGCGCTGCTGCTGCACTGCAGCATCGGTACTGTGTACTGCTGGTCTACCTTCTCTCAGCAGATTGCTGATTACATGGGCCATGCCAAGTCCAGCGTGGAATGGGCTTTCTCCCTGGCCATCTTCTTCCTGGGCATGAGCGCTGCCTTCCTGGGCGGCGTGGTGGAAAAGAACATCCATCGTTCCTCCCTGATTGCTTCCATCTGCTTCGGCTTCGGTATGGTGGGCAGCGGTCTGTGCATGATGTGGGGTCACGCCAATCCTGGCAGCATCCTGCCTCTGATCGGCATCCTGCTGTGCTACGGCTTCATCATGGGTATCGGTCTGGGCACCGGCTACCTGTCTCCCGTCAAGACCATGATGCTGTGGTTCAAGTCCACTCCCGGTCTGGCCACCGGCCTGTCCGTAGCGGGCTTCGGCGCTGCCAAGGCTATCGCTACCCCTGTGATGGAAGCCATGATGGGCTCCGGCATGGCCGTGTCCACCATGTTCATCATTCTGGGCGTGGTGTACTTTATCATGATGTTCGCCGGCCACATCCTGCTGGCCAAGCCTGCCGACTGGCATGAGCCCCAGAAGCAGGCCAAGGGCGCCCGCGCCATCGACGTGATCAAGCAGAAGCCCGCCGTGTTCCTCGGCATCTGGCTGATGTTCTACCTGAACATCACCTGCGGTCTGGCCCTGATCTCTCAGGAGAAGATGATCTTCAAGGCCATCGGCCTGGGCGGCTCCGTGGCTACTCTGGGCATCATCAGCGCTGTGTTCAACGCCGGCGGCCGTTTCGTGCTGTCCGCTGCTGCTGACAAGCTCAAGAGCCGCAACACCATGTTCAAGTTTATCTTTACTGTGTCCATCGTCATGACTGCTCTGGCGGTTGTCACCAACGGTATTGTGGGCGCTTCTGCCGGCAGCACCCTGCTGATGGTGCTGGTGCTGGCCCTGGTGTTCCTGGTCAACGCCGGCTACGGCGGCGGCTTCTCCAATGTGCCCACCCTGCTGAGCGATCACTACGGCATGGGCAACATCTCTGCCATCCACGGCATCACCCTGTCTGCCTGGGGCTTCGCCGGCCTGACCGGCAACCAGATGGCCAACTGGATTGTGAACACCCTGTGCAAGTCCAGTGAGACCGTCATCAACGGCGTGACCGTCAATCCCCAGGGCTACCAGACCGTGCTGTATGTGACCCTGGTGATGTACCTGATCGCCATGGCCTGCAGCGTGTTCCTGGTGCGCGGCAAGAAGGCCGACAAGTAAAAACGGCATTCCAAAGAGCGAAGGCATTGCGCCTTCGCTCTTTTTGCTTGCGGCAGAATAGTTCACAATTCGCTGCACAAAATGTAACATACAGTTCACAATGCCGGGGTAGGATCATACTGTAAGCTGTTCCCCGAAGGCGGAAACGGAGGAAGAAGAATGAAGGAGCCTAAAAATCCAAGAAAGCAAATGCTGACGTATTACCTCATTGTCATCGTGGTGATCTTCCTGATCAACGCGCTGCTGATGCCCGCCATCACCCGCCAGAAGGTGACGGAGGTGGATTATGGTACGTTCATGCAGATGACCTACGCCAAACAGATTGGTCTTGTGGACGTGCAGTATAATCAGATTCTGTTTACCAACAAGGATCAGTCGGCGGTGTTCTGTACCGGCCCCATGGACGATCCCGGCCTGACGGAGCGCCTGTATGAATACGGCGCGGTGTTCTCCACGGAGATTGTGGAGGAAACTTCACCCATTCTTGCGCTGCTGGTGAGCTATCTGCTGCCCATGGGCCTGATGATCGGCCTCGGCACATGGCTGAGCCGGAAGATGATGAAGAAGATGGGCGGCGACGCCATGAGCTTCGGCGGCGGTTTCGGCGGCATGGGCAAGAGCAACGCCAAGGTGTACGTTAAGTCCAGTCAGGGCATCAAGTTTTCCGACGTGGCGGGTGAGGACGAGGCCAAGGAAAACCTGCAGGAGATTGTGGAATACCTGCACAACCCCGGCAAGTACAAGGATATCGGCGCGCAGATGCCCAAGGGTATTCTGCTGGTCGGCCCTCCCGGCACGGGCAAAACCATGCTGGCCAAGGCCGTGGCGGGCGAGGCCAACGTGCCCTTCTTCTCCATCAGCGGCAGTGAATTTGTGGAGATGTTCGTGGGCATGGGCGCAAGCAAGGTGCGCGATCTGTTCAAGCAGGCCAAGGAAAAGGCGCCCTGTATCGTCTTCATCGACGAGATCGATACCATCGGCAAGAAGCGCGACGGCGGAAAGTTCTCCGGCAATGATGAGCGGGAGCAGACGCTG
>JAFURI010000144.1 GCA_017471885.1 Clostridia bacterium | reverse complement strand
TTCTTGAAGTGGTCATAAGCCTTTTCCAGCTCGATCACCGCGTTCATCAGCGTTTCGGGGATGTATTGCCCGCCGTGGATGCCAAAGCGTCCCTTGGGATTGATCATGGCGTATCTTCCTTTCTGACGGCTGCCACGAAGGCGGCCACTGCGTGTCGCAAAAGTGGCTTTGCCACTTCTGCGAGGATCTGCACTCACTCACTGGTCGGACGGCAAGCCGTCCTCCCGGCCGTTCGTTCGTGTAAGGAAGCGATTTTGCATGCAAAATCGCGCGACAATCGCCGCGCATGTCGCCGATTTTCGATTATCAGTCTGCCGACGGCGAATTACTGTGACTAAGTCCTTGACTTTTTGACATTCTGACGGCTGCCACGAAGGCGGCCATTTTTGCTGTATCCTTCTGTCTGTTTGTCTCAATGCCGGAGCTGACATCCACCCCATAGGGATGAAGGCAGCTGACGGCTTCGCACACATTGTCCGGGCCAAGTCCCCCGGCAAGGAAATAGGGGCGGTCAATGCCTTGCAGCAGCAGCCAGTCGAAGGCCGTGCCCGTGCCGCCGCTGCCGGAATCCAGCAGGATGAAGTCGGCGGTGCTGCGGTTTGCCTGGCGGATATCCGCTTCATCGTCGATACGGAAGGCCTGTATCAGCGGCTTGTTTGTCAGGCTTCGCAGTCGGCGGATATATGCCTCGTCCTCGCTGCCATGGAGCTGGGCAACGTCGATCGTGCCTGCCGCCAGCAGCGCCGCGATATTCTCCGGCGGCTCGTTCACGAACACGCCCACGGCCTTGATACCCAGATTCAGCAGCCTTCGCAGCTCCGCCGCTGCCTCCGGCGTGACATACCTGCTGCTCCTCCGGGCAAACACGAAGCCGATATAGTCGGGCATCAGCGCGTTGGCCGCTTCGATATCGCAGGGGCGGGACAGCCCGCACAGCTTGATCTTCGTCATAGCAGGCTCCTCAATTCCGCCAGTTTGGCGGCCTTATCCGGCGCACGCATCAGCGATTCACCCACCAGCACTGCGTCTGCGCCGCTGTCGCACAGTCTGCGTACATCCTCGGCGGTGCTCACGCCGCTTTCCGCCACGAACAGCACGCTCTCCGGCACCAGAGCGCGTAGGCGGCGGCTGTTGTCCGTGTCCACGGTGAAATCCTTCAAATTGCGGTTGTTCACGCCGATGATACGCGCGCCCGCCGCCACAGCCATGGCGATTTCCCGTTCGTCATGGGCCTCCACCAGCGCAGACAGCCCCAGCGCGTCGCAGATGTGCAGATAATCCGCAAGCTGGTTTTCCGTCAGGATGGCGCAGATCAGCAGCACCGCCGACGCACCCAGCAGCTTCGCCTCGTAGATCATGTACTCGTCCACGGTGAAATCCTTGCGCAGGCAGGAGACGGACACGCATGCTGCGATCTCCTGCAAATACGCATCGCTGCCCAGAAACCACTTCGGCTCCGTCAGCACGGAGATGCAGTCCGCGCCTGCGGTCTCGTAGTCCTTCGCGATTTGCAGGTACGGAAACTCAGGCGCGATCAGCCCCTTGGAGGGCGAGGCCTTCTTGCATTCGCAGATGAAGGACATGCCCGGCCTGGCAAGCGCCTTTTCAAAGGCAAAGTCGCCCTTGGGTGCGGACAGCGCCTGCAAGCGTACTTCTGCGGCGGAGATATGTCGTTTTGCCTGCTCCACGCGGTATTTCGCGTACTCCGCCAGCTGATCCAGAATGGTCATGCGTTGCTCACCTCGATCAATTTCTCCAGCGTCGCCGCGGCCCTTCCGGAGTCAATCAGCTCCGCTGCCAATTTCACACCGTCCTGCAAGGTGTCCGCCCTGCCGCCGATATACAGCGCCGCACCCGCGTTCATCAGCACCGCGTTGCGCTTGTGCCCTTTCTCGCCTGCAAGGATGGCGCGGGTGATAGCGGCGTTCTCCTCCGGCGTGCCGCCCACGAGGTCGGATTTCTGGCAGCGCTCAAAGCCAAAGTCCTCCGGCTTGATGACGTAGGTCTTGAACCAGCCGTCCTTGAACTCGCACACAGTGGTAGGGGCGCTCAGGGAAATCTCGTCCAGCTTATCCTGCCCGTGAACCACCATGCCCCGCTCAAGGCCCAGGCTGATGAGCACCTGCGCCAGCGGCTCCACCAGGTATTCGTCATACACGCCCAGCAGCTGGCGCCTGGGGCTGGCCGGGTTGGTCAGCGGGCCGAGGATGTTGAACACCGTGCGGAAGCCCAGCTCCCTTCGGATGGCTGCGACGTACTTCATGGAGGTGTGGTACTTCTGCGCGAAGAAGAAGCACATGCCCACCTTGTCCAGCAGCTCCACGCACTTTTCGGGACTCTGCTGGATATTCACGCCCAGCGCCTCCTGACAATCCGCCGTGCCGCACTGGGAGGAGGCCGCCCGGTTGCCGTGTTTGGCGACCTTCAGGCCGCCCGCCGCTGCCACCAGCGCCGCCGTGGTGGAGATGTTGAAGCTGTGGGAGCCGTCGCCGCCTGTGCCGACGATCTCGATGATATCCATACTGGTTTCCACCTTCGTGGCATGGTCGCGCATGGCGGCGGCGCAGCCCGCGATCTCCGCAATGGTCTCTGCCTTGGTGCTCTTGGTGGACAGCGCCGCGAGGAAAGCGGCGTTCTGCGTCATGGAGGTCTCGCCGCTCATGATCTCATTCATGACGGTATAGGCTTCGTCGTAGGTCAGGTCTTCCTTGTTCACGATTTTCACAATGGCTTCCTTGATCATAAAGCTGCCTCCTTATTCTGCGTTGATGAAGTTTTCGAGCATCTGCCGGCCGTCCGGGGTCATGATGGATTCGGGGTGGAACTGCACGCCGCAGATGGGATATTCGATGTGCTGCACAGCCATGATTTCGCCATCCGCCGTGAGCGCGGTGACCTTCAGGCACTCCGGCATGGTAGCGGGATCAGCGGCCAGAGAGTGATACCGGGCCACCAGCGCGACCTTGGGGCAGTTGCGGAACAACAGCGATTCCGTATCAAACGTCACCTGCGACTGCTTGCCGTGCATGAGCTGCTTCGCATAAGTGACCGTCGCGCCAAAGGCTGCGCAGATGGCCTGATGCCCCAGACACACGCCGAGAATGGGAATCTTCCCGCCCAGCTCCTTCACCACGTCGATGATCACGCCTGCGTCCTCCGGCCTGCCCGGGCCGGGGGAAAGGATGATGCGGTCTGGGGCAAGGGCGGCGATTTCATCCACCGTCATTGCGTCGTTGCGGATGACGCGGATATCCGG
>JAFURI010000143.1 GCA_017471885.1 Clostridia bacterium | reverse complement strand
TGGGAAACCAGCCCTGTTCGTACATGGCTCAACGGTGACTTCCTGCAGGATGCCTTCAATGACTATGAAAGGCAATTTATTGCAGAGACCAGTCTCATGACGCCGATCCCCTCCAGCGGTACAAGGCTCACCACTACTTACGATAAGGTGTTTCTGCCGGGTTATCTGGAGGAGAATTACTGGAAGGATTACAAGTCCGCCGAGGCTACCGCGTATGCGCTGAACAAGTTTCCGCTTTCTTCAAACGAGACAAAAAAGAAATGGATGCTTCGCAACATGTATTGTGATTCCGCAAAATCCACGACTTACAGGGTCAGCGTCATTCCAAGCAGCAACAAGACATACGACGACAGCATCGTGATGGGCATTCGACCCATGATGTGGGTGAAATTGAATACTGCGGAGTAACGCAAATGCACCCCTGCGGAGCTAATCCGCAGGGGCGTTTTCTATGGGATTTATGATAAAACCTGTGATTGCTTTTATTGATTCACGGCCCGATATACGGTACAATAGAGGAAAGAATGCGAAAAAGAGTCCGCGGACTCATGATAAGGTGGTGCGAAGGATGGAAATGGATCGCATGGCGTGGATGCAGGGCTGGCGCTTTTGTCTGACAGAAGATGAGGCGGCTGTCGCAGCGGATTATGACGACGCGTCATGGCGCGAGGTGACGCTGCCTCACGACTGGCAGGTGGAGCAGATCCGTCGCAAGGATGCTCCCGGCGGCGCGTCGCAGGGCTTCTATCCCAGGGAGCAGATGGGCGTGTACCGGCTGCGCTTTACTGCGCCTGAAGCCTGGCAGGGCAAGTGTGTCCGTCTGTTGTTTGACGCGGTGCAGCGCTTCTCCAGAGTGTATCTGAACGGTGCAGAGGTGGGCGGGCATGCCTTCGGCTATGTTCCCTTCCTTGTGGATCTGAGCGAAAAGCTCTGCTATGGCGCGGAGAATGTGCTGGCGGTACAGGTGGATAACCGGACGGTGGACGGGGAGAAAATCGCCAGCGGCGACCGATGGTACTCCGGCGCGGGCATTATCCGCGAGGTGTGGCTGCTGGTGGACGAGCCTGTTCACCTGACCCACGACGGGCTGCGCATTACGGCGGAGCCCATCCACAAGGGCCCCAGCGGCGACGTGCCGGACGTGGCAGGCATCCGCTGCGATGAAGCTCACACAACGGTAAGCTGTGAAATCACCGGCGAGTGCGCGGGCAGGACCGTGCAGCTGACAGTAACTGCCCCCGACGGCAGCGTGATCCATGAGCAGAGCGCTCCGGCAGAGCCGCAGGTGAAGTGGGAGTTTGTGATCCGCAAGCCGAAGCTGTGGTCGCCGGATGAGCCGTATCTCTACCGGGCGCGGGTGCAGCTGGACGGCGATGCGCAGGAGAGCGCCTTCGGCGTGCGCAGCGCGGTGTTTGATACGGAGGACGGCTTCCTCCTCAACAGCGTGAAGACCAAGCTGTGGGGCGTGAATCTGCATCACGACGGCGGAGCGGTGGGCGCGGCCGTGCCCCGGGAGGTCTGGGTGCGGAGACTCAAGTCTCTCAAACGCATGGGCGTGAATACCCTGCGCTGCGCGCATCATCCCATGCCGGAGTACTTCTATGACCTGTGCGACGAGCTGGGCTTTTTGTGTATCGACGAGCTGGTGGACAAGTGGGAAGGCTGCGGCATGTACTTCGACCGTACATGGCATGAGCGGCATGAAGATCTGGCTGCCATGATCCGCCGGGATGCGAATCACCCGTCCATCATCCTGTGGAGCGTGGGTAACGAGGTGAGCCATCAGTTCTCGGAGAAGTTCTACGCCTATCTGAAGGAGCTGACGGATGCCGCCCGCGCGCTGGATCCCACCCGTGCGGTGACCTGTGTGCTGATCAGCTGCGTGCTGAAGGATTACAATGATATCACCCCCATGGGCAGGAAGCTGGCGGCGCTCAAACGGTATGCAGACCTGGTGGACGTGTTCTGCGGCAACTATATGGAGCATTATTACGAGAAGATGCGTGAATACGGCATTCGTCTGCCCATGATCGGCGCGGAAACCCACATGCTCTACCGCAAGGAGGCAGAGGCCATGAACAATGTGCAGCTGACCAACGAGTCTCCCTACGCCATTGTGCGAAAGTATGACTGGGTCTGCGGCTCCATTATCTGGGCAGGCGTGGATTATCTGGGCGAGGCCACCATGTGGCCTCAGCGCGGCTGGACGGGCAATCCCATTGATTCCACTGGCGACTGGAAGCTGCGCGGCTGGTATGTGGCCTCCCAGTTCAGGCAGGAACCTGTGCTGAAGGTCTGCGTGTATGACGAATCCGAGCCCTGGGACGGCGCGCGCGGCATGTGGGGCTTCCCGCAGATGCGATCCCACTGGAAGTACACCCACTTTGAGAAGATATTCCATCTGGCGGTGATAACCAACTGCGAGAAGGTGCTGCTGTATCAGAACAGCCAGACCGTACGCTACGGCTATCTGAAGGATAATCCGGACGGGATGATTCATTTCTACCTGCCCTATATTCCCGGCGTTCTTCGGGCGGAGGGCTACATCGGCGGGCGGAAGGTGGCGGAGGATATCCTTTATTCCGACCATGAGGCGGAGCAGCTGACGGTCACGGCGGATCGGGAGTGCATGCCTGCGGACGGCAGCAGCGTCGCGCATATTGATCTGGTGCTGGACGACCGTCACGGGCGCAGGTTCATGCTGGAGGACCGCATGGTGACTGTGACGGCGGAAGGCGCGCCGGTGACCATCCTGATGGACAACGGCAACGTATGGGATACGGAGCCCTTTGTCCGCACGGCATGCCCCACCCATAACGGACATCTGCTGGTGCTGGTGAAGGCTGGACATGCGGCAGGCGACGTGACAATAAACCTGAATGTGGAAGGCTTCGGCCTGCGCGAAATCAATCTGAAGCTTAAGTAACGGAGGATACGATGGAAAAAGAATTCTTCCCGGACGGCACGCCTATTGCCGAATGGTTTTATCAGACGGAGATTCCCTCGCCGGAGCAGCTGGGCAGGCCCTATCCGCTGGATCAATACGGCGTGCCGCAGGACGGCAAGGTACATACGCAGGAGATTCAGCAGTTGATCGATCGCTGCGCGGAGGAGGGCGGCGGTGTGATCGTCGTTCCCCCGGGCGTGTGGATGAGCGGATCGCTGTACTTCAGACAGGGTGTGAACCTGTATGTTTCCGAAGGCGGCGTGCTGATGGGCAGCGACGACGTCTCCGACTATGATATCAAAAAGACACGTATTGAGGGCCAGACGTGCAATTACTTCACCGCGCTGATCAACGCCGAGGGCGTGAAGGGCTTCACCATGTGCGGCCCGGGCGTGATCGACGGCAACGGTCTGCGGTCGTGGAAGGCCTTCTGGCTGCGGCGGCGGTGGAATCCCAAGTGCACCAACAAGGATGAGCAGCGGCCCCGGCTGGTGTATATTTCTGACTCTTCAGACGTGCTGATCGCCGGACTGACACTGCAGAATTCCCACTTCTGGACCACGCATCTCTATCGCTGCCAGCGGGTGAAGTATATCGGCTGCCGCATCACTTCTCCTGCGGAACCTGTCAAAGCCCCCTCCACAGACGCTATTGATATCGACGTGTGCAGCGATATTCTGGTGAAGGACTGCTACATGGAGGTCAATGACGATTCGGTGGTGCTCAAGGGCGGCAAGGGTCCGTGGGCGGATACTGCGCCGGAGAACGGCGGTAACGAGCGGATTCTGGTGGAGGACTGCACCTACGGTTTCTGCCACGGTGTGCTTACCTGCGGTTCGGAGTCGGTATACAACCGCAACGTACTGGTGCGGCGGATCCGGCTGCAGGGCGTGGCAAATCTGCTGGTGCTGAAGATGCGTCCCGACACGCCCCAGCGCTACGAGTATATCACGGTGGAGCAGGCGAGGGGACGGGTGGGCCGGTTCCTGAACATCAATCCGTGGATCCAGTTCTACGATCTGGGCGACCGCAAGGATATCCCCCTGTCCTATGCGGAGCATATCACCTTCAGGGAGTGCGAGGCGGACTGCCGCGTATACCTGCATGTGGCGCCGAAGGAGGATCAGTACCGCCTGACGGACTTTGCCTTCCGGGATCTGAAGATCACTGCGGAGAATCCCGGCGCGGAGCACAGCGTCATCAGCGGCGCTGTAGTGGAAAATGTAACGGTCAATGGCGTTATGGTCGGATAATGACTGCAGATAAAGGCCCGTTCCCTTCAGGGAACGGGCCTTCTGTTTATTCCGACTTCGGTTTTCGTCCGGAGTCGATCAGCTCCTGCTCGAACTCGGCGGGATGCTTCAGGTAGTAATCCTGATGCTCCTCCTCTGCGCAGTAAAAGACGCGAAGGGGCTCCAGACTGACGCACACGCTCCGGCCTGATTCCTCCTCCAGACGGCGGATCTGCCGCGTCAGGCAGCTGAGCTCCGCTTCGTTTTCAAAATACGCAGCCAGCGTGTAAGAGTGTCCCCGGTCGATGAACTGGCCGCCGCCGTCAAAGGGATCCACATTGTCCAGAAACGCGGCAAACAGCCGGTCGTAGGACACAAGGGCAGGGTCATAATCGATGCGGATGGTTTCACGGTGACCGGTGAGCTGGTTCTTCACGTCGGCATAGACAGGATCAGCCTCGTCGCCGCCGCAATAGCCGCTGATCACCTTCCTGACGCCGTTCATCTCGCTGAATACGGGCGTGATGCACCAGAAGCAGCCGCCGGCAAAGTATGCGCTTTTCATGGAATTCATGGCTCCACCGCCTTTTGCGTTGATGATTCATTTTACCACAGCGCGGATGGAAACACAACGCCCCGCCGCAATCCGGATGCAGGCGGGGCGGGGAATGTTACAGCGTGCCGTCAGCCAGGAGCATACCCGACTCGGTGCTGTAGAGCAGCATGTCGCTGCCGGTAAAGGCAAGGGAAACCTGCGTGTCCACGGGGAAGTCCACGCTGCCGAAGATCACGCTGGTGATGATCTCATCGTTGAGCTTCAGCTTCAGCGTGGTTTCCATGCCGGAGGGCAGGGTGGAGTAAACGCTGGCCTTCACGCCGCTTTCCGGAGACAGGGTGATGAACTCCGGACGGATGCCCAGCGTCACGTCCTCCGGAATATCGTCCAGAGGCTTGCTGGCGGTGAAGGTACGGCTGATTCCGCAGAAGCTCACCTCACAGGTGGTTTCGCCGGTCTTGCGGGCCTTGCCCTTGAGGAAGTTCATGGTGGGACTGCCCATGAAGTCCGCCACAAACAGATTGGCGGGACGCAGGTACATCTCCAGCGGAGATGCGTACTGCTGCAGCAGGCCCTTTTCCATCAGGCAGACCTTAGTGGAAAGAGTCATGGCCTCCAGCTGATCATGGGTCACGTACACGAAGGTGGAGTCCGTGTCGATGTGCAGGCGCTTGAGCTCGGTGCGCATTTCAGTACGCAGCTTGGCGTCCAGATTGGACAGCGGCTCATCCATGAACAGCACCTTGGGATTAGGCGCCAGCGTACGGGCGATGGCCACGCGCTGCTGCTGACCGCCGGACAGCTCGCTGGGATAGCGCTTCTCAAACTCCTCGATCTTGAGCATGGCCAGCAGCTCGTCAATGCGCTTGCGGATGCGCTTCTTGTCCCACTTCAGGTTTTCCAGACCAAAGGCAATATTCTGATAAACCGTCATGTGCGGCCAGAGGGCGTAATTCTGGAACAGGAAGCCCACGTCGCGCTTGTTGGGCGGAATGTTGATGCCCTTTTCGCTGGAGAAGACGGTCTCGCCGTCGATGAGGATTTCGCCCTCGGTGGGGGTTTCCAGACCGGCGATCATGCGCAGGGTGGTGGTTTTGCCGCAGCCGGAGGGGCCCAGCAGGGTGATGAAGGAGCGCGTGGGGATCGTCAGGTTCAGGTTGTCCACCGCGACGAACTTGCCGAAGCGCTTGGTTACGTTTTTCAGGATAATCTCAGGCATGGCTTAACCTCCTACGCCTTTGTCGATGGACGCGCCGGTGAGTTTGTTGACAAGGAAATTGACCAGCAGCACGACGACGATGATCAGCAGATTGATGGCGTTGCCGAACTGGGCCCAGCCCTTCTCGCTGTACTGCATGAGCATGGTGGTCAGCAGGGTGTTGCTGGTGGGCACCAGCAGCACGAACAGCGACAGCTCACGCATGCAGGACACCATGGGCAGCAGATAGCCGGAAAGGAAGCTGCTCTTCTGGATAGGGAAGAGGATGCGAAGCATACGCTTGTACCACGGCACGCCCACGATGACCGCCGCTTCCTCGATCTCGCCGGAAAGCTGCAGCATGGCGTTGACGCCGGAGCGGGAAGCGAAGGGAAGATACTTGACCGAGCCGATCAGCGCCAGCACCACAAAGCCCTGCAGGCCGGGGATGCGGGTACTCATGGCCAGATAGATGGCGCCGAAGGCCAGGGACGGCATGAGGTAGGGGAAGAAGGACAGGTTGCTTACCGCAGTGGCCAGCTTGCTGCCGCGGCGCTTGACGATGCCGTAGCCTACCAGCACGCCGCTGGTACCGGCAATCACCGAGCAGGTGATGGCCAGCAGCAGGCTGAAGCCCAGCGCCTTAAGCACCTTGGCGCTCAGCAGGATGCCGGTGCTGTCGCCCTGATCCAGATAATCCAGATTGGTGCCGATCCAGAAATCCAGCGTCATGTTGGACAGGGAGTAGTCGCCTGCCTTGATGATGACGGACTCCATTGCGAAGGTGAGCAGCGGCACCACGGCAACCATCAGCAGGATCACGGTAAGAATGACTGCGATGGGCACGTTCAGCTTGCGCAGATTGACCAGCGAAATCTGGGAGCTCTTGCCGGTGACGGTGGTGTAGCTCTTGCGGCTGCCGGTGATACGCTGGTTGACGGCGAGGATGGTCACGCCGAAGATGATCATGACCGCTGCGATGACGTAGCCCTGACCGGGATAGTTGTTGATCAGAGACATCATTTTGGTAGAGAGCACATAATACCGTACGGGGCTTCCGAGGAATACGGGCACTGAGTAGGCGCTCATGGCGCTGGAGAACACCAGCAGCAGCGTGGAGAGCAGCGCGGGCTTGACGATGGGCAGGGTGATGCGCAGCATCACACGCCAGCGCGGAGTTTTGAGGATGGTAGCGGCCTCTTCAAGGTTGGCGTCCATGTTGCGCAGGATGCCGCCGATGAGGATGTACGCAAAGGGGGCGTAATGCAGTCCGATCACCAGCGAGATGGGGAAGTAGCCATACACAAACCACTCCGGCATATAAACGCCGAACACCGATGCCATGATGCCGTTGGAGGTGCCTGCGCCTACGTTGACGTTCTTGAAGAACGTCTGCCAGAAGGTGGCCAGCGTCCATGCGGGCATGATGTAGGGGAACACGAAAACCGTGGAGATGAACTTTTTGAATTTGAGGTTGGTGCGGGTGATCAGCCAGGCCACGCTGCCGCCGAAGATGATGGAGATCATCGAGGCGGTAATGGCCACAGCCATCGTGTTCATGAGCGGCTCATAGAAGGTCAGGGAGCTGTAGGAATTCTTCGCCGTGGCAAAGATCCGCTCCAGACTGTAGAGCGTCAGGCTGCCCGCGCCCAGCTTGGTGGCGCGCATCTCCTTGCCTGCATGCACCGTAACGGTTTCCAGAAACAGAAGGATCAGCGGATACAGCGTCAGGAAGCACAGCGCCACAAAGAACACGACCAGGATAATGTTGGCCGGCTTGGAGAAGAAGGCACGCAGCCGTGCACGCTGCCGGGAAGAGAAGGGATTCAGCATGGATTCACCTCTGCTTTGGTTGAAAAGAGAAGGGGCTGTAAAGCCGTCGCTTTACAGCCCCGTGTGTATGCCGGGCAGCGCCGGAAACTCAGAACCGGTCAGATTGGATCAGAGACGGCGCGGAGCACAGCTGCTGTTACTGCAGGTACATGGTCACGAAGGAGTACACGTCTTCGTAGTTGTCCAGGATGTACTCGGGATCCTCCATCACCAGAGAGGACTTCCACACGTCCAGCGCCAGGTCGCCCTCCAGAGGAGCGATGGCGGTGTTGGTGGAGTAAGCGCCGATGCTCTTGCCCCAGGGATGGAAGCCGTCAGCGCCCATCAGGTACTCGATGAACAGCATGGCGGTGTAGGGACGGGAGGCGTTGGAGGACAGCATGGCATACATGGGATACATGAAGCCGGAGAAGGGCTCGATGGCGGTGCCGGTCTCGGAAGCCAGATACTGGCCCACGGTCAGGTTCTCGGTGTAGACGGAGGAGGAGCGCAGCTTGGACAGCACGAACAGGCCCAGCTTGCCGGCGGCGGTTTCCTGGCTCAGCTCTTCAGCCAGGGTGGTGTCGGAGTTGCCGAACACGCAGTTGCCCAGGAACTCGGCGATCCACTTGTAGCCGGCGTTCTCACAGTCGCCCAGCTCAATCTCCTTGCCGTAGAGGTTCTTGTAGGCCTCGGCCAGCTTGCCGGACCATTCCTCGCTGGTCAGCATCACCAGGAAGTTCATGTTGACCTGCTCGGCGTCGGGAGCCTTGAAGACGATGTTGCCCTTGTACTGGGGCTCGGTCAGCTGCCACACGTTGGTGATGGCGGGGACGTTCTCGCCCTTGTTGTTCCAGATGAAGACCTTGTTGATGAACTGATGGATCAGGGGATTCTGATCGCCTTCAGCCACGGTGGCCTTCACGGAGGCGGGCACAAAGTTCACCAGATAGCCGGTGTCGATGGCCATGCTCTGCAGAGAAGCGCCGTCCTGGATCATGACCATGTCAGCGCCCTTGGCCTTGCCTTCGATCTCGTTGGCCAGCTTGGTGTAGATTTCGGCGTCCTTCAGGTTGCTGCCCTCAAAGGGGATGTTGTACAGCGCACTGAAAGCTTCGGCGGCGGTCACGATACGGCTGGTATTGCCGTACACGATGAAGGTGCCTTCCTCGGCCAGAGCCTTCTCGACCAGCTCATCATGGGTCATGGACTCGGCGGCCTTGGCCAGATCAGCCACGGACTCGGCCATGGCGAAGGAGCTGGTGAGCACCAGCATCAGGGCCAGCAGCAGGGAAACAAACTTTTTCATACGGGGAAACCTCCTTTGATTGTCGGGGTGAACGGGGAATTATTTACTATACTATACCATGTTAACAGGAGCTTCGTCAAACAGTTTTGTGCGATTTTGAAAAAATCCTGAGCGGCGGTTGCAGCTTACGGGATGTTTTCGCTCCGGTACTGGTTGGCGGTCATGCCGCACTGGGCACGGAAAGCCCGGTTGAAGGTACGCTGATTACCGTAGCCGCACTGATACACAATCTGCGAAATGGAATAAGAAGGATTCCGCAGCAGCGTCCGGGCATGGTCGATGCGCAGCGTATTGATGTACTGCCGGAAGTTGATGTTCAGCTGCTGGGAGAAAATGTGGGACAGGTGAATGCGGCTGATGCCCAGCGCCCGTGCCACGCTCTCCAGAGACAGGGGCTCGGTGAAATGCTCGGAAATATAGTGCAGCACCTGAGAGGCCATGGTGGAGGACGGCGAGGTTTTGACCGGCTGCAGAGGCAGACAGGAGAAGAGGTACGAAAGGAAAAGATGCAGGTATCCCAGCAACAGCGGGCTGGCGGGCGAACGCCGTGAAAGATTGTAGAAGCCCCTGATGATGGGATCCAGCTCGGGAGCCTTTACGTCGCCGGGCAGCAGCGGGTGCAGCGGCAGCATGGTGCGGAAGGTGTGATAGAATTCCACGATGGTATCCGGCAGAAAGATCAGCGAAAGGCCGGTTGCGTCTTCGGAAACAAAGTCGTAGCTGTGGGGGATGGAGGGAAAGACAATTGCGATATCTCCGGGAATCAGCAGATACTTCTTTCCGGCAATGCTCATTTCCGTGCTGCCTGTGAGCAGACAGACAATCTCCACCACGTCGTGTACATGGGTAGGGAAGGGATGGTCGCAGATGACGCCGGCAAACAGGTTTTCAGTTCGGCGCTCATAGAAAACGGTGCTCATCAGTTCCACCTCCTGAAGGGGCGATACAGGCTTTATTACAGTTTACCTCAGCTGACGTGTGGTGTAAAGTGAAAAAAGGATATTTTTGTCCATAATTTCTGCCGAATATGCGTTGTTGAATTACGATGGATGGAATATACTTGTCTTAAATGGGGGGGGCGTTCCCAAATCAACCAAGAGGAGGATCAAAACATGCGTAAACTGTTGTCTGGTATCATGGCTCTGGTGATGATTTTGTCCCTGTTCAGCTTCGCTGCAGCGGCAGATCTGGAGCCCATCACGGTGACCGTGTTCCGCGGCGATCCCGGCGATCAGCCCACGGACGACAACAAGCTGTACAAGATGATCGAAGAGGAATTCGGCATCACCTTCGAAATCGAATTCCTGGCCGGCGACCTGGATGAGACTCTGGGCACCAAGATCGCGGGCGAAGACTATCCCGATCTGTTCGACGGCGGCAACAGCGCTGAGAAGATTATCAACGCCGGCGCCCTGATCGACCTGCTGCCCTACATCTCCGAGGAGAAGACCCCCAACCTGTGGAACCACATCAAGGATCTGCTGCCCCAGCTGGTGAATGAGAACGGCGAGCTGTTCATCATCCCCAACTACGGCATCAACTACAACGCCCAGATCCAGAACTACTGCAACGGCCCCGCTTTCTTCATCCAGAAGCAGGTGCTGGAGTGGGCCGGCTATCCCCAGATCAAGACTCTGAACGAGTACTTTGACCTGATCGAGAAGTTCATCGCTGCCAACCCCGCCAACAAGGACGGCACCCCCTACACCGGTTTCGCCATCCTGTGCGAAGACTGGCGTCACTTCTGCCTGATCAACCCCGTGCAGCACCTGATGGGCCGCCCCAACGACGGAGAAGTGCTGATAAATGTTGAAAGCGGCAACTGGGAGACCGAGACCTTCATCGACAAGGATTATGCCAAGCCCTACTACGCCAAGCTGAACGAGGCCTACAAGAAGGGCCTGATCAACAAGGACACCTTCGTGATGACCTACGACCAGTACATCGCGCAGCTGTCCAGCGGCACCGTGCTGGGCATGTTCGACCAGACCTGGGACTTCGGCTCCGCCACCCAGTACCTGGAGACCAACAAGATGTACGAGAACACCTACATCGCTCTGCCTCTGGTGTATGACGAAGCGTATGGCTTCGGCGTCATCGAAGAGCACTACCTGAACGGCGCTGTGCCCAACAAGGACCGCGG
>JAFURI010000142.1 GCA_017471885.1 Clostridia bacterium | reverse complement strand
GCATACTCGTAGTTAGATACCGAAGTACCCGCCATGTTTTTCTTTGCGTTGTGATAGAAAACTTCCTTACGGCAGACCTCTGCCTTCTCCCGGCACTGCTGTGCCTGTTGGGCAGAGTCCTTGTATCTGCCTATTTCTTCATACAGCTGCGCCGCGTGCAGATAGTTTTCCTCATCGGAGGCGTTGTCCCTTGCCTCGCAGGCGGCCTTGTAGAGCTTCTCCAGCCGCGCGTGCTCGTTGCGCCGGCGGATGTAATCCACGCTGTCCGTCAGCATGCGCTGCAGGGCTTCGTCGCCGAAGCGCATGGCCTTTTTGTAGTTGCTGAGGTGATCAAAGGGCTCTGCGCAGCTCTTCAGCTGCTCCTGCTTCTTCACATGCAGCTCCGCCATCAGCTTGCCCAGATACGCCCGGGCGTTTTCCGGCTCCATGTCCAGCACGCGCTCGAAGTACTCGTCGGCGCTTTGCCAGTCCCCGTCCTCCAGGAACAGGTAAGCGCGGCGCAGCAGCGGATCCGCCATGGCGGCGGGCGCAGCCTCATGCTCCTGCTGTGCGGCGCGGGGCGCTTCCTGCTTCGCCAGCACCTTCTGCACGCCGCGGAGCAGATCCTGCATGAAGCCGATCTTGCCCATGTCCTGACTCTGCAGCGCAGACAACTCCTCGGGCAGATCATACGCGTCCATGTCCCGGTAGCAGGGGATCAGCAGACGGGAGCGATCCTGCTTCATCAGCGCGAGGAAGCGGCTCCATTCGTTCTTCACCCACACGGCGGAGAAATGCTCCTGCTTTGTGCCGATCACCAGCATGACCTTTGCGGAGTTCAGCGCGGCGAAAATGTACGGCTCGTACTGGCGGCCCAGCTTGTCTTCCAGCGAAATGCGCGCAAAGAACACCCGATACCCCGCGCCGGTCAGCTCATGATAGATTTCCTGCGCGATAACGCTGTCACGGGTGCGCTGACCGTTTGCATCCGTCTCCTTGTAGCACAGGAACACGTCGCAGGGCTGTTCCTGCGCGGAGATAGCCAGAATCCCCCTCTGGATTTCCGCAATGTACTTTGCCTCGCTTTCATAGAGGCTGCGGACGGCGGCGTCCGGCGCGTACTGCACGGCGGCAAGGTAATCCGCATCCGTGAGGATGGACTCCGCCTGCACCCGGTGACAGGTCGGAATCCGCTGACGTGTGATGGGATCCTCCACGTACTCGATGCCGAAACGGCTCAGCACCACGCCCCAGTGGGCCTCCGCATCCGTGTTGTCCTCCTCCAGAATCCGCTCGTAGGCCATGACTGCCTTGTCGAACTCATTCTGGCGGCGGAAGTGATTCGCTCTGTTGAAAAGGTTCACCCGGCGTTCTTCGTCAGCCTTCGGGAAGGTCATCTTGCTGCCGCAGCTGTCGCATACGCCCCAGGTCCGGTCGGCGCTCAGCTCGATATCGCCGCCGCACATCTTGCACTTGATAATCGTCATATGCATATCTCCTTGATCAGAAGTATTTTACGCTTTCACG
>JAFURI010000141.1 GCA_017471885.1 Clostridia bacterium | reverse complement strand
ATTATAACTCTTTTCCATAAAATACGCAACTGCGAATACGCATGTGCGGAAGATTTTCTATCATCCTGTATAAGAGGTGATAGAAGATGACTACCGTGAAAGAAGCCGTTGCCGCCCGCTTTGTGGCTCTGATGAAGGAACGCGGCATCAGGACCAATACCCTTGCCAATATTTCCGGCGTAACGCCCTCCTCTGTGTATTCCATGCTTGATCCGCGCCGCAAGGAGATCTCTGTCAATCTGGTGAAGAAGCTTTGCGATGGTCTGGACATTTCTCTGGGCGAGTTCTTTTCCGACGTTTTATTTGATGAGTTGGAGCAGGAGATACGGTAATATCTCCTGCTTTTTCTTTGATTTTCCAAACCTGCGGAAGACACAAACACCCCACGGCGCTGATAAAGCCCGCGAGGTGTGCCGGATTCACTTTCAAGTATTGACTTAGCAAGGTGTTGTGACTTGAGCAGACCGTCAGCGGCAAGTATTTATGGTTGGCGGAAACAGAAAAGCCCCTCTCTCCGGAATAGAGAGAAGGGCAGGATTGACCGGTTTACGCTTCTTTTCTTTTACGCAGCAGCATCAGCATACCGATGGCGCTCATGGCAATCAAGGCCGTCCAAAGGACCGGATGCGCTTCATCGCCCGTAGCGGGAATGGGAGCAGGCGCAGGAGTCGGCGTGGAGACTGCAGGAGCGGGAGTAGGAGTAGGAGTCGGAACCGCTTTTGCAGGAATGGTCACGCGGACAGGATTCTGCAGCCCGGAAGCGGCGCCAAAGGGGTCATACGCTGTAATGGAATAGCAATAGGTCTGTTCCGTATCAGTCTGTTCAATGAAATCTGTAAAAACGACAGTCCCGTTGCCTGTCTCAAATTGACTCAGGCTTGTTTCGGAATCAAAATATTCCTCGCTGCCGGAACCGTCGCTTGATATACGGACTACCTCATAGCCATATCCCCCGTAACCATCGGGTATGACGTCGGAAAACGAAATGGTCACCTTGCCATTATCATATTTGTTTTCCCCAACGATAATCGATTTATTGCTTATCTTCGCCCACTGAAGCAGGTCAATTCCATCGTTTACTTTAATCTTTTGCCGCAGCTCCTCCAGCGTATCCTGATCCAGCGCCAGCTTGAAATACACGCATTCCAGGTTGGGCACAGTCGTCAGATCAACCTTGGGAAGGAACCGACGATCGGATTCATCAAACAGGATATATTGGAGCTCCTCAAATCTGCTGAAATCTGCTGTGATTTTACTAACCTGCACGTCTTCGTCCGTCTCCACGTTTCTCACTTTTGCCGGCAGAACAAGAGCTTCGATATCAGAATCGGCCGTGATGGCAGAAACTACACCATACTCATCGATCGTGAATTCGGATGCCAGCGCGCTCACTGCCATCAGGCACAGCATCAGCGACATCAGCACGGCGGCCAGCTTATTGATCTTCATCGGCTCATTCCTTTACATATAAAATACACTTGTATCTTATCCCATTCCCTGACAGTGTGTCAAGCTTTACTTGCTTGTCAATACAGGGTCTGTGACTTAAGCTGGCCAATGGTTTACAAGTATTTGAAGCAACTATGTGATATTCCGCAACACTGCCCTCCGCCACGCCCGGAATTTGATGGACACAACCATCGCTGATGTGGCAAAAAGGCGCCAAAAACCCCGCGAGGTCATCAAAATGACGCTGGCGGGGTGTAAAGGATTCATTTTTCGGGATTGAATTAACAAAAACGCCCGCATCTGCAGGCATTTTTGACAAAAAAAGAGAGCTGATGGCCGGATTCGAACCGGCGACCTCATCCTTACCAAGGATGCGCTCTACCTACTGAGCTACATCAGCACGCTGTCTTGCGACAACGTTGATATAATAGCACAGCCCGGCAGAAAAAGCAAGTACTTTTTTCAGATTTTTTGAAATTTTTCTTGATCAATCGTTTTTCAATGATCGGATCAGGCCTCAGGACGCAGGAAGGGCGCGCACTGGGGGTGCTGCCGCATCAGATCCGCCAGCAGTCCGCAGATGATCTTCGCGCCTTCGGCGTTGAAATGGGTCTTGTCGTCGTGCCCGTCGGGGAAGTCCGGATTCTCGCCCGGCTGCAGCCGCACGAACAATTCCGCCGTCTTGTCCTGTCCAAGGGACAGGTACAGCTCCCGGGAAGCCTGCTTCAGATCGCACAGAGGTATATTCCGCTCCGCAGCCAGAGTGCGCACGGCGGCAGGATATTCGCCGTGGGTGTACATCATGCTGGTAGGCTCGGTGAAGAAGCGGCGGCACACAGGGGTGATCAGCACCGGCTGGGCGCCGCGGGCAAGGGCTTCGTCGCAGTAGAAGGCCAGCTGCTGCGGATAGGTGCTGGCCGGATCGGTATGGCGCTCGGCGTCGTCCTTCTCGTCGTTGTGGCCAAACTGAATCAGCAGCAGATCGCCGGGCTGCATGCGCTCCTGCACGGGCACGAAGCGGCCCTCATTGAAAAAGCTCAGGGAGCTGCGTCCGCTGATGGCGTGGTTCTCCACCTTCACGCCGGGGGCCGCAAAACCGGGCATGGCCCAGCCCCAGCCGCGGAAAGGAGGCTTGTTGTCCTCCACCGTGGAATCGCCGAGAATAAAGATCGTAGGCATACGCTGCATCTCCTTCGTGGATATTCTGCTACCAGTATAAACGGAATGCCCGGCCTGTGCAAGCTCCTCCGCTGCCGCAGACCGGGCAAAAACGCGCAATTACAGATCCTGCCGCCGGAAATCCTTCACCGCGCGGCGCATGGCCTGAACCGTCATGAGGATATACGCCCCCGCACCCGCCGCCAGTACCGCCAGCTTGGCAGTCAGGTGCCGGGGATCAGGCGTATCCAGCACGTCCCGCACAAAAGGCAGGATATGCGTGCTCGCCTCCGCTGCCGTGATGAACAGGAATACCGCGCCGCCGGCCCACAGGAACGCCGCGCCTACCCTGATCACGTTGCGGTAATAAATCCGGAAGAAGGTCAGGTTGAACAGCCCCATCTGCATCAGCGCAAGGCCGATCAGCGCAAGGTTGGCGTCCATGCCGGCGGGATTGGGCTCCGTCAGCACTGTCTGGCGGAGGATCACAAAGGGCAGGGCCGTCAGCAGCTGAGCCGTCTCCAGCAGGATCACCATGAAAAAGCGGGCCCTGACCACGTCCTCCTTGGACACGGGCAGGAGCAGGGTGTAGGCCACGTCCTGATTCTCCCGTCCGTTCAGGCAGGTGAAGAAAATCGCCAGCCCTGTGTAGAAGAACGCCACCAGATACGGATAGCTGGGGATCAGCAGCATAGCGGACAGGGCCAGAAACAGGGGCGCTGTGGGATGCAGCGCCAGGTGCAGCTCCTTGCGCAGCAAAAGCCTGATCATTCGCCGCACCCCCTCTCCAGATGAATCATGACCGATTCCAGATCAGCTTCAGCCACGCTGCCGGGAACGCGCTGTGCATCCTCCGCCCGGACAAGAGCCTCCCAGCCGTCCCTGTGCCGTCTGCAGCCGATCAGCAGCGAGTCATCCGCCCGCTGATGCTCCTCCTCCGTCATGGACACGTCCCTCCATGCGGATACAAACCCGCGAAGGCTTCCCTGCGCCGTCAGACGACCGTCGCGCAGGTAGAGGATATCGTCCGCGCAGCGATCCAGATCCGAGGTCACATGGGTGGAGTAGAGGATGGTCGTCCCCTCCCGGTTCAGCTGCGCCAGCACGTCCAGCAGCTCGTCCCGGGAAACGGGATCAAGACCTGAGGTAGGTTCGTCCAGAATCAGCAGCCGGGCATGATGGGACAGCGCCAGCGTCAGGGCGTACTTCACCTTCATGCCCTCGGACAGCTGGGCCGGCGTTTTGCGCTCGTCCAGCCGGAAATCCTTCAAGCAGCGGCGGTAGACCTGATCATCCCACGCGTCGTAGAAGGGCGCGGTGACCGCCGTAATAGCCGAAAGTCGTTTTCCCCGGTAGAAGCCAAAGCTCCCTGCCACATAGCCGATCTCCTGCTTGATCCTCTGCTGATTGCCCTCAAAATCCATGCCAAAGAACCGTACTTCGCCTCTGTCCGGCTGGATGAAGCCCAGCATGCTTTTGAGCAGCGTGGTCTTGCCCGCGCCGTTGCGGCCGATCAGTCCCGTCACCGCTCCCTCCCGCAGGCTGAAGCTCACGTTCTCCAGGCAGAAGGCGGGATACCGTTTGCTCAGACTGTTCACCTGTACCAGACCGTTCATGCGTCGCCTCCCGTCTGCTGGAGCTGACGGAGCATATCCATCAGGAAGCTTTGCTTGAGTATCGCTATGCCCTGCTGATCGTCACCCAGCACCAGCAGCTGGTCTCCGGGCTTGATATCAAACACCTTGCGGCACCGTGCGGGGATAACTATCTGTCCCTTGTCGCCCACCGTCACCAGTCCGAAGAGATGCTTTCCCCTTGGCGGCAGCATGCCGGGAGCTTCCTCGCTGCCGTTGATCAGCGTATCCAGCGTCACGTCGTACAATTCCGCCAGCGCGCGGGCGTTCATCAGATCCGGCACGGTTTCGCCGCTTTCCCATTTGGCCACGGCCTGCCGGGACACGCCGATTTTTTCTGCCACGCATTCCTGCGAATAGCCGAACCTTTTGCGCAATGTGAGAAGTCTCTCACCAATCATAACTTTCACCTCCTCCTGCATTATAAAGGGTTCATGCATCTTCTTCCACCATCCCGCCCTGACAAATCTGCGTCTTCCCCGTTAGCTTCGGTTGCGCTTGACGGGCTGTTATATTTCTGATAATATCTGTATCACATGCTACTTGCATGGGAGGAGAAGCCCATGAAACCTACGTCCCGCCGCCTGCTGCCCTGCCTGGTATGCACAGCAGCAGGCAATATCGTCTTTGCGCTGGTGGTCAAGCTTTTTCTGCTGCCCTCAGGCCTTCCCAGCGGCGGCACCACCGGCCTCGCCCTGATTGTCCGGCGGCTGTGCGGCATTCCCGTTCCCGCCTTTGTGCTGATTTTCAACGTGCTGATGCTCCTGCTCGGCCTGTGCATCCTGGGCCGTTCCTTCGCCGCCACCACCGTGCTGAGTTCCGTGCTGTATCCCCTTGCGCTGGAGGGCTGGAACCGCCTGCTGGGCGACGTGGCGCTTACCACCGATCCAGTCCTGTGCACCGCCTTTGCAGGACTGGGCGTGGGCTTGTCGCTGGGCGTGGTCATCCGCAGCGGCTCCTCCACCGGCGGCATGGATATCCCCCCGCTGGTTCTCCACCGGCTGTGGAAGATCCCCGTTTCGGTGAGCCTCTACGCCTTTGACTGCCTGATTCTGCTGGCGCAGGCAGTGTACAATCCGCCGGAGAAAACACTCTACGGCGTCCTGCTGATCCTGCTCACCTCCGCCACGCTGGACAAGATGCTGATGCTGGGCGCCTCCCGCACGCAGGTGAAGGTCGTCAGCACCCGCACGGAGGAAATCCGCGCGGCGATCCTCACCCGTATCGACCGGGGCGTCACCATGCTGGAGGCTGAAGGCGGCTACAGCCGCGAGCCCCGGCAGGTGATCCTCTCCGTGATCTCCAACCGTGAGCTGCCCCGGCTGGAAAGGCTGATCCACGCCATTGATCCCGCATGCTTTATGATCGTCAGCCGCGTGACCGAGGTCACGGGCCGCGGCTTCACCCTCACCAAGGATTTCAAGGAAGAATAAGCCGGAACAGGGTATGCCGTACGCTCCTCATCAGCGCCGCATGCACCTGATTCCGGCATAAGAAAAGCTCATCGACAAAGTTGATGAGCTTTTTTTACTTATATCCGTCCGAAGCGTTCGATGCGCTTCATCCGCCGGTAATAGCCCCAGATCAGCAGCAGCGCCGCACCGATCCACGCCATGATCTCCGCAATATACACGCCCCATTCGCCGATAAGCATGGGCAGCAGCACCACGCAGGCAATGCGCATCACCAGCTCCATGAAGCCCGAGGCCATGGGAATCATGGTATCGCCCAGTCCCTGCAGGGTGGAACGGTACACAAACAACAGATACAGCATGGGCAGACCAATGCCGGCCACCATCAGGTACCTGCTGCCGTAGAGCAGCACCTGCTCCACCACCGCCGGATCATCCTCCACAAACAGCGAAAGCAGCGGACGGCTGAACACCGTGACGCACACGCCCATAATCACCGCGATGGCGAAGGCAATCTGCGCCGATACCCGCAGGCCCTGCCGGATGCGGTCCGTTTTGCCCGCGCCAAGGTTCTGCCCAGCAAAGGTACCCATGGCGCTGCCGATGGAGGTGCCCGCCAGTTCCAGCAGGCCGGTCATGCGGGTGGCGGCGTTCACACCCGCCATGAACAGGAAACCGAAGCCGTTGATCACCGCCTGCAGCACCAGACCGCCCACGGAGATGATCAGGTTCTGGAACGCCACGGGCAGGCCCAGCTTCAAAAGCCGCGCCATCACAGGCGGATCCGCCTTCAAATCGTCCTTTTCCACGCGCATCACGGGCAGGCGCGCCACAGCGCGCAGGCAGATCAGGCAGCTTACGCCCTGACTGATCACTGTGGCTGCCGCCACGCCTGCCACACCCCAGCCGAAAAACGCCACGAACACGATATCCAGCGCAATATTGCACAGCGCTGCGGAAGTCATGGCCGTCAGCGGCGTGCGGCTGTCGCCTACCGAGCGAAGAAAGCCGCCGAACAGGTTGAATCCCATCACCAGCGGTATGCCTGCAAAGATGATGCGCAGGTACAGTTCCGTCAGGTCGATGGTATCCTGCGGGGTATTGAGTAATCCCAGCAGCGGCCGGAGAGAAATCTGGGACAGGATCATCAGCACAACGGTGATGCCCGCCGCCAGCAGCATGCTCTGGCCCGCCGCCCTGCGCAGGGAAGGCTCGTCGCCCGCGCCGAAGCGCTGGGCAATCTCAATAGCGAAGCCCTGCGCCAGACCGATGGCCAGCGACAGCACCATCCAGTCCAGCCAGCCGGCGGAGGATACTGCCGCCAGCGCCGCCACGCCCTCCACGCGGCCCACCACCAGCGTATCCACCAGACTGTACAGCTGCTGGAACAGGTTGCCCGCGATAATGGGCAGCGCAAAGAAAAGTATCAGCTTCAGGGGAGATCCCTGGGTCATGTCACGGGTACGGGCCTGCATAAGTCCATGCGCCTCCGTCTGATTGATTGTTCCATCCTGTTTCATTCGCTCTACCCCAGACGGAATCCTTCACAGATTTGCAATCCGGCCGCCGGGATGCTATACTATCCGCATCATCGTACAGACAAGAAAGGATTTACCCTCCCATGCAGAAGAAACCGATCATCGGCCTGGTGCCTCTGGTAGATGAAGGCCGCGACAGCCTGTGGATGCTGCCCGGCTATATGGACGGCGTCCGTCAGGCCGGCGGCATACCCCTGATGCTTCCCCTGAACACCGACGCAGACGATCTGCGCTCGCTCTTCCGCCTGTGCGACGGACTGATTCTCACCGGCGGTCACGACGTGGGCGCGCACGTCTACGGTGCGGAGCATACCAGCCTCATGGGCGACATCTGTCCCCAGCGCGACGGAATGGAATCCATCCTGATGGATCTGGCCGTCCGGGAGGACAAGCCGGTGCTGGGCATCTGCCGCGGGCTGCAGTTCATCAACGCTTATCTGGGCGGCACGCTGTATCAGGATCTGCAGACGCAGCATCCCTCCGACGTCTGCCATCGTCAACCCGCGCCCTATGACCAGCCCATCCACAGCGTCAGCCTTCCGGAGACTTCGCCCCTGCGCGCCGCCATCGGCAAGGAGGAGCTGCAGGTGAACAGCTGTCATCATCAGGGGATCGACCGCCTCGCCCCCTCGCTCCGGGCCATGGCCGTGGCTCCCGACGGACTGATCGAGGCCGTCTGCCGCCCCGAAAGCCGACTGATGTGGGCGGTGCAGTGGCATCCGGAATTCTCGTGGAAGGTCAATGAAGACAGCCGCGCCATCTTCCGCGCGTTTGTGCAGGGATGTGCTGAACCGTGATGAAGGATACCATTATACCGGTCACGTTGTCCCTGCAGGGCTCCATGGCGGTAGGCAAATCCACCGCCGCACGCTATGTACAGGCCCATGCTTCCCACATCCATGTATGTCCGGAGGATACCGGCGACGTCATCGCCCGGGTCAGGGCCGCCGGACTGGACAAAACCCGTTATGAGGACTATATCGAGATCCAGCGCCTGTGGCTGCGCAATGAAATCCGCCGTTGGGAAGAGGCCCGCCGTCATCCCGTATCCCTGATGGACATGGGCGCGGAGGAGATCATCTTCTACACGCTGCACTACCCCGGAACCATGGGGCTGGACTGGAATGTATCCCTGCCCCTGAAGGAAGAGCTTGCTGCCGTGCAGCGCTGCATGCCCCGCCGCACGCTCTTTCTGGACGCGCCGGAGGAGGAAGTGCGCCGCCGCAAGGAGGGTGACCCGACCCGCAGACGCAGCTTTTTTGAGCATTCCGTTACCCGGCTGCTGCCGATCAAGCGGCAATGGCTCCTGTCCCGTCCCGACGTGGACGTGCTGAACGTATCCTGCCTGTCGCCGGAAGAAACCGGGCGGGCGGTACTGCGCTGGGCGAACCGGTGGAGTACTCCCGGCGTCAGTCCTGTTCAAGAAGATAATCTGGCAGCCGCTGCCCATGTCCATGCCGAAAGCTGGCGCGCCTCCCACGCGGATATCTGCTCCCCGGCCTTTATCGCCGCCCATGATGATCATCGGCAGGCAGCCTATATTCGCACCGGTATGCAGCAGGGTAAACAGTTTTTCCTGCTGGAGACAGAAAAGGCGGCAGGTGTTGTGGCGGTAGAAGACAACACCATCAGCGATTTGTATGTACTGCCGGAAAGCCAGGGACAAGGCATCGGCTCCGCGCTGCTGGAATATGCCGTCCGGCAATGTGAAGGCACGCCGCGCCTGACTGTACTCAACACCAACAGTCGTGCCCGGACGCTGTATCTGCGTTTCGGGTTTGCCGAAAGCGGCAAATCTTTCCCGCTGAAGAACGGGCTGTATGAAATTGAAATGGTATATAGCAAAAAGACTGACCTGTAACACAAGGGAGGAACCATCATGCTCGACCCCGCTATCCAGCAGGAGCTGATTGCCAGAGGCCGCGCCTTCATGAAGGGCTATGTGGCCGACGATCCCATCGAGGAGGCCTTTGAATCCGATCAGGATCTGAAGAAGCCCCAGCCGCCCCTGTGCAAATCCCCCGTAACCCCTGCGGAGACGCATATCCCTCTGACGCGGGATTTCTCTGCCGTCCCCATGAAGAATGATCTGGTGAGCCTCATCCGCGACCGGCGCAGCGCCCGCGTCTACACGCAGGAGGATATGTCGCCGGAGCAGCTTTCGTTCCTTCTGTGGGCCACGCAGGGGATCAAGTCCATCCGGGGCAAAAAGTACGCCACGCTGCGCACCGTTCCCTGCGGCGGCGCAAGGCATGAATTCGAAACGTATCTGCTGGTGCGGCAGGTGACAGGCCTCAAGCCCGGCGCGTATCACTATCTGCCCATGGAGCATGCGCTGGAGTATCTGGGCGAAGTGGAGAACCTGCCCCAGACCATGGGCGAAGCGCTCTCCGGACAGATCTGGGCCGGCAAGGCCAACGTGGTGTTCTGCTGGAGCATGGTCGCCTACCGTGCGGAATGGCGCTACGGCGTGTTCGCCCACCGGGTAGCGCTGATCGACGCGGGCCATCTGGGCCAGAACCTGTATCTGGCCTGCACGGGTCTGGGGCTGGGCACCTGCGGCGTGGCCGCCTTTGAGCATGATCTGCTGTGCCGCGTCTTCCATCTGGACGGCGAGGAGGAATATCCTGTGTACACCGCGCCCGTGGGCACCGTGCGCGAAAGCGATACTGCCGCCGAAAACGCCTTCTATCAGTTTGTGGAGGACGAAGGGCTGTAATGAAGAAAAAGAAGGAAGCTGCAGCTTCCTTCTTTTTGTTTACCCCTCAATGCGAATGATCACCGGCTCGCCGCGCAGCATTACCACGCCCTGCTCCGCCGCCACGCTCTGACCGTCGATCAGGTTGACGTAGCGTCCGTCGTGCACGTCAGCCTTCACGCTGCAGGCCTGACCCTTCGCCGCAAACAGGCCGATCAGCCGCTCGCCTCCGCAGCGGTGTTCCGCCACAATCACGTCGTCATGCCCCGCCGCACGCACGCTGTAGGCGCCGTCCTTCATCAACGGATCCTGACGGATGGCGTACAGGCGGCGCATCAGCCCGGACAGATCCCGCCCGGTGTTCCACGGAACGGTGTCCCTGTCAAACAGGCTGGGCCGGTGCTCGCAGCAGACCTCCTGACCGTTGTAGATCAGCGTAACGCCCTTCTGGAAATAGGCAAAGGCTGTCCAGCAGCGCAGGGCGCGCTCATCGGGAATCAGCTCCGCGGCTCGAATGCGGTCGTGATTCTCCAGGCACCGCAGCTTCACATAATTGGCGGGATAAATCGCCTCCTGCAGGTTCACCCTGTCCAGATAGGCCTGCAGCGTGCCCTCGCCGGTAAGGGCTTTGGTATACTCGCCCCAGATATCGTAATCGTAGGCCATGTCAAAGGCCTGATAGATCTCACTGTCCGAGGACGCCCACAGCCCCTGCTCCCGCAGCGCGCAGATGAACTCCGGCTCTACCGATTCCGCCAGCCACAGACAGCCGGGACGCACCGCCTCCACCTGCTTCCTCGCCTCCAGCCAGAAGGCAAGGGGCACCATGGTCGCCACGTCGCAGCGGAAGCCGTCCACGATTTCCGCCCACATCTTCAGCGTCTCAATCTGGTAGTCCCACAGCTCCCGGTGACTGTAGTCCAGATCAATCACGTCCCACCAGTCGCCCACATGGTTGCCGAAGCTGCCGTCAGGCTTTCGGTAGAACCACTCCGGATGATGCTCCCGCAGCCATGAATCCGGCGCGGTATGGTTGTACACCACGTCGATGATGCACTTCATCCCCCGGTCATGGATCGCCTCCACCAGCGCCTGGAAGTCCTCCATTGTGCCGAATTCGGGGTTTACCGCCCGGTAATCCCGGATAGCGTAGGGACTGCCCAGCGAGCCCTTGCGGTTCTTTTCGCCCAGCGGATGAATGGGCATCAGCCAGATAATATCCACGCCCAGAGACCTGATGCGGTCCAGATCCTCCTGTACCCTGCGGAAGGTGCCCTCCCTGCTGTAATTGCGGACAAAGACAGAGTATATCACCTGATTGCGCAGACGGATATCGGTATTCAAAGCCATTGCTTTCGCTTCCTTTCACGGGTATTGCACCCCGGTAAGGTTTGACGCGGGGAAGCCGGATTCCTGCCCGGTGCGGATTCAGTTTGACGCTGGCATTTTCCTCTGCTATACTGTAGGCATGCTGTGAAGGAGCGTGATCCCCTTGTCCCGCAAGCCCTATCTGCCCTCGAGCCGCCGCATTCCCGAGCTGGACGGCCTGCGGGTGATTCTCGTCTTTATCGTCAGCTGGTATCACTTCTGGCAGCAGAGCTGGCTGACGCCCTATATCGGAGGGGTCTCGCTGGATTTTCTGGTGCGTTCGGGCTACATGCCGGTGGACGGTACCATACTGCTCAGCGCGTTCCTGCTGTTCCTGCCCTACGCCCGCTCCATGTCCGAGGGCGATCCCATACCCGACAGAACGTGGTTCTACCGCAGAAGAATCATGCGCGTGGTTCCCTCCTTCTACTTTGTGACGCTGGCGATGCTTTTCCTCGTGGCCATCCCGTGGAAGCTGCACTATTCGCCCCAGTTCCTTGTGAAGGACGTGTTTACCCACCTGACCTTCACCTTCACCTTCTGGCCGGACACCTACATCAGCACCCAGATCGGCGTGGCCAGCTGGACGCTGGCCATCGAGATGCAGGCATACCTGCTCTATCCCTTCCTTGCCCGCTGCGCCATGAAACGCCCGAAGACCACGCTCTGCGCCATGGCGGCTATCTCCTGGCTGTGGCGCGGCTGGTGCCTGTGGGCGCTGACGGACTTCTCCATGGTGGTCAATCAGCTGCCCTCCTTCCTGGACGTGTACGCGCTGGGCATGCTTGCCTCGATGGTTTACGTCCGCCTGACGAAAATGTACGCCGCCGCCAAAACGAAGCCGCGCCGCGCCCTGTGGCAGATCGCTGCGACGGCGCTTGGCGCGCTGTGCGTGTGGGGGCTGATCCTCACGCTGAAGGCGCAGGCCTCCTCCGGCAGCTACGAGAATATTCAGGCGGGCCAGCTGATGCGCCGCCCCCTCTTCGCCTCGCTCCTGACGGGCCTTGTGCTGGCGCTGCCCTTTGCGGTAAAGCCCGTGCGCTTCCTCTTCGGCAACAGGCTGATGAAGGAACTGGCAGCCGTTTCGCTGAACTACTATCTGGTGCATCAGAATCTGGCGGTGCATCTGAAGCGGCTGGGGATCCCCCCCTCCCGCAACGTCAATCCCCACATGGCGGCCGAAACCGCATGGCAGTATCCCTACACCTATCTGTGCTTCGGGCTGTCGCTGCTGCTGGCCTTCCTCATCACCTATCTGGTGGAGAAGCCCTGCGCGCGCCTTTTGAAAAAGCTATTCATGCATTATGACAAACGGAGGAAAGCAAAAATGAAGGATCCCCGCATGATCACCCTGGCCCACAATCTGGTAAATTACTCCTGTTCCGTCCAGCCTGGCGAAAAGGTGTGGATCGAGGGCACCGGCATCCCCAGCGAGTTCATCGCCCAGCTGGTGGAGGAAGTCTATGCCGCCGGCGGCGTGCCCTTTGTGCAGCTGCGCGACCCCAGGGTGGAGCGCGCCATGGGCATGGGCTATACCGAGGAGCAGCTGAAGTGGCTGGCCGAGGGCGACGGCAAGCGCATGAGCGAGTGTCAGGCCTATATCGGCGTACGCGGCGGCGACAATATGTATGAAACCGGCGACGTGCCCGCCGAGCGCAGCGGACTGTACTCCAGGTTCTACTCCAGCAAGGTGCACGGCCAGATCCGCGTCCCCCAGACCAAGTGGGTGGTGCTGCGCTATCCCACTCCCTCCATGGCCCAGCAGGCCGGCATGAGCACCGAGGCCTTTGAGGAGCATTTCTTCAACGTGTGCAACCTGGACTACGGCAAGATGTCCCGGGCCATGGACGCGCTGGTGGAGCGGCTGAACAACGCCGATCAGGTGCACATCACCGGCAAGGGCACCGATCTGACCTTCTCCATCAAGGGGCTGCCGGGCATCAAGTGCGACGGCAAGCTGAACATCCCCGACGGCGAGGTGTTCTCCGCACCCGTGGTGGGCTCCATCAACGGCGTGATCACCTACAACGCGCCCAGCCTGTATCAGGGCAAGGTATTCGAGAACATCCGGCTGGTGTTCAAGGACGGCTACATTGTGGAAGCCACCTGCAACGATACCGAGACCCTGAACAAGATCTTCGATACGGATCCCGGCGCAAGGGCGGTGGGCGAGTTCGCCATCGGCGTGAACCCCTACATCACCTCCGCCATCAAGGACACCCTGTTTGACGAGAAGATCGCCGGCTCCTTCCACTTCACTCCCGGCCGCTGCTACGACGAGTGCGACAACGGCAACCAGTCCGCCATCCACTGGGATCTGGTATGCATCCAGACCCCCGAGTACGGCGGCGGCGAAATGTGGTTTGACGGCGAGCTGATCCGCAAGGACGGCCTGTTCATCCCCGAAGATCTGCAGCCCCTGAATCCCGAAAATCTGAAGTAAGCATCGCTCAAGCGCCCCAGACGAACGTCCGGGGCGCTTTTTTTCATCGGACAGGAAAGCAGCTTCAGTATGTCGAAATATGGAAAAAACGCTGTCTTTCAGGAGGCGCTTCGTATGTCCATGATACTTGAGGATATCGGAAACTGGTTCATGCGTCTGTGGCATCGGCTTCCCCATCTGCCCGCAGTGATCTGGAACGGAATCTGCGACGGATTCTGGTGGTGCCTGAACGGTCTGGGCAGCCTCCTGATGTTCTTTCTGGAATTCATAGTCTACTGCGTCTTCTATCCGCTCTGGTCGGGCTTTGTCAATCTGGTAACCTCCGGCGAGCTGTCGGAGCTCCTTGGCAGCCTCTTTGAATTAGCCGGATGGATCGGTCTGCTCTGGCTTGTCACCGCGATATTCTCCCCCATCTACTGGGCGCTCCGACAGCGACCCGGATCAGACCGCGGCCTTCCGGCCAATCTGGTGCGCGGCTTTTTGTCTGCGGCGCTGGCCGTGTGGGCCGTCAGTCTGGCCGGCAGCCATTCCATTTCGCTGGCCGACGCGCTGCAGTCCGTTTTTCCTACCGGCGACTTTCAGCGCATCAGTCAGGAATTCCAGCAGGATACGCACAGGGTTGTGCTCAACAAGCTCATCAGCATCCTGACCCGGGAGTCCACCGTCACCCTTGCCTATATCCTGCCTGCCGTGGCGCTGGACGTGCTGTACATGATTCTCTCCCTCTTCTGCAGGGAAAGCAGCTCCTCCAACCGGTTCCTTACCTCCTTTTTTGATATCGTCTCCACGCTGTCGGTATTCGTCATCATGTCCTGCTACGAGACGCCGCAGGTGCTCCTGCTGTTCAAGACCGCCGTGGGCTTTACGGGCACAGGCACCGTATGGCTGGTGCTTTTCGGCATACTGCTGGGGCTGCTGTTTGCCTATGCCGTGATGGACATCCTCTCCAACAACATCCTTTTGTCCATGTACGGCTTCCTGCTTGCCAGGCAGTATATGCCCGTGACCCTTGAGCCGTGGCAGGATATCGCCTATATCGTTCTTTGCTTTGTCTGCGGCTACGCAGTCGGTATCATCCGGGGGAGGCTGGAGGATGAAGAGGGGATCTGGGACGATCCTTCGTCCGGCGGCGCATTCTTCGGCTGGCTGCTGATGAGCGGCGGCGCCACGCTGATCGTCACCGGCCTGATCGGCTGCGGACTGCTGCAGATTGCCGTTCACTGGCTCTGATCCCGCCGAACGTAAATTTTCCCTTTATCGGTTGCTCCTTTTTCCATCATCAGGTATAATGCTTCACAGGTTACAATTTCCGGGAGGATATGCTGTGAAATTACGCAAATGTGTGCTGCTCTGCCTGCTGCTGGCGCTTTGCCTGACGCCCGTCCTGTCGCTGGCGGAGCTTCAGATCCGTCTTGCCTCGGAGAGCGTTGCCGTGGGCAGCATCCTTGATTTCACCCTGGAGGGTGACAGCGCGCCCCTGTACCGCTACACCCTCGTCCGCGACGGCAAGAAGCTCTTCACCACCGAGGCGGCCGGCGTGGACTTCGGCTCCTATCTGCCCCGGCAGACGGGCGATTACGTCCTGACGGTCGCCGCCGTCCATGAGGACGGTGAGGAAACTGCCCAGGCCGCCTTCACCGTAACGGACGTGCTGGCCTGCCGCTTTCTCCGGCCTCCGGAAGCAGTGCGCACAGGCGAGGCCGTGAAGGTGGAGACCGCCGCATCCGGCGGCACGGGCCAGTACCGCTACGTCTATGCCGTGTACTCCGGCGAACGCCTGCTCATGCAAGAGGAGGGCGACGCCGCATGGTGGTGGGTGCCCGGCCAAGCAGGGGATTACGCCATCGAGGTTACCACGGTGGACAGTCAGGGCGCTTTCGCCCGCTGCCGGTCTTCCTTTACCGCCCTGCCCGGCCCCGGTATTAGCCTTGAGCCTGCGGGCGGCGCGCTGCTGGCTCACGGCGGACAGCGCAGCTGGCGTGTCTACTCTTCCGGAACGTGGACGGCTGCGAGCCTGAGCGATTTCATCCGCGTGGAGGACGCCTCCGGCCCCAACGGCGGTACGCTTACCGTGACCGTCGATACCCCCACCGACAGGAAGCGTACCGGCCTGATCGCCGTCAGCTGCGGCGAAAACCGCATCGAGTTTGAGATCACCCAGTCCGCCGCCCAGGGCGTGGATGAGGAGATATCCCTCTTCGCTCTGCCCACGGTGCTTGCGGACGGGCAGGCCCACGCCCTGTGGCTTGACGCGCAGGGCAGCCGGGATTTCCTGATCTCCGCCCCCGGTGCGTGCGAGATCAGCGTGGAGGGCGCATTCCTCCATGCGGAGATGAACGGCGATATCCTTACCGTATCGGCGGAGCCCTCTGAAGCAGACGCGGCCCGCAGCGGCACGGTGACCGTATCCGCCTCCGGCAGCGCGGCATACGTCCATGTATACCAGCAGCCCGGCGCGGTAATCACCAGCGAATGGGTACGGGAGCTGCCCGTACCGGAGGATCCGGAAACCGGCTTTGTGCTGTACAGCCAGTTCAGCGGCCTGTGGAAAACCGAGCGCTACGGCTCCAGCACGCTGGAGCATTCCGGCTGCGCCATCTTTGCCCTGTCCCATGCGCTGCAGCATCTGGGCTTTGAGGGCGAGGCCATCCAGCCCCGGGCGCTGGCAAAGAAGTACGCCTTCTGCCTGCGGGAGGACGGCACCATCAACTCCTCCCTCATCGGCAACGCGGGAGACGACTTCGGCTTCAAGACCCGGTACGAGCTGTACAAGGATCTGCCCACCATCCGCCGCAAAATGGACGAAGGCGCGGTATTCTCCTTTGCGGTGGTCAACGGCCACATCGCCATGGTGATTGAAAAGAGCCCCGACGGCGTCATGTTCCGGGTGGTGGATTCCGCGCCCTCCGCCACGTGGGAGCGCATCAAAAACGCGCAGCTGTTTCGCCGGGAGGCGGACGGCAGCTTCCGTCCCATCAGCTCGCTTTCAGAGCTGGAGGGCGCAAGGTTCTATATTGAAAACGGCGTGTACGGCGGCCTTACCTACTGGCTCACGGACGAGTACATTGCCCGGCGCGGCGTCAGGCTGATTCAGCCCCTCCCCGCAGAATAACGAAAGCAGGTATTGACTGATGTATACGAAGCAGGATCTGATTCTCCAGCTGCAGCAGATGGGCCTGAAGCCCCGGGACGCGGTGATGATGCATTCCTCCATGAAGGCCATCGGCCCCGTGGAGGGCGGTGCGGACACGGTGCTGGATGCGCTGACGGAGTACTTCGCCCCCGGCCTTTTCATGACCCCCACCCACACATGGCGGCAGATGGGCCCGGAGCATCCGGTGTTTGACCCCGCCGCCGAGCCCTCCTGCGTGGGCCTTTTAACCAATCTGTTCATGCGGCGGCCCGGCGTGGTGCGTTCCCTGCACCCCACCCATTCCATTGCGGCCTTCGGCCCGGGGGCTGCGGAATACATCCGCGGCGAAGAAAACGTGACCACTCCCTGCGCTCCTGAAGGCGTGTGGGGCCGGCTGCTGAAGATCCGCGCCAAGGTGCTGCTGGTGGGCGTAACCCATGCCCGCAACACCTACATCCACGCCGTGGAGGAGATGCTGGACGTGCCGGAGCGGCTGACGGACAAGCCGGTGGATTTCACCATCGTGACGCCCGACGGCGGCCATAAGCCTGTGAAGATGCACCGGCACTTCAACCCCGTGGAGGCGCATATCTCCGAGCGTTTCGTCAAGCTGACGGACTGCTACTTTGAGACCGGAGCAGCCGTCCGCGGCCGTCTGGGCGATGCGGAGTGCATCCTGTGCGACTGCGAAAAGCTCTACGAGGTAACAAAAAAGGTGCTGTCCCACCACATCAACACCTTTATCGACGTGGACCCCGTCCCCCCGGAATGGTGGCGGGAATAAACGCAAAGGCGGAGCGAATCAACTAATTCGCTCCGCCTTATTTATGCCATGCCGTAATGGCTGAGGATGCGTTCATACGCCTCGCCGCTGATTTTCAGCACGCCGCCGTGCCGCTTGAGCACGCCGGACAGGTCGTATTCACGCTCTGTCAGGGGATGCATCTCTCCCGCGTCCAGATCGTCGATCACAATGGGCAAATAACCCGTGTGTGCCTTGTAGCGGTCGCAGATCAGACACCAGCGGCCATCTGGCAGCTGATAGCACTCCGGCCCCTCCAGCGCCCCCAGATTCTCCAGCAGCGGGCAGGGGATGGGCGTAAACTCTCCCTGCAGCGTATCGCCCCTGTCCAGCGCGATGAACGCCGTGGTCTCATCCTTGGTAAAGCGGTAATACCGCCCGTTGGCGCGGATCACGGTGGTGTCGATCACCGCCCGTTCCCGCTCGATATACTTTTCCGCTGACGTGAAGGCCGCAAAGTCCTGCGTCCGGCAGGCATAGATCCGGTGCCGGTCGCCCTCGGGCATCCAGGAGGCGAAAATCACGAGGAACTCCTGCCGCTCCTCATCCCACACAGCCTCCGGCGCCCATGCGCAGCCCGCGCCCTCCGGCGCAAGGGTGACGGCGCGGGGATGGGACCAGGAAATCAGGTCGTCGGATTCCCAGACCAGGATATCCCGGCTGCCGCTGTGCACCGCGCCGTACCAGTCGTGGTTCCTGTTGTACACGCACAGATCCGTAGCGATGAGGTAGTACCGTCCGGTCAGCGGATGCTGCACAAGGAAGGGATCCCGCGCGCCCTTTTCGCCCAGAGGCGACTCCAGCACGGGTCTGCCGCCGTTCACGTCCCGCCAGTGCAGACCGTCCTCGCTGACGCTGAAGTAGATCTGCTCGCCGTTGTTCCGCTCCTCGGTAAAGAATGCAAAAATGTATGCCATGGCGTTTATCTCCGTTATCTGATTTTACACGCGCACCCACACGTTCATTTCGCCCTCGCCGCGGTTGGCCCACGCGTAATAGGGGATCAGCGTCAGCTCCGTGCGCTCGTACTCCGGCGCGGTATAGTCCTGATACAGCTCGTCTCCGGCGCGGGGTTTTTCCCGTCTGCCGGGCACGCGCAGCAGCTTCACCGGATGGCCCTCAATTTCGCCGTCCAGCACCTGCGCGCGCTCCGCCGCTTCCGCATCCGCCAGCAGCAGATGCATAGCTGCGCCGTTGTCCTTTTCCTCCATGCAGTAAGTAACAGGCCCCCGCATGAAAGCAACCTTGCCGGTATTCTCCCGCACACGGGTATCCGCCGTCAGCATCCTTATCCGCATGGGGAAGCGCAGACGGACGGTATCGCCCTCCTGCCACAGACCGGACAGATAGCAGTAGCCGTCGCGGATTTCCATCGTCTTGCCCTCGCAGAGCACCTGCGCGCCCCGGCTCCAGCCGGGCAGGCGGAAGGCCAGCGTGGCGCTGACGGGCGCAGCCGCATGCACCACGGCCTCGCCGTCGCCGCTCCAGGGCATGCCGGTGGTGATTTCCAGCGTCAGGCCCCGGAACTTCACGCTGCCGCCCATATACAGGTGCGTGAAGAGGGTATCCTCCGTCTTCGTCCATGCGTACGCGCCCACAGAGCTGACGATGCGGGCGATATTGGGCGGACAGCAGGCGCAGCCGAACCACTTCTGCCGCACAGGCTTCACATGCTGGAAACGCTTGTCCCTGCGGCATGCCTCCGGCAGCACGGACAGGGGATTGACGTAGAAGAAGCTCCGTCCGTCCAGCGCCATGCCTGCCAGCACGGTATTGTACAGCGCCAGCTCCATCACGTCCGCATACTGGGAGATGGGCTCCAGCTGCAGCATGCGCCGGGCGAAGAACGCCAGACCGATGGCCGCGCAGGTTTCGGAGTAGGCCAGGTCATTGGGCAGATCGAAGGGGAAGGAGAAGGCCTCGCCTACCTCCGTGCCGCCCACGCCGCCGGTGACGTACAGCTTGTCCCGCACGGTGGAGCGCCACAGCCTGCGGCAAGCCTCCAGCATGCTTTCGTCCTGATTGATCCTCGCTGCGTCCGCCATGCCGGAATACAGGTACATGGCGCGTACGGCATGGCCCACCGCTTCATCCTGCTCCCTTACGGGCTTATGCGCCTGATAATAACTGTACTCGCCGGGCCGAAAGGCGCGCTTTTCGTATTCGGCGCGCTCATGACCCTCCGCGTCAAAATAATGGGGCTGCGTGCCGCGCTGATCCAGGAAGAAGTTGGCCAGATCACGGTAACGCTCCTCGCCGGTGACCTCGTACAGCCGCATCAGCGCCATTTCGGCGATCTCATGGCCGGGATAGCCCTTGCACTGCTCCTCCCCGTAGCCAAAGAGCTGCGCCACATAGTCCGCAAAGCGGCAGGCAGCCCGCAGCAGCTTGTCCTTGCCGGTTGCCTGATAATAGCTCACCGCGCCCTCGATCAGATGGCCCAGACAGTACAGCTCGTGATGATCCTTCAGGTATTTGAAGGCCCTGTCCATGCCGTGGAGCAGATAGTAGGTATCCAGATAGCCGTTTTCATCCTGTGCGGAGCAGACCACGTCAATCGCGCCGTCCGCAATCTCCTCCAGACAGGGATCAGGCTTGCGGGCCAGCGAGTAGCCCACTGCCTCGATCCACTTGGAGAAGTCCGTATCCTGAAACACAAAGCCGTAGAACGCGTCCGGATCCGGCTCCTCGCCCTCCTCCGGCAGCACGTTGAAGCCCCGGTAGGCATACACGGGAGCCTGCCACTGGCTGCCCTGCTCCCTTATGCGCTGCTGCTGCAGCCCCGCCGCGCGGAAATTGTGCATACACCAGCTTGGCGCCGCGCCCGGCACGCGGTCGTTGAGCGCATCCCACTGGTAGGGGATCACGTTATTGCGCACCAGCTCCATCTCACGGAGCCAGAAGCTGTCGGTAATCTGCATATCCCGGAGATTCGCCGGCTGGGAAAACATATGGGGATTCATATCGTTCGCTCCTTTCACAGGAAAGATCAAGCCCGTTTTCTGTGCTATCATGATACCATCCGCCGAAGCAAATGAAAAGCCCCTTTCTTCCCCGCTTCGCATGTTTTGCCACTTTTTGTTGACCAGGTAAACAGGGCATGATAAAATGGTGAAAACACTCCCTGACGGAGGATTTTCACCATGAAGAAGCTCATGCCCCGCATCATCGCCCTCGCGCTGACCCTGTGCCTGTGCCTTGGCTGGAGCACTGCCGCGCTGGCTGATTATGATTCGAAGATCGACAGCGTCATGTCCACCTTCTCCCGCCAGAACACCTACGCCGACAGCGCCTATCAGCAGCAGGCCAACGGCGCGTACCGCATGGTGGAGCTGCTGGAGATTATCGCGCTGGAGAAGGGCTGCTCTTCCACCTCGGTCAGCAGCATCATGTCCTCCTATTCCCGGCAGAACACCTATGCCGACAGCGCGCCTCAACAGGTGGTCAACGGCACCTACCGCAGCGTGGAGCTGCTGGAGCTGATTGCGCTGAAGCTGGGTTGCCCGTCCTCCTCGGTCAGCAGCATCATGTCCTCCTTCTCCCGGCAGAACACTTATGCCGACAGCGCCTTCCAGCAGTCGGTCAACGGCGCCTACCGCTGTGTGGAGCTGCTGGAGCTCATTGCGCTGGAACTGGGCTGCTCGCCCTCCTCGGTCAGCAGCATCATGTCCTCCTTCTCCCGCCAGAATACCTACGCCAAAAGCGCGCATCAGCAGCTGACCAACGGCACCTACCGCTGTGTGGAGCTGCTGGAGCTCATCGTGCTCAAGCAGGGCTGCTCCTCCACCTCGGTCAGCAGCATCATGTCCTCCTTCTCCCGTCAGAACACCTACGCCGACAGCGCGCTGCAGCAGTCGGTCAACGGCTTCTACCGGTGCGTGGAGCTGCTGGAGCTTCTGGCCCGCAAGTGGGACCGCTTTATCCTGTGAGCAATGCCTGATCATCCCCTGCAAACGCGGAATCAGCCGCCCTTTGCAGGGGGTTTTCTTTCTTCCCGGGTGAAAAAGCCTTTTCCCGCTTGCAATTGTCCGCATCTTCCTTCATAATAGAAGGTGTTTTGATTATCCGCGGCCCCGCCGCGTACACGGAGGAATACCTCAATGAAGGAAATCAGCAAGATCGTGATTACAGGCGGCCCCTGCGCCGGCAAATCCACCGCCATGAGCTGGATTCAGAACGCCTTTACGCAGAAGGGCTACACCGTTTTGTTTGTGCCTGAAACGGCCACGGAGCTGATCTCCGGCGGCGTGTGTCCCTGGACCTGCGGCACCAATGCAGACTATCAGACCTGTCAGGTACAGCTGCAGCTGGAGAAGGAACGCATCTTCCTCCAGGCCGCCAGAACCATGCCCGGGGACAAGATCCTCATCGTGTGCGACCGGGGCGTTATGGACAACCGCGCCTACATGAACGCGGAGGAATTCGCGCTGGTGCTCAGCCGGGTTGGCGGCAACGAGGTGGAAATGCGGGACAGCTACGACGCCGTGTTCCATCTGGTGACCTCCGCCAAGGGCGCGGCTGAATTCTATACCACCGCCAACAACGAGGCCCGCTATGAAACCGTGGAGGAGGCCGCCGCGCTGGACGACCGCCTGCTGGCGGCGTGGACGGGACATCCCCATCTGCGGGTGATCGACAACGACCGGGACTTTGACCGCAAGATGAAGCGGCTGGTGGCGGAGGTAGCCTCATTCCTTGGGGAGAAGGAGCCTCTGGAGATTGAGCGCAAATACCTGATCGAGTATCCGGACATTCAGTGGCTGGAGAGCCAGCCCAACTGCTGCCGGGTGGAGATCATCCAGACTTATCTGGAATCCCGTGAGGGTGAGGAAGTCCGGGTTCGCCAGAGGGGCATCGACGGCAGCTATGTGTATTACAAGACCGTCAAGCGCGGCACAGGCCTCAAGCGCATTGAGCTGGAGAGCCGCCTGACCAAGGAGGAATACCTGACGCTGCTGATGCAGGCGGATATGAACCGCCGTCCCGTCCGCAAGACCCGCTACTGCATGACCCACGGCATCAACTATTTTGAGATCGACGTATACCCCTTCTGGCATGACAAGGCCGTGGTGGAAATCGAGCTCAGCGATGAAAATGCGAAGGTGGAGTTCCCCCCGCAGCTGAAGGTGATCCGCGAGGTCACCGAGGATATCGATTACAAGAATTCCGAGCTGGCGAAGCATCACTGATCCGTATTTTTCTGGCGGAAGGGCATGAAAAAAACGCTCTTCCGTCTTTACTTTTCCCCGTTTGCTGTGCTATACTGTTATTCAATCGCAGTGAAAGGGAACGTTCCTTTTCCGGCCTGCACAGAGAGCCCCGCGGTGGTGGAAGCGGAGCGTGGCTGGATGGAGCCGCTCGCCCCGGAGCGAACCGGTTTTCCGGCGGATGCGCCCGTTACAGCGCTTCATGAGGGGTCCGGCATGCGCCGGGCAAGCAAAGTGGTACCGCGAAACACAACCGTTTCGTCTTTGCAGATTACGCAGGGATGGGACGGTTTTTTCTGTTCCATCCGCGATAATGAGGAGGAAGCCCCATGGAATTCCAGCAGTACAACCCCAAAGCCATTGAACCCAAGTGGCAGAAGATCTGGGCCGACACCCACGCCTTCGAAGCCACCGCCGACTACTCGAAGCCCAAGTTCTACGGCCTGATCGAGTTCCCCTATCCCTCCGGCGCAGGCCTGCACGTGGGGCACCCCCGCTCCAACACGGCCATGGACATCATCGCCCGCAAGCGCCGCATGGAGGGCTGCAACGTCCTCTTCCCCATCGGCTGGGACGCCTTCGGCCTGCCCACGGAGAACTACGCCATCAAGAACAACGTGCATCCCGCCGTGGTCACCAAGAAGAACGTGGATCACTTCCGCGAGCAGCTGCAGAAGATCGGCTTCTCCTTCGACTACAGCCGCGAGGTGGATACCACCGATCCCGACTACTACAAGTGGACCCAGTGGATCTTCCTGAAGCTGTTCGAGCACGGCATGGTCTTCCGTGACAAGACCCTGGTCAACTACTGCCCCAGCTGCAAGGTCGTCCTGTCCAACGAGGACAGCCAGGGCGGCAAGTGCGACATCTGCCACGGCGACGTGGTGCAGCTGCCCAAGGACGTGTGGTACCTGCGCATCACCAAGTATGCCGACAAGCTGCTGGAGGGCCTCAAGTCCGTTGATTATCCCGAGAACATTGCCCAGCAGCAGGT
>JAFURI010000140.1 GCA_017471885.1 Clostridia bacterium | reverse complement strand
CGGCCTTCACCTACGGCGAACTGGAGGACGATCAGTTTGACGGCCTCAAGCGCTGCAAGGCCTGCGCGCCCCAGCTGCGCATGAGCGAGATTGATCAGCTCAACGAGGAGAATCACCGCTGAGGGCAGGAGGCAGTGCCTCCTACGCCTCCGGTCGGGGACGCTGTCCCCGACACTCCTGCTTAAGGGGCGCTTGCCCCTTAAGAATCCCGTTCGGCGGGGATTGCAACTTGGGTTGATGGCGCGACTCGGCAAAGCCGAGCGCGCCTTTTTGTTGGGGTCACGGCGGAGTCTTCGACTCTTTTCTTTACGGCTGCGCCGCGACGCGGAGCCTGCGGCTTTTCTGCTTTGTGTACCTAACCATTTATGCGTCGGTCAGGGTGGGGCGCGTCGTGCCCCTCAACCGTCAAGCAAGATGGGACGCGGAGTACCCCTCAACCGTCGCCCCAGACGGGCGGATAAAAGGGATGAAATCCCCCTGCCTTTACAAGTCGCAGGAAAAAGAGTATAATATTGTATCCGCTCACCCCAGCCTCGCCGGCAGCCCCGCGCACCGGACGAATTCCCGCCGGGCAGGGCGGAAATCCGACAATATCGTAGGGTATCCCTCGCAGGAACCCGAACGGAGGTACACCATGAATCGCAAACAGCTGAACAATTTCGTGCTGCTGACGCTCTTTGTCGCGCTGATTCTGCTTCTGGGCTTCACCCCCCTGGGCCTGATCCCGCTGGGCTTTATCAACGTGACCATCCTGTGCATCCCGGTGGTGGTGGGCACGCTGTACATGGGGCCGAAGAACGGCCTCATCCTGGGGCTTGCCTTCGGCGCAGTCAGCTTCCTCAACGCCATGATGAAGCCCTCCGCGCTGGTCAGCACGCTGATGGGCTCCTCCCCGCTGATGGTGTTCGTCATGTCCATCCTGCCCCGGCTGATGGTGCCGCTGGTGTGCTGGGGCGTTTTCAGGCTGGTCAGCCGCTTCAACGGCCATGCGGCCACCGCAGCCGCAGCGGTGCTGGGCAGCCTGACCAACACGGCGCTGTATCTGGGGCTGATGCTCCTGTTCTATATCCTGTGCGGCATTGACACCGCAGGCGTGTTGAGCCTCATCGGCGGTACGGCGCTGATCGCCGGCACCGCGGAAGCCGTCGCCGCAGCCGTACTGTGCACCCCCATCCTCGCCGCGCTCCGCCGCGTCCGCAAGTGATTCCATCAAGCCAAGGAGGCGTCCTTTCATGATCCTGACTCTGGACATCGGCAATACCAATATCAAAACCGCCCTGTTCGACGGCAATGAGATGATCAAGTACTGGCGCGTATCCACCAACAAGATCTACTCCTCCGACGAGTACGGCATTCTGTTCATGAACCTGTTCCGTCATGAGAACGTGGATCCCAAGGTGGTGGAAGGCATCTGCATCTCCAGCGTAGTGCCCACCATCAATTTCACCATCGAGCATATGTGCCAGAATTACTTCGGCATGACGCCCATGTTCATCGGCCCGGGTGTGAAGACCGGCGTGAACATCCGCTACGAGAACCCCCGCGAGCTGGGCAGCGACCGTATCGCCAATGCGGCGGCGGCCTTCGCCGAGTACGGCGGCCCGTGCATCTTCATTGACTTCGGCACCGCCACCACCTTCGGCGTAGTGGATGAGACCGGCGCGTTCCTGGGCGGACTGATCTTCCCCGGCATCAAGCTGGCCAGCGAAGCCCTGACCAACGGCACAGCCAAGCTGCCCCGCTTCGCGCTGGAAAAGCCGGATACCGTCATCGGCCGCACCACGCTGACCAACCTGCAGTCCGGCATGTACTACGGCTACGCAGGCATGGTGCGCAACATCGTGCATCAGATCAAGCAGGAGCTGGGCCGGGAGGCGAAGGTCATCGCCACCGGCGGCATGGCGTTGATCATTGCCGACGAGTCCAAGGTGATCGACAAGCTGGACGGCCTGTTGACCCTGAAGGGCCTGCGGCTGATCTACGAACGAAATAATCAGGAAGGAACCTGTGTGAAATGAAAGAAATCGTCATCGGTTTCCTGGGCTGCGGCAACGTAGGCGGCGGCGTATGGAACCTGCTGGAGGGCTTCGCCTCCGAGATTGCTCACCGCGATCAGCTGAAAATCCGCGTCAAGAAGGTGCTGGTGCGCAACGTGAACAAGGCCCGCACCTGCGCCGTGCCTCAGGAGCTGCTGACCAGCAACCCCGCCGAGGTGCTGGAGGATCCGGAAATCTCGCTGGTGGCGGAATTTATGGGCGGCGAGCAGCCCGCCACGGATTATATGCTCCGCGCCCTTGAAAGCGGCAAGACCGTGGTCACCGCCAACAAGGTGGCCGTAGCGCTGAACTGGCACCGCCTGCAGGCGGCAGCCCAGCAGCACAATGCCGGCCTGTATTATGAGGCCAGCGTCTGCGGCGCCATCCCGATTATTTCCACCCTGATGACTCCCCTCCAGTCCAACCGCATCACCAAGCTGATGGGCATCATCAACGGCACCACCAACTACATTCTCTCCCGCATGTACGAAAACGGCGAGGATTATGCCGACGTCCTGTCCGACGCGCAGAAGCTAGGCCTGGCTGAGCCCGATCCCGCCAGCGACGTAGAGGGCATGGACGCTGCCTACAAGCTGTCCATCATGGCCTCTCTGGCCTTCCATGCCCGCGTGCACTATGACAAGGTGTACCGCGAGGGCATCACCCGCATCACCGCCATGGACATCACCTGCGGCAAGGAGATGGGCTATGTGCTCAAGCTTCTGGCCATCGCCAAGCGTGAGGGCAATGTGATCGAAACCCGCGTGCATCCCACCTTCCTGAAGGCGGATCATCCGCTGGCGCAGGTCAACGGCAGCTTCAACGCGGTGTATCTGCACGGTCACGCCTGCAAGGAAATGATGCTGCAGGGCCGGGGCGCGGGCGATATACCCACGGCCAGCGCTGTGGTGGGCGATATCCTGCATGCCGCCATGTCCGACGTGCATGTGCATCCCACCTTTGAGAACCGCGCCACCCCCGACCCCCTCATGGTCTTTACCGACGACTGGCAGAGCCGGTACTTCATCCGTCTCTCCGCCAAGGACGCCCCCGGCGTACTGGCCAGCGTGGCGGGCAGCTTTGCCCGGGAGAATGTATCTATCGCCACCATGATGCAGAAGGGCTCGGTGGAGCAGGGCCGCGTACCGCTGATTTTCATCACCCACGGCGCGTCGGAAAAAGCCATGCAGGCCGCGCTGAAGCATCTGGATCCTGAGGTTGCCCGGATCGAAAGCATGATCCGCGTAGAAGATTAAACAAAAAGAACTGTCCATTACGGACAGTTCTTTTTTGCTCCCCGCGCGCTTACATGCGTTCGGGCGCCTCGATGCCGATCAGCCACAGTCCGCGCTTGATCACGTCCTTGACAGCCCTGGTCAGGGCCACGCGGGCGGCGGCGGCGGCGGGATCCTCATCCAGAATACGATGCTCGTAGTAGAACTTGTTGTAGGCCTGGGCGATATCGGTCACCGCGCGGGTGATCATAGAGGGCTCGTACTTCTCGGCGGCTTCCTTGATCACGTCCGGGAAGCGGCCCAGAAGACGCAGCAGCGCCTGTGCCTCGTCGTCAGCCAGCGCGTTGTAATCGGCCTCGGGCAGGTTCATGTCCACGGTCTTGCGCAGCACAGAGCAGCATCGGGCGTGGGTGTACTGCACATAGGGCGCAGTCTCGCCGTCGAAGTTCAGCGCACGGTCCCAGTGGAAGTCGATGTCCTTGATGCGGTTGTTGCTCAGGTCGGTGTAGATCACCGCGCCGATGCCCACCTGACGGGCCACCTCTTCCTTGTTGGGCAGATTGGGGCTCTTCTCGTTGATGATATCGAGGGCCTTCTTCTGGGCCTGCTCCAGCAGATCCTCCAGATAGACCACATAGCCCTTGCGGGTAGACAGGCTCTGACCCTCGTAGGAGATCATGCCGAAGGACACGTGCACGCAGTCCTTCGCCCATTCCTTGCCCATCTTCTCCAGCACCTTGAACCACTGACGGAAGTGCAGATCCTGCTGATAGGCCACCACGTACAGACATTTGTCAAAGTTGTAAACGTTCTTGCGGTAGAAGGCGGCGGCCAGATCGCGGGTGGCATACAGGGTCGCGCCGTCGGAGCGCAGGATGATGCAGGGAGGCATCTTATCCTCGCTCAGATCCACCACGGACGCGCCGTCGGAGATGGTCAGCAGGCCCTTTTCACGCAGCTCGTCGATGACCACGTCCATTTTGTCGTTGTAGAAGCTCTCGCCGGCGTAGGAATCGAACTCCACGCCCAGCAGCTCATACACGCGGGCGGTATCGCGCAGGGTCACGTCCTTGAACCACTCCCAGATGGAGAGGGCTTCCTCGTCCTTGTCCTCGATCTTCTTGAACCAGGCGCGGCCCTCGTCCTCCAGCGCGGGATCCTTCTCGGCCTCCTCATGGAACTTGACGTACAGACGAACCATCTCGCTCACGCCGCCCTGCTCGACCTCTTCCTTGCTGCCCCACTTCTTGTAGGCGCAGATCATCTTGCCGAACTGGGTGCCCCAGTCGCCCAGATGATTGATGCCCACGGTCTTGTAGCCCAGGAAGTCATGGATGCGCTTCAGACTGTGGCCGATCATGGTGGTGGACAGATGGCCGATATGGAAGCGCTTGGCGATATTGATAGAGGAGTAGTCCAGGCAGACGGTCTTGCCCGCACCCAGATCGGAGGAGCCGTAGTTCTCGCCCGCCTCCAGCACCGCAGTCAGGGTATCCCTGGCAAAGTTAACGCGGTTGAGGAAGAAATTCATGTAGCCGTTGACCGCTTCCACGCGAGCCACGTCGGCATGCTTCCACGCCTCGCACAGCGTCAGAGCGATCTTGGGCGGCGCCATGCGCAGCGCCTTGGCCAGACGGAACACGGGGAAGGCATAGTCGCCCATGTTGGGATCCGGCGGCACAGCCAGCAGACCGCGGATTTCATCAGCGGAAGGCAGCCCCTGCGCCTCCGGCCAGGTATTGGAAAGGCATTCCGCCGTCAACGCGGCGATGCGGCTCATCATATCCATACAGCAATCATGCTCCTTGCGTAAAGTATTGCAGGATATTATACCACACCGCAGACAAAGACGCAAGAGAACCGCAGGCCAATCAACCGCCGGTTGCTCCGGATTCACCCGGCGGTCTGTGTACAGACCGCGGATTTTCCGCTATCATGAAGCATAGAAAAAGGAGTTGATTCCATGCAGTCTATGGGCGCAAGAATCCATGCCCTGCGCAAAAACAAGGGCCTGACCCAGCAGCAGTTGGCAGAAGCGTTGTGCGTATCCCCGCAGTCCGTCAGCAAGTGGGAGAACAGCCTGTCCCTGCCCGACGTCACCCTGCTGCCGATGATCGCCCGGTACTTTTCCGTCACCATGGACGAGCTGTTCGGCTACCGGCTGGATGCGCTGAGTCGCAAGGAGCGGTTCATCCGTTTCATGGCGGATAATCAGATGCTGCAGTTCGGTGAATTCAGCCTGCGCAGCGGGAGGATGTCGCCTCTTTACATCCACACAGGACGCTGTGTCTCCGCCAGTCAGCTCACCCGGCTGGGGGAGCTGTACGCCGAGTGCATGATGGACAACCACGTAGAAGCAACCCAGCTCGCCGGCAGCGGAGCGCGGGACAATTCCATTGTGGTGGCAGCCGCGCTGGAGCTGTACCGCCGCTGGGGCATAGACGTACGCTGCCTGACCGGAAATCCGGCAGAGCAACCTCCGGAAGCTGACGGACGGGTTACGCTAATCCGGGATACCCTGACCACCGGTCAATCCCTGCGCGCCTCCATCCGTCGGCTGAGGGACGAGACTGGACTGCAGGTAACCGACGTGATCGTATCCGTGGACAGGATGGAGCGGGGTAACGGTACGCTATCCGCTCTGCACGAGATGGAGCAGGACTGCGGCGTACGGATCCACGCTCTCGTCACCATGGACGACGTGCTCCGCGCCTTGGAAAAAGGGCTGGCAGGCAGCGCAGAGGATCTGTCCGCCTTGCGTAAGTATATGGAAAGCTATCGGGGGAATGAAGAATGAGAATCGACGCACTGATCGCCAACATTCGCAGCAGGCAGAATCCCTGCATCATGGGGATCGATCCCGAATGGAGCCTGCTGCCGCCCTGCTTCAGGCACGGCCATGCTAATCCGTCAGAGGTCGTGTTGCACTGGGGAACGGAGCTAATCGACGTTGCGGCGGATATCGTGCCAGCCGTCAAGCCGCAGATGGCGTTCTTCGAGGTCTGGGGCGCGGAAGGCATTCGCATTCATCAGCAGCTGGTTCAATATGCGCATCGCCGAGGACTTCTGGTGGTGGACGACAGCAAGCGGGGCGATATCGGCAATACGGCCCGGGCCTACGCCTGGGCGCACCTGTCCCGCAGCGGGCCCGTCAACGCTGATTTCCTGACCGTATCGCCCTTTCTCGGCACGGACAGCATGCAGCCTTTCATCGATACGGCGCGGCAGGAGGGCAAGGGGCTTTTCATTCTGGCAAAGACATCCAATCCTGGTTCCGCAGAGATCTCCGAGGCCGTCACCGGCAGCGGCGTGAAGATACGCAGCGCGCTGGCAAATTTCATCCGCACCTCCGGCGAAGGCTGTATGGGCGAGCAGGGATACTCATCCATCGGCGCAGTGGTGGGAGCCACTTATCCGTTAGAAGCCCGGGAACTGCGTCAGGCCATGCCGCACAGCTTTTTCCTCGTGCCCGGCTTCGGCGCACAGGGCGGAAACGCACAGGATGCAGTCGCCTGCTTCAATCCGGACGGGCTGGGAGCGCTGGTCAGCTCCTCCCGTGGGATCCTCTATCATTACCTGAAGGAAGCAAACCCTGCGCCCTCCTGTCAGGAATACCTTGATTCCGTCCGTGCCCGGCTTCAGCTGATGCGGCACAGCATGCTTCACGCGCTGGACGAAGCCATTCCCGGCGGCGGCTGACAACAAATAAGAGAGCGGTAAACCCGCTCTCTTTTTCAATCATTTCACAGCAAACACACCCGCACAGGCTGCGGGCTTTGATGCTTACAGACCAGCATGTCCGGCCAGATAGAAGCGCACCAGCTCTTCCAGAATCTCATCGCGCTCCAGACGGCAGATCATGCTGCGCGCCTGATTGTAGCTGGTAATATAGGTAGGATCGCCGGAAATAATATAGCCCACCAGCTGGGTAATGGGATCATAGCCCTTGGCCTGCAGGGCGTTGTACACATACATGAGAATATCCTGCGCCTCGTTCCCGGTCTCCTGAATGGGGGCAAGCTTGGTGGTGTTGAACTTATCGGACACAGCAATTGGCTCCTTCCTGTTAGTACAATCTTATTATACACATTTTCCCGGCGAATGAAAAGCCCTTTTCATGAAAATCTGATGAGGAACCCCGTCACCCCGCATACGGGCCGCGCAGACCACGGAGCGCACCTCTGACAGATACAACGACGGGCAGGGCGAGAATCATCCCCAGCGCGCCGGAAAAAATTCCGCCGGCAGATACCGCCAGCAGCACCACCAGCGGATGAAGCCTTGTTGCGCCGGAAAGCAGCCGGGGCGAAAGCACGCCGCCCTCCAGCTGCTGTACCGCCAGCAGGATCAGCAGCGTCCACACCGCCTGCGCCACGCCGCTGCGCAGCGCCAGCAGCACAGCAGGAATCCCCGCCAGCACCGGCCCCACGTAGGGCACCAGCTCCATCACGCCCATCAGTACGCCCAGCGCGAGCCAGCCGGGCGTCCCTGCCAGCAGCAGCCCTGCCGCCGTCAGCGCCCCCACTGCCGCGGATACCAGCAGCTGTCCGCGGATGAAGCCCGCCGTCTCCCTCCGCATCTCCCGCGCCGCACGGACGGCTCTGGCCCGCCAGCGCACAGGGAGCAGCAGCGTCAGGAGAGATGCGATTCTCCGCCTGTCCCGCAGCAGATAGAAGCCGATCAGCGGCGCAAGAAACAGCTTGCCCACCGCCTGCGCAGCCCTGCCCGCCAGCTCTGCCGCCATGCTCACCGCCTCGCCTGCACGGCTGCTGATCTGCTCAAACAGGGCCTCCCGCACAGGATTCATGTCCACGCCGCGACCCTTCAGCACCACCTGCAGCCTCTCCAGCTGATCCCCCGCCCACGCGATCAGACCAGGCACGGACTCCGCCAGCTGACGAACCTGCCGCAGGAGCGGCGGAATCAGCCCCAGCAGCAGTCCGGCAGCCGCAAGCCCCAGCGCCAGCAGCGAAAGCCCCGCAGCCGCGCCGGGCGGGAGTCTCTTTTCCAGCATGCGGCACAGGGGCAGTGCGGCTGCCATCAGCACGTATCCTCCCGCCAGCTGGGTCAGGATCGCCGCCAGCGCGTGACGGCCAATCCATATCAGCGCCGCCAGCGCTGCCAGCGCAAGCCAGATCCGCCTTGACCGCGCCTGCTGCCGCTCCATTTTTCATCCCCCCCTGAAAGAAAAGGCAGGGATTCCCCCCTGCCCTCATGCTTACATGCTGCGCATCCAGCGCTTCATCTTGTTGGTCATGTACATTACGTCCCTGCGCAGCTCCCTGCCGGACGGGGTCATCATCAGCCCTGCACCCAACAGAAAGCCCATGGCTCCTCCAATGGCAAACTTTGACGGCATTCCTCTCACTCCTTCACTCCCGGATTCTTTCCAGCGCGCAGCCGGTGGGGATCAGCACCTGTCCCCGGCCCGGCGCCGCAGGGGCCACGGCGAACTCCCTTGCCAGCAGCCGTCCCCCGGTCAGCTCCTCAAACGGGCCCAGACTGATCTCCAGCGCGGTCACCCTCAGGCTGTCCGGGGACAGATACACGTCCGTCACCCGACCAAGCTCCAGTCCGGCGGTATCCCGGACGCTCTCCAACAGGAACTCTGCGTCCTTCGGCACCCTGCCGGGAAGTCCTGCGGCGATCACCGTCACCTGTCCCAGCACGCTCACGTCGCCCGCACCAAGCCATCGCGCGCTGCCAAAGCCCCGGCGGATCACCAGTCCCCGCAGCCGCCGTCCGTCATGGCTCAGCGCAGCCTGCTCCACCCGTCCCAGCGTCCGGCCCTCCCAGACCACGGGCAGACCCGTCACGCTGCCCAGGCGGATCAAAGATCATCCGCGTCCTGCACGGGCTGCTCGTTCTCATCATAGGGCACACCCGTCCATGAGCCCAGCGGGTCGGTCGGATTCTTCTTCTGCTGCTCCCGGATGATGGACTGCACCAGATCCTTGGGTCGCTTCATTTCCTTCACCTCCGCTTTTCATATTGCCCATGCCTCCTGCGCGGCATGAGGGCAATTTCAGGCAGCAAAAAACGCCTTCAAAATGAAGGCGTTTGTTCGCTTTATTTTTTCTGGGTGAAGCCGTAAATGCCGATGGCCGCGGCGATGGACAGATTCAGCGAATCCACCCGGTCGTTGGAGGGGATTCGCACCGGCTGGCCCATCCGGGCAAACTCCGCAGGAAGGCCGCTGCCTTCGTTGCCGAAGATCAGCGTCCAGTCGGCAGGAATATCTCCCGCCAGCACGTCCGGCAGGGAGCGGGAGCCGTCCAGCATGAAGGGATACAGCATTCGCCACGGATGCTCCGCCTGATACTGATCGAAGCTGTCGTAGGTGCGCACATGCAGCTGGAACAGCGCGCCCATGCTGGCCCGCACCACCCGGGGATCAAACACGTCCACGCAGGGACGGATCAGCGCCACGTCCTCCACGCCGAAGCCCAGAGCCGTGCGCAGGATGGTGCCCACATTGCCGCAGTCGGAAGCATTGTGCAGCACCACATGGGGACGGCCTGCGGCCAGCGCGTCGTCAAACTTGCTGAACACCGCCGCCGCAAAGCAATTCTCCTTGCCGGAGATGCGGGAAAGCGCCTTGTCCGCAATCTCCACGCGGACGCGCAGCTTCTCCGCCAGAGCGGTCAGCTTCTCAGCAGCCTCGGTTCCCTCCGCCTTGGAGTGCAGCAGCACCCTGCGGGCGCAGTCAGGCCGGTGCAGGAGGCACTCCATGGCCGGGAACGCACCCGGCGCGTAGCCGTAATCCAGATCCGACTTATAGGGGGACAAAGAAGGCATGACATCCGCTCCTTACTTGGTCAGGGCATAGGTTCGCAGCACATATTGACCGCTGCTTTCGCTGCGCATCAGCAGGGTGAAGGTATTCTCGTCCGTCCGGGGCAGCAGCCGTGCATCGCCGTTCAGGTCAAGGCAAAGGCTCAGGCTTCCATCCGGCGTCATCATGTACAAATTCCTGTCGGTATAGTTCCAGTTATGGGGTCCGAAGGGCGCGGGATGCTCCGGCGAATCTCCTTCGTTGATCAGCAGAAGGAAGCCGTCGCCGCAGGGAATCACGCCGTTCAGGCTGCAGTATTCACCCGGCAGACGCACATAGGGCGTTTCCGCCTGCCACCTGCCGGTGGACAAATCGCAGGCGTAAACATAGTAGCTCTCCCAGTCGCCGGCATACATGGCGAAGCAGTAAAGCATGCCGTCCCGCTCCGCCATTTCCATCGCCTCGCCGTGGGTGATGGGCGTTTCAAGCACGCGGACTTCCTGCAAATTTTCGTCATAGAAGCGGATCACAGCCGGATCATCCTCGCTGCGAACAAGTACAGCCAGCTGACCCGCGATTTCCGCTGCGTGGAACACGCCTTCAGCGTCCACCGGGATCTGCGCCGATGCGCCCGTGGTCAGCGAGACCGCCTCCAGCGTGATCTCCCTATCCCCGTAAGCAATGCCCAGAGAATAATGGGCCAGCGCGCTCCAAACGTTTGCTGTGTCACGGGTCTGGATATCCAGCACCACGTCCCTGACCGAACCGTCAAAGCCGTATGCCGTACGGCAGTAATCATACCGTGATCCATTGGGATAATACTCCCAGATGAAACAGTCTGGCCGGAGAATAATCTGCTGGTCATTCTCCCGCCGAGCCAGCTCATAGGAATCCGGCATGCTTTGCCACACCTTTCCGCCCTCTGCGGTGAAGATGCTCATATAGTGATTGTACAGCTGACCTTCCTTGCCCGCGCTGCGGGCAAAGTCGCCATGATCCGCCGTGTAGTAGCGCAGCAGAACCTTCCCGTCAGGCAGCAGATGCACGTCATGAATATAGTCGACGATTTCGCCCGTCTGCAGGGTATATTCGGATACCTGAGACAAGTCCTGTGCAAGGGAAGCGCAGGGCAGAAACAGCATGATCAGCAAAACGCAGATGATACGGCGCATACACGCACGACCTTTCCGGCTTATCTGCCCATACAACGCCATAAACCCGGCAAATCATCCCTGTACTGCCTTAAAACAGCGCGTCGATGAAATCCTTTGCGACGAAGGGCTGCAGATCGTCGATACCCTCGCCTACGCCGATGTACCACACGGGTACTTCCAGCTCCTGACGGATGGCCAGCGCAATGCCGCCCTTGGCGGTGCCGTCCAGCTTGGTCAGGATGATGCCGCCGATTTCCGCCACCTCCTTGAAGGCGCGGGCCTGGGCCAGACCGTTCTGGCCGGTGGTGGCGTCCAGCACCAGGATGCAGCGCACGTCCGCCTCGGTGTATTCACGGTCCAGCACACGGCGGATCTTGTTCAGCTCGTCCATCAGGTTCTTCTTGTTGTGCAGACGGCCGGCGGTATCCACCAGCAGCAGATCAGCGCCCTGGGCCTTGGCGGACTTCACCGCGTCAAAGACCACGGCGGCAGGATCAGCGCCCTCGGCATGGCGGACGATCGGCACGCGGGCACGGTCGGCCCACACGGACAGCTGATCAGCCGCTGCAGCGCGGAAGGTATCGCCCGCAGCCAGCATCACCTTGCGGCCAATGGACTGGAAGCGCAGCGCCAGCTTGCCGATGGTGGTGGTCTTGCCCACGCCGTTGACGCCCACAATCAGCATCACCATGGGCCACTTCAGTGGAGGACGGGGAATGTCCATTTGCTTGACCATAATCTCCTTGAGCATCTCCCGGGCCACGGAAGCATCCTTCACGTTTTCGTTCTTCACGCGCTCGCGCAGCTCATCCATGATGGCAGTGGTGGCCTTCACGCCGCAGTCTGCCATGATCAGGATGTCTTCCAGTTCCTCGTAGAAGTCCTCATCAATCTTCCGGGTCTCCTTCACCAGATCGTCAACCTTCTCGGTCAGGTTGCTGCGGGTCTTGCTCAGACCCTGGAACAGTCGGGCAAAAAGGCCCTTCTTCTTTTCTTCGCTCATGATAATCCTCCTGGGATAAGGGAACCAGTCCCTGTATTGTCATTCTGCATTAGTGTACCATATTTACAGAAATGGAGCAAGCAAAAGAAAAAAGGCTGCGTCTCCGCAGCTTTTTCAAGTAAACAAGTCAGTCCCGCTCCCATTCCAGCAGCGTTCCGTCCAGCATAAGCGCCTCAAACTCATAGCGCTTTCCGTCCATTTCCGCCTCGCCCGAAAGAATCAGGCGGCCGTCGTCCATATCCACGTCGGCTTCCTTCAGTTCAAACAGGCCCTTCTCCGCCTGCAGCAGAGCGATAATCTGCGAGGGCGTCATTCCCCCGGATGCATACACGTCGGCCTCCAGTACGCGTCCGTCGGCGGATATCTCATACTCCAGCACCGCGCCTTCGCGGATCAGCAGCACCGTCCACGCGGCCTTCCCGTCCTCCCTGCCGGGCAGCACAAGATCCGCCTGCGCATCTTCTCCGGCATGGGCAAGGGCCACTTGAACAGCCGCATCCGCTGCCTCTTCCGCTCCTGCGGCACGCAGCAGCGCTCCCTCCGCCAGCGATACCGCCGCAACCAGCAGCAGCGCTGTCAAAATCGTCCAGAACGTTTTCTTCATGCTGTATCACTCCCTTCTGCCGGATGTATACCCGGTTTCTCCGGCAGCGAAACAGCAGGTTGTCAGCTTTTTACAATTTTTTCTTCATGCTTCATGGAACCCAGCAGATACAGCGTCAGGCCCAGAATGGTCACCGCACCGCCGATGAGCAGCAGCACCGTAGGCACCTCACCAAACATGAGCATGCTCCAGAGCATGGCGCCCACCGGCTCGCCCAGAATGGCGAAGGACACCACCGTGGCCGACACCTTGCCCAGCGCGATGGTGAACAGCTGATGCCCCAGCAGCGTGCATCCGGCAGCGAGGCCCAGAATGTACCACAGGGACGCAGGCGTCACCTCAATTCCGCCGCACAGGGGCGACATGATCAGCAACAGCAGCGCCGTCTGCGCATAGAGCAGGAAGGCGAAGGGCATGGCCTCGGTGGTGCGGCGGGCGTAACGGTTGCACAGCCAGTGACCAGCCATACACGCCGCGCCCAGCAGCGCCAGCAGATCGCCGGTGATATCCCCCGACAGCCCCGTCAGGCTGTTGAGGCCAATGAGCATCGCGCCGACGAGCGCCACCGCCGCGCCGGGCCGTGCCTTCTTCGGCATGGGCTCCCTGAGCACAACGCCGGACACCGCCGCCACAAACAGCGGCTGGGTACATACCAGCGCCACGGAGGCGAAGGTGGAGGTCGCGTCAAGCGAGGTCATCCACGTCAGATAATGAAAGGCAAGGAACAGGCTTGCGGCCACGCTCCACAGCCACTGTCTCCGTGTGAGCGAAAACACCCGGCGGATGGGCGCTTCCGTCTGTCCCCTGCGCTTCACACACAGGATGGGCAGCAGCAGCAGGGCGGAGAAAGCCATCCGCAGCATGGCGATGCTGACCGGATTGGCTCCCGCCAGCAGCGCGCCCTTCACCAGCGGGCCGGAATAGGATACCATCGCCACGCCCAGCAGCACCAGCAGATAAGAGGGATTCATACGTTACGCTTCCTTTGTGTTGGATTTATGCTGCTCCAGCCATACCATGAGCACGGCGATATCCGCCGGGGATACGCCGGGAATGCGGCTGGCCGCGCCCAGCGACCGGGGCTTCTGGCGCAGCAGCTTCTGCCGCGCCTCCAGACGCAGCGCAGCGATCTGATCATAGGGCACGTCTTCGTCCAGCAGGGCGTTTTCCAGCTCCCTTGCCTTGCGGATCAGCGCATCCTGACGGGTGAGGTAGCCCTCGTACTTGACGGCAATCTGTGCCTGCTCCCGGGCGGCGGGGGTGTAATCCGCGATCTCCGGAGTCATTTCCTGCAGATGCTCAAGGGTGATTTCCGGGCGGCGCAGAAGCTCCTCCGCAGACACGGAGGCCGCGGGCAGGGGCTGCTGATGCCTTTCCAGCCACTCATCCCGGAAGGCGGAGGCGGTATAGCGGGTCTGATGCAGCACGCCCCGCAGCTGCTCCGTATCCCGCAGCTTCTTTTCCGTGCGCTCCATGCGCTCCCAGGAGGCAAGGCCCGCCTCATAAGCGATGCGCGTCAGGCGCAGATCCGCGTTGTCCTGCCTGAGAAGCAGTCTGTGCTCGGCACGGGAGGTCATCATACGGTAGGGCTCGTCAGTACCCTTGGTGGTCAGGTCGTCGGTCATCACGCCGACGTAGGCCATGTCCCGTGTGATGATCACCGGCTTCCTGCCCTGCAGCTTCAGCGCGGCGTTCATGCCCGCGATCAGCCCCTGACAGGCCGCCTCCTCATAGCCGCTGGTGCCGTTGATCTGCCCGGCAAAGAAGAGTCCGCCGATGCGCAGACTTTCCAGCGTGGGCCGCAATTCGCGGCTGTCGATGCAGTCGTACTCGATGGCGTAGGCCAGACGGGTCAGCTCGCACCTGCGAAGGCCGGGCACAGTGCGATACATCTCCCACTGTACGTCCTCCGGCAGGCTGGTGGACATGCCCTGCACATACCATTCCCGGCTCTTTGCTCCCTCAGGCTCCAGGAACACCTGATGCCTGTCCTTGTCGGCAAAGCGGACGATCTTGTCCTCAATGGAGGGACAGTAGCGGGGCCCGATGCCATGGATCGCGCCGGAATAAAGGGGCGCACGGTGCAGATTCCGACGGATCACGTCGTGAGTCTGCTCATTTGTCCACGTCAGATAGCATTCATGGGTGTTGACAAGCGTCCTGTCGGTCATGAAGGAGAAGGGCGTCACAGGCTCGTCGCCGGGCTGGGGCGTCATCTCGTCAAAGTCGATGGATCTCACGTCGATGCGGGCCGGCGTGCCGGTCTTGAAGCGGCGCAGCTCAAACCCCAGATTCGCAAGGCTCCCGGACAGATGATTCGCTCCGCACAGGCCCTGGGGACCTTCCTCCTTGTGCCAGTCGCCGATGATCACCCGGCTTTTCAGGTACACGCCGGAGGCCACGACGGCTGCGCTGCAGGGAATCCGCATGCCGGTGGTGGTAGTCACCGCGCAGACACGATCCCCCTCCACCTCGATGGAGGCGCATTCGCCCTGCCGGACGGTGAGCCGCTCCTGACTCATCAGCGCCGTGCGCATACGGTTCTGATACTCCTGCTTGTCGGCCTGCGCCCGCAGGGAATGCACCGCCGGGCCCTTGGAGGTATTGAGCATGCGGCTCTGCAGGAAGGTATCGTCAATGGCGCGGCCCATCTCGCCGCCCATGGCGTCCAGTTCCCTGACCAGATGACCCTTTGCCGAACCGCCGATCACCGGGTTGCAGGCCATCAGGGCGATTCCGTCCATGTTCAGGGTCAGCAGCAGCGTGTCCATACCCATGCGCGCGCAGGCAAGCGCCGCCTCGCAGCCCGCATGACCGCCGCCGATCACCACAATATCCGCCATCTTGCATACCTCCCATCAATCCGGATCATTATAGCACAAACTTCTGCCCGTGAAAACAGCAAAACGCCGCGCTCCTATGTGAAGCGCGGCGCTGAAAGCATTTTACGGCAGAGGCTCGGGGGTAACCACCGGCACGGGAGTGGGCGTTTCGCCAATATAACTGGGAGATACGTATTCCATCGCCACCTGACGGCTGGAGCGGATATCGCGGCTGTAGCCCGTATCGGTGCTGTAGCCGGTGATGCGCATCACCACGCGCCCGATCTGGGGCGCAGGCTGGATGAAGTCGTTGAAGGTGAAGCGGCCGTGACGGGTGTTGTCGCCCTCGTACAGGGTCAGGTTGTAGGTGCCGTAGAAGGCGTGGGTATAGTTCTCGTTGCAGATCAGGGGCGCGTTGTAGATATCGTAGCACTCGATGACGAAGGAGAAGCGGGTCACCGTCATGTTGCTCTCGTTGTTCACCACAATCTTGATCTTGTTGTCCTGCAGGTACAGGTCGGTGATCTTCAGCGCCTTGTCGTAGTTGCCCACGTTGACGGTGGCGGCGGTCGTGTACCCTCCGTCCTCCGTCACGCCGGTGATGGTGGTAGTGCCCCAGCGATGACCGGTAATGACGGGCCGGTTCTTCGTGCCCTTCACCGTGGCTATGGTGGGATCCGCCGTGTACCAGGTCATGTTGGTGTTGCTGGCGTCCTCCGGCTCCATGACGGCACGGGCGGTATAACGCTCATCCACGCCCACGCGCAGGGTATCGTTCTCCATATGCACGCCCAGCACAGGCTGCAGCACGTTGACCTTGACGGTGTCCTTTTTGCCGCTGCCGTCGGCGGCCGTCACCGTGATGGTGCAGCTGCCGCGCTTGTGGCCGGTAAGCAGACCGTCGGCGTCCACGGTGGCCACCTTGCTGTTGTTGGTCTTGAAGGTCACCGCAGGGTTTGTAGCGTTGGCAGGGCTGGTCTGCCAGAACAGCTGGCAGGTGTCGCCCACGTTGAAGGTGACGCTCGTATCCGCGAAGGCGACCTTGGTCACCGGCTGGCGGACCTCCACCGAGGCGGTGGTATACACGCCGGGGAAATCCTTGCTGGCGCAGGTGATGGTGCATACGCCGGGAGCCACGCCCGTCACCTGACCCTTGCCGTTGACCTTGGCGACACTCTCGTCCGAGGAAGTCCAGACCTTGCTCTTGTCGTTGGTGGAGGCGGGCAGCACGGTAGCGGTCAGACTCTTCTGTTTGCCCACGTTGACCACGATGCTGCTCTCCTTGAGGGTGATGGACTCCGGCTGCTGCTTCACAGTCAGCTTGAGCGTGCCGTAGCGTCCGGAACCGTCTGCGGCGGCAGCCTTGATGGTCACCGTGCCCTTGCTCCTGCCGGTTACCACGCCCCAGGCGTCCACGGAGGCGATCTTCTCGCTGCCGGAGGACCACACAGCGTCCTTCACAGAGGCGTTGTCCGGGGTGTAATCCGCCGTCAGGGCGAGGGTTTCGCCCACATAGAGGGACTTTTCCTCCGCGCTGACCACAAGCTTGGTCACGGGCTGGATCACCAGCAGCCGGTACTTTTTCACAATTTCGGGATTCTGCACGCTGGCAATGGTCAGCACGCATTCGCCGGGAGCCTTGGGCGTGAGCACGTTGCCCTTGACCTTCACAACCTCCTCGTTGGATACGGTCAGGGTGACCTTCCGGTTGGCGGCCTCCTTGGGCAGGACGGTGGCGCTGACAGTCTGCTGGCTGCCCTTGCGCAGCAGCAGCACAGGCAGGGACGCGTCGGAAGCGTCGGCGGACAGGAGCGGGGCCACAAAGGGATCCTCCGCCGCGTACACCGTCAGCTTGTCCTCGCTCACGCTGATTTCATCGGCGCGCACAGCCACGGTCACCGTCAGGGTAGCCTTGTAGGTCTTGCTGTCCGTCTTGAGGCGGGCGGTGATGGTCACCTGACCCCGGCTCAGGCCGGTCACCAGACCGTTTGCGTCCACGGAAGCGCGTTTTTCATTGGAGGAGGAATAGGTGACGGTTCCCTCCGCTTCCGCCGCGCCCTGACGAATCAGCGCCATCTGCACCGTTTCGCCCACAAACACCTGCTTGTTGGCGCTGTCCAGCTTGAACACGGTCTTCTCCGCAGCCATGGCAGGCACAGACAGGCAGAACAGCATCAGTACAAGGATAAGGGCAAGGATTTTCTTCATACAATCGGCCTCCAGTGGTCGTTTCGATGAGCCTTCATACATGATAACGCACGGGAACGCTCATTTCTTTCCAATTCCAGTATACTGACAGAAAGAAAAATTGCAACAGGAAATTGATTCTCCGCGCCTCTGCCTCTTTACAAAAAGCCGGATTTATGCTCAAATAGACTTGTGTTCCAATGAGCTGAAAGGAGCGATTCCGCGATGACCTTCACACCGCGTTTTCCCCGTTTCCTGCACGGCGGCGACTACAATCCCGACCAGTGGCTGGACCGCCCCGACATCCTTGACCGCGATATCGAGCTGATGCACAAGGCACACGTCAACTGCGTGTCCATCGGCATTTTCTCCTGGGCGAAGCTGGAGCCCCAGGACGGCGTGTACGATTTTGACTGGCTGGACGGCGTCATCGACCGGCTGTGGAAGGGCGGCATCCATATCATCCTGGCCACGCCCTCCGGCGCGCGTCCCGCATGGATGGCCCAGAAATATCCCGAGGTGCTGCGCGTGGACGAGCACTTCAACCGCAACCACTTCGGCAACAGGCACAACCACTGCCCCTCCTCCCCCGTCTACCGGGAGAAGGTGCGCGCCATGAACACCCGCCTGGCGGAGCGCTATGCCCACCATCCGGCGGTGATCCTGTGGCACCTGAGCAACGAGTACTCCGGCGACTGCCGCTGCGAGCACTGCCAGAAGAAGTGGCATGCATGGCTGAAGAACCGCTACGGTACCCTGGATAACCTCAACCGCAGCTGGTGGACCTCCTTCTGGGCCGGCACCTACTCCGACTGGAGCCAGATCGAGCCTCCCTCCCCCCGCGGACAGAGCGCCAACACCTCCATGCTGGTGGACTGGCGGCGTTTCTCCACCCAGCAGTGCAAGGACTTCATCCTCTGGGAGAAGGCCGCCGTGAAGGCGGCGAACCCGGAGCTGCTGTGCACCGCCAACCTGATGGAGCGCTTCTGGGATTACGACTACTTCTCCCTGTCCGAGGCGCTGGACGTGGTGTCGTGGGATGCGTATCCCCAGTGGCACGGCGAGGACGATATCGCCCGCGCGGCGGAGTTCGCCATGAATCATGAGATGATGCGTTCCTTCAAGGATCAGCCTTTCCTGCTGATGGAATCCTCCCCCTCGCTGGTAAACTGGAAGCGCGTCAACAAGCTCAAGCGGCCCGGGATGCACCTGCTGTCCTCCATGCAGTCGCTGGCCCACGGCAGTCAGAGCGTGCTGTACTTCCAGTGGCGCAAGGGCCGCGGCGGCGTGGAGATGTTCCACGGCGCGGTGGTGGATCACGACGGGCTGGGCGAGGGCCGCGTCTTTGAGGACGTGACGCAGGTAGGCACGGCGCTGGAGAAGCTGGCCCCCCTGTACGACGCGCCCCGGGACAAGGCGAAGGTCTGCATCATTTACGACTGGAGCAGCTGGTGGGCGGTGGAATCCTCCCAGTCCGGCCAGCTGGGCCACATGCAGTATTTTGACACGGTTAACATGCACTACCGCGCACTGTGGCAGCAGGGCGTGAGCGTGGACTTCCGCGACATGCGAGACTGCACGGATCTCTCCGGATACGATCTGGTGGCGGCTCCGCTGCTGTTCATGTTCCGCGACGGCTTTGCGGAGAAGCTCCGCGCCTATGTGGAAAACGGCGGACGGCTGCTGACCACCTACTTCTCCGGCGTGGTGGACGACACCGATCTGGCATGGCTGGGCGGCGCGCCCCACGGGCTGATTGACGTGCTGGGCGTACGGGCCACGGAGCTGGACGCGCTGCATCCCCAGGACAGCAACGCGCTGGTGATGCAGGACGGCCGCAGCTTCCCCATCCACGAGCTGTGCGAGCTGAACGAGAATCACGGCGCGCAGACGCTGGGAACCTACGGCAGCGATTTCTATCAGGGCATGCCCTGCCTGACCCGCAACGCCTATGGCAGGGGCGAGGCGTACTACCTCGCCGCCAAGGTGGATCAGAGCGGTCTGGACGCGATCTATGAGGAGATCATCTCCGCGCTGAATATCCCCCGTGCGCTCCCGGACAAGCTGCCCGAGGGCGTGGTCGCTACCGGCCGGGGCGGCGCCGTGTTCCTGCAGAACTACTCCGGCAGGGATCAGACCGTCACCCTTGCAGGCAGCTACACCGACATGCTCACAGACAGGGAGGTATCCGGAACCTTCACCTTCCCCGCCTGCAGCGTGATGGTGCTGAAGTAACGCAAAAAGGACGCATCGCAGGATGCGTCCTTTTTCTTTGCCTTACAGGTTTTCGCCGTTGGTCTCCATTACCGTTTTGTAGAAGCGGCAGGAATCCTTCGGAATGCGCTCCAGGGTCTGGAAATCCACATAGGTCAGGCCGAAGCGCTGGGTATAGCCGTGAGCCCACTCGAAGTTGTCCCAGAAGCTCCAGTAGAAGTAACCCTCCACCGGCACGCCGTCGTCAACAGCCCGCTTCAGGCTCTTCAAATAGCGGCGGATGTATTCCACCCGGTTGGGATCATGCACCTCGCCGTCGGCCGCCACCGCATCCGGACAGGCCATGCCGTTCTCCGAAATCACGATGGGCAGGCCGTAGCGCTCATGCAGGAACTTCGGCCCCCAGTACAGCGCATCCGGCGTGACGGGCCAGCCCATGGTGGTACGGGGCCAGCCGTGAGCAAACTCCACCCTCTCATAGCCCTGCGCATTGTCCGCCGCGCGGAAATACTGGCCGTTGTAGATATTCTGGCAGTAGAAGTCCAGCTTTTCGCTGATCAGGGGCATATCCTTTTCCCATCCCTCGGGCAGGTACTGTCCCAGCAGCTTCAGCCCGTCCTCAGGATAGCGCCCAAGGCACACCGGATCGCTGAACCAGGCGGTGTTGAAGCCCACCATGCCGTTGCCGGAGGGCGCAAAGTATGCCTTGCGGGCCGCCTCGATATCCTCCGGGCTGTCGGTCAGGGGCATCATCACGTCGCCGCAGGGCGCATAGCCCACGCGAACGCCCGGTACGGTTTCCCGCAGCACCTGCACTGCCCTGCCGTGGCTCTTGAGCACATTGTGGGCCATGCGCACCGTGTCCCGCAGGGGGAAGCGGATGCCCGGCGCATGCTCGCAGGTTTCATAGCCCAGATTGATGATGCACTGGGGCTCGTTGAGGGTGATGTAATCCTTCACCCTTTCGCCCAGCGCCTGCGCCACAGTACGGGTATATTCCGCAAACCATTCGGGCATATCCGGATTCAGCCACGCGCCCCTCTGATGCAGCGCGCTGGGCAGATCCCAGTGATACAGGGTCACAAGGGGGCGGATCCCATGCGCCAGCAGGCAGTCCGCCAGCTGCACATAGAAGTCAAGACCGGCCTGATTCACCCTGCCCGTGCCCTCGGGCATCACCCGAGGCCAGGAAATGGACAGGCGGTAGTTCTTCACGCCCATCCGCGCCATCAGCTCCACGTCCTCGCGGAAAAGACGGTAATGATCGCAGGCAACCCTTCCGTCGCTGCCATCCCTGACCCTTCCCGGCTCCGCACAGAAATCATCCCAGATGGACGGGCCCTTGCTCGAATCCTGCCATGCGCCCTCAATCTGATAAGACGAGGCCGCCGTGCCCCACACAAATCCCTTGGGAAAGCTCATGATATGCACCTCCGGACGAATAGTCTTTGCCTGATGGATTCTACGGCGCGCAGCCGACTCCTGCTTGCAACACAGGCAGAATTATGATAGAATATTGTGTATTCTTTTGTTTAACCGCCATATACGGGAGGAGGACTCCATTATGCGTATTTTTGTGGACGCCATGGGCGGCGACTTTGCCCCGAAGGCCCCTGTGGAGGGCGCAATTGAGGCGCTGCGCCGTTTTCCCAATATCGAGGTGGAGCTGGCAGGCGTGATCGCCGACATTGAGCCCCTGCTCAAGGACTGCGACGACGTGCGCAGCCGCATCACCCTGGTGGACGCGCCTGAAGTAATCACCAACCACGAAAGCCCCGTCATGGGCGTTCGTTCCAAGAAGAAGTCCGCCACCGTCATCGGCATGCTGAAGCTGCGCGACAAGCAGGTAGACGGTTTCGTATCCGCCGGCTCCACCGGCGCGGTGCTGGCAGGCGGCATGTTCCGTCTGGGCCGCATTCCCGGCGTGGAGCGTCCCGCGCTGGCTCCCCTGATGCCCAACGGCAAGGGCCATTTCCTGCTCATCGACTGCGGCGCCAACGTGGACTGCAAGCCCGAATACCTGCAAGTGTTCGGCGTCATGGGCGACGCCTACATGAAGGGCGTGATGGGCATTGAGAAGCCCCGCGTAGGCCTGATCAACATCGGCGCGGAGGCCGAAAAGGGCAACGCGCTGGTCAAGGAGACCTATCCCCTGATGGAGAAGGCCCCCTACAATTTCGTAGGCAACGTGGAGGCCCGCGACATCACCGGCGACGTGGCTGACGTGCTGGTGGCCGACGGCTTCACCGGCAATGTGGTGCTGAAATTCATGGAGGGCGTTGCCGGCACGCTGCTGGGCATCATCAAAAACGAGATGATGGCCGACACCCGCTGCAAGCTGGGCGCACTGATGGCCAAGCCCGCCTTCCGCCGCGTCAAGAAGCTGATGGACTACCAGGAGGTGGGCGGCGCTCCCCTGCTGGGCGTTCAGGGCGCTGTGGTCAAGGCCCACGGCTCCTCCAGCGGTCACGCGTTCTCCTGCGCCATCGGCCAGCTGATCAAGATGATCGACGGCAACGTGGTCGGCATCATCGAAAAGGGTGTGTCCCAGCTCGCTGACGCCGAGTGAAATACGGTTCCATCCCATCCGGGTTGAACATATACATCCGCAATCATACGATATTTAGGAGGAAACCAGCATGATTTTTGATACCGTCAAGTCCATGATCGCCAAGCAGCTGAAGGTCGACGAAGCTTCCATCACCCGCGAGTCCCGCCTGATCGAGGATCTGAAGGCTGACTCTGCCAACGTCATGGTCATGGTCATGGATCTGGAGGACCAGTTCGGCATTATGGTCGAGGATGACCAGATCATGAAGCTGCGCACCGTGGGCGACGTGGTGGATTACATCGAAAAGAACCAGTAACCAGAGGGCTCTGCCCTCCGGACTTCCGCGAAGGGCTTTCAGCCCTCTCGACACCCTTTCCGCGATCCAGCTGCGCCCCTTCGGCTGCAGAAGGCTCCGCGTGGGGAGGGATGTATTCTGCGGGGCCCCTTCGTTTTGAAGGGGCCCTGCGTGTTTGTCAGACAAATGACTCAACCCGAGGCTGCACACGCTGCATCCTCCGGTTGGTTCGTTTTTTCAAAGGAGACGTATCATGCAAAATCTGATGAAGGCTCTGCAGTACCAGTTCAAGGATCCGTCCCTGCTGCGTCAGGCGCTGACTCATCCCTCCATGGGCAGGAACGACAACCAGCGTCTGGAATTTCTGGGCGACGCGGTGCTGCAGTATCTCATGAGCGATTACCTCTACGCCGCTTATCCGGAGCATCAGGAGGGCCAGCTGACCCACCTTCGCGCGCTGCTGGTGTGCGAAGCCGCCCTGAGTCAGGTAGCCGCTTCTCTGGGCGTGGGCCCTGCGCTGCTGATGGACAAAGGCGAGGCCCTCACCGGCGGGCGGGAAAAGCCCAGCGTGCTGTGCGACGCCATGGAGGCGATCCTTGCCGCGGTGTATCTGGACGGCGGACTGGAGGAAGCCCGCAGGATCGTCGCCCGCTGCTGGCCACGCCCGGAGGACGTGCGCCGTCCCATGCAGGACAGCAAGGGCGCGCTGCAGGAATACCTCCAGAAGGACGGCGGCACCACCCCTGTGTACGAAACCATCGGCCAGTCCGGCCCGCCCCATGACCGCGTGTTTGAGGCCATGGTATCCCGCGACGGCGTGGAATTGGGCCGGGGCAGCGGCCGCACCAAGAAGCAGGCCGAGCAGGCCGCCGCGCTGGAAGCCCTGCGCAAGCTGGGCGCGGCGCAGTAAAGGAGACGCCATGGAGCTGTGGGATGCATATGACCGGGACGGCAGACGCACCGGCGGCGTATTGATCCGGGGCGAGGCGATTCCGGAGGGACTGTATCATCTGGTCAGCGAGGTGCTGGTGCGTCACACGGACGGCAGCTATCTGCTGATGAAGCGCTCCCGCCTCAAGCCCAACTATCCCGGCTTCTACGAGGCCACCGCAGGCGGATCCGCCCTGATGGGCGAGGACTCCCTTGCCTGCGCCCGCAGGGAGCTCCGTGAGGAAACCGGTCTCTCCGGCATAAGCTTCACCGAGGTTGGCCGGCATTGCTCCCGCGACACGCACTACGTCTGCTATCTGTGTATCACAGACGCGCCCAGAGACGCCGTCCGCCTGCAGGAGGGCGAGACGGAGGGCTTCCGCTGGGTGACCGCAGAAGAATTCCACGCCTTCACGCGCTCCGGCGAGGCCATTTCCGTGCAGGTTGACCGGTGGCGGAGATATCTGCAGCAGCTGTGAGCAGCAGCCGGTTGTTCCCTGCGGCAATTCTGAAAAACAAATTGGCGTATGGATGCAGGTGGACTATAATATACCCGACAAATGAATAGCCGGTGTATCTGCACAGCGATGCGCGGTATAGGCAGAGATGGCCGACCATAGGTTCCGAGCTATCCCAGTAACCGTGAAGTTGACGAAAATGCGATGGAAACTACCGCGAAAGCGGGAAGGTGCATGAGTAGGATGAGACCAAGCCGGGAGACTTGTTTACACCGTGAAACCATCATTCCCCTGGGAGTGGGATATGCTATTGGGGCTGAAAGCCCTTTTTTGTGTGTCTGCATTGTCAGATGCTGCATGCGGTAAAGGTGGACCGCCGGTCTGGTTAGTGTTCCTCAGGGAGGGAACGCTTTTTTGTTTCCTCGTGCTAATTCATTTGATCAAAGATGAGGATGGACTACTATGTCCAGGAAGCTCGTTTCCCGTTTGCTTGTGCCGCTGGCACTTGCCCTGCTGATGATGTTCAGCAGGGCTTCCGTGGCGGCTGAAAGCAGCACCGTCACTGTGACCGACATGTTCAGCCGCAGCCTGTACTGCGACTATCCCGCTTCCGTGCCGCAGCTGCCCGCCGTGCAGTCCGGCGCGAACACTAATCCGGAGGAGATCCTCGCGCTTAATCCTCAGGTTGTCATCATGTCTGACATGGCCCATACCTCCGAGGACGAAGTCGTAGGGCTTGGCCGCTACGCTTATTCCTCCGGCTTTCTCTCCGCCCGGGATGACGATGGCAGGAATCAGGTGGAAAAGGCCCTCGAATTGACAGGCCTGACGGAGCTGCGCCATGCCAGCGTACTGACGCTCTCCGGCGGTGAATTGCAGCGCACCTTCCTTGCGCAGAATCCGCAGGTGCTGATTCTGGACGAGCCCGCCAATCATCTTGACCTGGTGTACCAGAAGCACATCTTCTCCCTGATCGGCCAGTGGCTGAAGCAGCCGGGCCGGGCGGTCATGTCCGTCGTGCATGATCTGAGCCTCGCCAGGCGATACGGAACCCACGCCGTGCTGCTGAATCACGGCAGATGCGCGGCGCAGGGGGAGATCGGCGCCGCGCTCACCCCGGAGAATCTTCACGCTGTCTATGACATGGACGTATACGAATGGATGCATGAAATGCTTGAGCAATGGCAGGGACGCTCCTGCCGGAAGCTCACCGGCGTCACAAACGCCCCGAAGGAAATGAACCGTCATTTCCTCCGGGGCGTTTTTCCATTACGGGACAGCGGTGTACGCGCCGGTTTCATCCATCGCAAATCCACAGCCGTTCCTTACCTGAAAATCAAAGTAGCTTCCCTCAGGCCGGGCATAGCGCTCCATCACAGCCATGAGCGTACCGCCGTGGGCGATCAGCGCACAGTCCTCCTGCTGACGTCGGATTCCCTCAAAGGCGGCGACGCAGCGCTGTGCAAACGCTGCGCGGCTTTCACCGCCCGGAAACGGAAGCTCTCCGCCTGAATCAATCCACGCCTGATAATCCGCGCGGCCGTTCAGTTCCTCGTAATTCCTGTTTTCAAACTCACCGAAATCACACTCGCGGAGGTCTTCGACGATCTCCGCAGGCACGTCCGGATAAAGGATCGCCGCCGTTTCCAGACAGCGCCTCATGGGGCTGACGTAGACCTTCTTCACAGGAGGATATTCCCTCCCCCGCAGCTCTGCAGCACCCTGCCCGCACAGGGGCTCGTCCGTGCGGCAGCCGACGTAGCGCTGCTCCAGGTTTCCCTGCGTCCTGCCGTGCCGGATCAGAATCCACTTCACTTGATGCGCACCCCGATCCCGCACACGCAGCGGACAACCTGCTCCGCCTCCTGAGCGACGATGCACAGCGCCCGACCCGCCGCTTCCCGGAAGGCGCGCTCTGACGCTTCCACGGGCACCACGCCTGCGCCCACCTCGTTGGCGACCACAACGGCCTGCGGATGCCTGTCGCAGAAACGCCGGGCAAACTCGCGGGGCTCCTGCCCCTGCGTCAGGACAGCCTCCCGGATGGTCTCATGAAAATCAGGATATATTTCGCCGCCGGGATTTTCCAACGCCGCCAGTTCCGCCTGTCCCTGATAAGCGCCGCCGATGTACAGCTTCATTCCTTTTTACCTCCCGAATACGATTACCGCCGTCAGCGCCAGCTCCGTGATCTGCACAAACCAGCCCGCCAGATCGCCCGTTACGCCGCCGAAGTGCCTGTACGCCATATGCCGGTAGTACACGAGGCACAGCACAGCCGTCAGCGGACAAACCAGCGCCAGCCACCCGCCGAAGAATGCCCACACCAGTCCGCAGACCGCCGCATATACGATGCAGCTGACGGCGACCATCCGCTTGTGCGCCGCCTGAGCAAACGCGTCCAGCATGCCCTTGGGCCGGGCGCTTCTGAAGGCGGCCAGCGCCCATGCGCTCATGGCGCGGGAGATCATGAATGCGCACAGCAGCAGGGGGCCGTCCGCAGCAGCGGCCTCGCCCAGCAGACCGGCTGCCAGCAGGAGATAACCTGCGCAGCCCATCACAGCAAACGCGCCCACATGGCTGTCCTTGAGAATTTCCAGTCTCCGCTCCCGGGACTGCCATGCAGCCAGCGCGTCGCTGGTATCCATGAAGCCGTCCATGTGGATGCCGCCCGTCGCCAGCAGGGGCAGCAGCGCGCCGACCGCGCCTCGCAGCAGCGCGCCCATGCCCAGCTTATCGCACAGCCACAGCCAGCCCCACAGCATCAGGCCGATCACCGCGCCGATCAGCGGGAAAAAGCACATGGCGTACCTGCGGTTTTCATCCGACCACTTCACCTGCGGCATGGGAATGCGCGAATAGGTTGAGAACGCAATCACGAAGGAACGGATCACACGCATGGCGCTTCTCCTTTCACCGGGACGGGTATGGAATACACAATCTCCACCACACTGTCTGCCATTTGAGCCGCCTCCCGGTTGATTTCCGCCAGACGGCACAGGTATTCCTGTGTGGATTCGGCATAGACCGCGCCGTCGGAAAACACGTCGTTGGTGACCATCACCAGATGGCGGCAGCGTTTGGACAGCTCCCGCAGCGCAGGCACAATCCGCCGCACGTCGCCGCCGTCAAACATCTCGTTGGCCGTCAGGTTCACCAGATCCTCCAGCAGCACGACGCTGCCCGGAGGCACGTCCGCCGAAGCAAGATCCTTTTCACACTCGATGGTACAAAAGCCCTTGTCCGCCCGCTGCGCACGATGACGCGCCACGCGCCGGACAGATTCCTCATCATAGACCTGCATGGTGGCAATGTAAAAGCGGTTTCCCTCGGGCAGGGAGGCGACCAGCTTTTCCGCCCAGGTGGATTTTCCGCAGCCGCTGCCGCCTGTCACCAGTACGATCATGTTGCTTCCTCCTGAGGCATATATGCGTCCATGCCCAGATCATCAAAGGTATGCGGGCCGTGGTAAACCTTCAGAGCCATATCCAGCAGCGGAATAACCGCCGCTGCGCCTGTACCCTCGCCCAGCGCCATGTCTGCATGGAGGATAGGCGACAGTCCCAGCTCGTCCATGATGCGCGTCATGGCAGGCTCGCGACTCATGTGGGAGGGCAGCATGAAGGGCTTCGCCTCCGGATTGATCCGCGCCGCAATCAGCGCCGCCACGGCGGAGATCACCCCGTCAATCACGATGGGCACCCGGTGCTTCATGCCGCCGAGAAATGCGCCCGCCATCCCGGCGATCTCAAAGCCGCCGACCTTCGCCAGCACGTCGACAGGATCGTCCGCATCCGGCTGATTGACAGCCAGCGCGCGGGAAATCGCGCTGCGCTTGCGCTCCAGCCCTGCGTCGGAAAGGCCTGCTCCGCGCCCGGTCATTTCCTCCGGCGGGCAGCCCAGCAGCACGCAGGCGAGGGATGCAGAGGCGGTGGTGTTGCCGATGCCCATCTCGCCCGTGGCGATCAGCTGAAAGCCCTCCGCCTTCAGTCCGCCCACCAGATCGACGCCCGCCTGCAACGCCTGTTCGGCCTGCGCGCGGGTCATGGCAGGGCCCAGCGCCATGTTCTGCGTACCGCAGGCAACGCGGCGGTCGATGGTTCCCGGAACCGGACGGAGCATGCCCATATCCACAGCGTAAACTTCTGTCCCGGATACGCCTGCCATCAGGTTGATATTTGCCGTCCCCTCCGCAATAGACTTCGCCACCAGCGCCGTCACTTCGCTTCCAGACTGGCTTACGCCCTCGGCCACCACGCCGTGGTCGCCGCAGAATACAAGCGCACACCGCCGATCAATACGCACGTCGGCAGTCTGCTGGACGCCGGCAATCCGCACGATCATATCCTCCAGCCGTCCCAGCGAATGCAGGGGTTTCGCTACATGATCCCAGCGCCATTGCGCCTGCTGTCTTACGTTCATTATTTCTCACCGTCCACGAGCTTCACTACCGCGGCAATATCGCCATACCGGGCAAGCACGGCGTCATAGTTCTTTCTTTCGTGCGGAAACGAGCATTCCGTGCAGCTTTTGCGGCCCTTTTCCGTGTAGGTGCAATTCCCGCCGCACGCCCTGCCCAGCGCATACAGCGGGCAAAAACAGAACAGACAGTTGAAATCCTCTGCGGAAATATCCCCGTGGCAGGGGAAAAACTCGCACGCCGTATTCTGAAAGAACTGATGACTCTGCATTTGATCAGCCATGGTTTCACCTCACAGAAGGACATTAACCAGCACAAGCAGCGCAAGCGTCAGGACGCTTGTGACGTACAGAAGAAGGTCTCACTTGCCGAAACAGTCACAGGTGCCGCCCACGCCCCAGCGCCGGAGCAATCGCGGCAGGCGTGCTTCACGCTGACTCCTCCATAAAGCAAAAGCATCCGCCGGGTCGGAGGATGCAGGAACAGCGCGGATGGACTCCATCCCCGCCGGTCACGCATTTTCCCCTTGCCCGGAAAACCGTTTTCTCCCGCAGGCAGGCAGGTCTCCTGGCTGATCGGCTGGATTGCTCCCCCGGCTGCGCCTTCTCGGACGTACGTCCAATGGCGTGTGCAGCCGCACGACCGAAACACAGTAATGGCTGTTGCGCCGGATTCACACCGGCTTCCCTTTTCATCCGGGGCAGCTTCCGCACCCGGACACCTTGCCTGGATATTTCATTTTCGTGAACATGATACCACGAATGGATTCCCCCGTCAATTTGTTTCCTGCCGGTCAGGCAGGTATGCCGTCGAGGCCTCGGTTTCAATAAAACACAGTGCTGCAGCACTGTTTTTTATTGAAACGGAAGAATCCTTTCCGCATCAGAAATTG